>CAZAEW010000003.1:0-149721 GCA_964484065.1 uncultured Bacillus sp.
CAATCAGCCAGGTCCTTTTTTTAGCCGATAGCGAAAGTTATACTTTCCTATCAGGCATAAGGGCACTAAGGAACGCTTCGTGAGCATTAGCATCGCAGTCGAAAAGTTGTGCTTTTCGACGAACTACTCCTCTGTCTTCACCTTTAAGGCTCGCCAATCGGTGAGTTTTTTTACCATCCTAAAATAGCCTTTCCTTCCGGTGTCATCCGGTCTGGAGTCCATGCCGGCTCCCAGACAACGTTTACGTCGACATTTCTGATTTCCTCTAATCCTTGCAGACTGTAGCGTACGCCTCTTTCGATCGAGTCGTGCAATGGACAGCCTGGAGTTGTTAATGTCATTGTAATCGCTACATCATTATCTTCCGAGATCTCGATATTGTAAATTAATCCAAGATCGACGACATTAATGTTCAATTCCGGGTCGTAAACACTTTTAAGTTCTTCACGGATTTTTTCTTCTGAAATCATGCTAAGCACCTCATTATTTTTTAATTACAGCTAATATACTGATTGTCATGACAATAAAAACCATCGAAAGAATCAATTGAGCAATGTTGAAAAGAATCGTGATTTTGAAAACTAACGCAAGGAAAACCATTAAAACGAAAAAGATAAAAGCCAAAAACAGGGGAACGGCCAATTTTTCATTCATCATATCTTTAAGCGCAGGAACGGCTTTCTTGCCCATTTCCTTGCTGTATTTATGAGTCCACCAGAGAAAGGGGACAATTTTATACAAATAACCCAAAATGCTCAGTACAATCCAAAGTAAAAGATAGGAATAAATCAATGGGCCAATTACGGCTGAAAAATCTTTGGTCCATATCAATATAAATGCCGCCAGATGAATGAGATTGCCAAAAGCAATAGCTGACAAGGCAAAGCTAAAAGGTTTATCAAGCTTCCGTTTCAATCTCTTTTTGATAATCAAGCTTATATGCCAGCTGAAGATGGAAAAACCGGCTAGGAGCAAGAAAAATCCGCTCTTTGCCAATAATGAATTTCCAGTAAAGAAAGAAAGGGCAGTTACAATAAGACCAGATAGATAAAATCCATATACATATCTTGCTTGAACCATCGGGAAGCCGTGTGATAATGAAAACATTGGAACCATCTTATAGGAAAAACCAAAAATCAACAACGTAAACCAGCCTGTTAATCCCATTAACAAATGAGTTTTGAAGATAGATTGATAATAGGCTCCCGCAAATCCGGTTTTCCAGCTCAAAATTAAGCTGATTCCTAAAAGGATGGTTAAAAATAAACATAATAATGCTGTTCCAACCAGTAAAGTGAGAACGGTTGATCGTGCCTGTTTCCTTAACGTCATCACCATTTGAAATAAGAACATCAAAATTCCTAAAAAGGTAAGGATCCCCGGAATTAAGGCTTTTTGCGGAGCCCAGTAGAGCATTGCAGCAAAGGAAACAATTCCTGCTGCGGTAACCCCAAACTGGATAAAACCAAATGTCTCATTCCAAATTTTAGTTAAAAAAGCAACCGGAACAAGCTGATACATCGCGCCCATGGCGATCATCAGAGCCCACCCCAGAATTAACAGGTGGGCGGAAGACCAGATGGCCGGAATTCTAAAGCTGCCGCCCGAGAATAAATTCCCATTTAGCAATAAAAAGATTTGTGAAAACACAAGAGCCAGCAAGCTGAAAAAAATAAACGAAAAGGGAAGCTTAATATTCGTTTCACTTCCCATATTTTGAGGTAGCATTATAACACCTTCTTATCGGAAGATTTCAATTTTAAAACTCCCGTCTTCCAGCGGTTCTGTTCGCTGTTTAAATCCTAATTCCTCTAATTGTTCATAAAGAAACATCGGCCGGCGGTCATTTATGATGGTTAAGGTTTCATTTTCTCCTAAATTTTCCAATGCGGCAAGTGTTCGCATCATTGGCTGCGGCGGCTCTAAGCCGCGGTTATCTATAAGCATAGATATCTCCTTCTAAACGTTTTTTTAATGGATAAAATTATTTTTCGCTTTTCTTGATAAAAGTAACCTTCCAGTGTTTTTTTTCAATTTCTTCCGATTCATGTGTAAATCCTTTTGCTTTCATAACAGCAAATAATGGGACAGGCTTAAACGGGGCATGAAGAATAAACGTATCATTTTCCTTAAGAGCGCTGACTGCTTCCATAATTTTTTGGAAAGGTTCATGTTTTTTATTTAAGTCTTCGCGTACATCTAATTCAATTAATTTCGGTTCCAAATTTAGACAGCTCCTTTTTAAGATCATGTTTATTAAGTAAACAACTCCTGCTGCAGGGCATCACGGTCAATTAAGTAAAAACCGTCCTGATCCAGGGTGATATTATCTTTCTTTTTTAAATGATTCATTGTTCTGCTTACTGTTTCCCTTGAAGTTCCAATCATATTCGCTAGTTCACGGTTAGTAAATTGTGTGGTTAACTTATAATGTTTTTCTATTTTTTCACCGTTTGACTTACAAAGCCTTATCAGCAAAAGGATAATTTGCTCATACGTATTATGAAGTACCTGTGCTTCTAATCTTCCTTGCAAATCAACAATTTTTTCTCCTAGGACCTTAAAGATTTTAATGCAAAGCTCAGGATAGGAAATGAGAATCTCTTCAAACTTGTCAATTGGAATAACAATAAGCTGACATTCTTCCAGCACTTCAGCATGTGCCGGGTATTTTCCATTTCGAAAAAAACCGGCGTGCGGAAACATTTCCCCAGGTTCAAGAATCGATATGATCTGTTCTTTCCCCGAAAAATCTGAACGGTAAATTTTAATCTTTCCAGTATGAATAAAAAAGACACGATCAAGACGATCGTCCTGCATAAAAACATACATTTTTTGTTTATAAAAACGAGCCTGAGCAACTTCAACGAATGGAGCCAGTTCGTCCAAGGATAATTCCTTAAATAAAGGCACTCTCGATAATCGCATCACAATATCTTCATGCTTCATTGATGTCATCACCTTCTATATAAAGAAATTTCGCTGCTGCTAACCCATTGTAGCAACATGAAGTTTTTAAATAAGTGACCTCCGTCATAGAATTGTCATCTCATGAAAATAATTCTCACTCAAGTGAGAAAAATCACAGTGATAAAATGAACATCTTCACTTTGTGTCAGCACTGGGGCCATTACAATAAATGATGAATTGAAACGCGAAAGGATGAAAAGGAATGGAAATACATAGGGGTTCAACAAAACCGGGGAAAGAAAATAAAAATGCACTCTTAAAATCGATTTTAATCATTACCATTTTACTTTCTTTTACAGTGTTATTAACGGGGGGATACTGGATCTTTAAGGAGCAGGCTCCAAGGCCTTTGAAAGTTACTGATCAAAAAGGAGAAGTGCTGTTTACAAAGGCATCGATCATGGGAGGTCAGGCTGTATGGCAAAAATACGGCTTGATGGATTATGGAACCGTCTTAGGTCACGGCTCCTATATGGGACCTGATTATACGGCTGAGTCATTACAAATATACACCCAGGGTATGCAGGATTATAAAGCAAATGAAAAGTTTGAAAAACCGTTCTCTTCATTATCGGAAGATCAAAAAGCAGTCATAAAAAATAATGTTATCAAGGAAATGCGCCAAAATCGTTACGACAGCACAAAAGATACATTAAAACTTACAAATGCCCAAGTTTCTGGTCTGGAGAAAGTTAGAGCATATTATCAAAAAGTATTTACAAAAGGCGACGGGTGGGGCTTAAAAGCAAATTTAATAAAAAATAGCGATATGCCGTCATCCCATCGTGCCTATGTTGCAGACGGGGATCAAATCAAGCAAATTTCCGATTTCTTCTTCTGGACTGCATGGCTTTCAAGCACGGTTCGTCAAGGGGATAAAATTACCTATACGAATAACTGGCCATATTATGAAGATGCGGGCAATCATGTTTCTTTTACAGCCATTTGGTGGAGCGGCGCAAGTGTTACGCTGTTGATTCTTTTTGTCGGAATTATTCTTTACTTCTTCTATCGTTATCAATTAAGCATGAAAGAAGCATACACAGAAGGAAACTTTCCTGTGATTGACATTCGGAAAATTCCATTGACGAGTTCGCAAGTAAAGACGGGAAAATATTTCGTTGTAGTAGCCGCGCTGTTTTTCGTCCAGTGTATGTTCGGGGCCTTGCTTGCCCATTACTATATTGAGCCGGATAGTTTCTTTGGAATAAAGTGGATTCACGATATTCTTCCATTCAATATTACAAAAGGCTATCATTTGCAGCTGGCCATTTTCTGGATTGCAACTGCCTGGCTGGGAATGGGGATTTATATCGCACCGCTTGTAGGCGGTTATGAACCGAAAAAACAAGGCTTATTGGTTGATATTTTATTCTGGGCACTCGTCGTTCTTGTCGCGGGAAGCATGATTGGGCAATGGCTCGGCGCAAATGGCTATTTAGGAAATGAGTGGTTCTTATTAGGCCATCAAGGCTGGGAATACCTAGAGTTAGGCCGTTTATGGCAAATCATTCTTATTGTGGGTATGCTTATTTGGCTGTTTATTGTTTACCGCGGAATTAAAGCTGGTCTGAAAAAAGAAACGGATAAAGGCGGCCTAATCCACCTGTTATTTTACTCAGCCATAGCTGTGCCTGCATTTTATATCTTTGCCTTATTTATTAATCCTGATACGAGCTTCACATTTGCGGATTACTGGCGCTGGTGGATCATTCACTTATGGGTTGAAGGCATTTTTGAAGTATTTGCCGTTGTTGTTATTGGATTCTTATTGGTACAGCTCGGTCTTGTTACCAAGAAATCAACCGTCCGCCAAATGTACTTCCAGTTGATCCTGCTTCTTGGAAGCGGCGTAATCGGAATCGGTCACCACTACTACTACAATGGTTCAGCTGAAGTTTGGCTTGGCCTTGGTGCGGTATTCTCCGCATTAGAGGTAATTCCGTTGACGCTGTTAATTTTGGAAGCATATGAACAATATAAAATGATGCGTGAAGGCGGAGTAAACTTCCCGTATAAGAGCAGCTTCTGGTTTCTTATTTCTGTAGCTATCTGGAACTTAGTTGGTGCCGGAGTACTTGGATTTTTAATCAACCTTCCTGCTGTTTCTTACTTTGAGCATGGGCAATTCTTAACGCCGACGCATGGTCATGCATCGATGATGGGTGTATATGGAATGTTCGCGATTGCCGTACTTCTTTACTCTTTGAGAAGCATTGTAAAACCGGAAGCCTGGAACGACAAATGGCTGAAATTCAGCTGCATTATGTTAAACATTGGTCTTGCAGGGATGGTATTTGCCTCATTACTGCCAACTGGATTTTTGCAAATTAAAGAAGCGTATAACCACGGATATGCAGCATCAAGAGCAGCTTCCTTCTTAAAAGAACCGCTGGTACAAACGCTATTAACCTGGCGTGCGGTTCCGGATTCGATCTTCCTTCTTGGTGTCTTGGCATTGCTAATCTTCGCTATTAAAGCGCTGTTTAATCTGCGCAAACCGACACATAAAGAAAATGAAAAGCTCCCGGTAAAAGACTTGGCTATTGAAGAAGATTAAACAAAAAAATCCCGCAAAGCTTAGCTTTGCGGGATTTTTTCTTTCTTATCCTTCTCTTCACAATCAAAACAGATCAGTTTCTTATCTTCTGTAAAAACTCCATTCAAAAATCCGTCGAAGCAAAAGATTTCTTTGCAGCAGCAGCTGCAAGTACCGATATATTCCCTCATTCTTCTTTTCCTCCGGAGCTGATGAAATCATATTTTCCGTGTGATTGGCCGCACTAATAAAAACAAAAGCATGAACTATAATAAAAGAGAATTGAAAAACAATCCATTAGGAGTGAACATAATGCAGACATTCGCAAAAATCATACATGTTCCTGATTATCCACCCCGTGAAAAACACCCGACAATCATGAATTCTTTTGATGAATTACAGTCCGGAGAAGTGATGCAAATCGTCAATGATCATGATCCCCGCCCTCTCCAATATCAATTTATGATGGAAAGAACCGACCAATTCACGTGGGAATATCTTGAAGAAGGCCCGGAAACGTGGAGAGTCGCAATCGGAAAAAAATAAAAGCGGTCTAAATATTTTCTCTTCCCTCTCTATATCGCATGAAAATATCTAACAACAGAAAGCCAATTTCTGTTGTTTTTTTATTCTCATCCTTCATTAACAATGAAAAGTATATGATAAAATATGGAAGAAAACAGATAGGAGGTTAGATCATGAGCGTAGCTGAATTAGAAAAAGAATTTTTGCAATATGTGAGAAAAATGTCTTCCTACAACGAGGCTCTTGGACTTATTTATTGGGATTTACGTACAGGCGCACCTAAGCAAGGAGTCGAAAAGAGGTCAGAGGTCATTGGAATGTTATCTTCAGAGGTCTTTAAAATGTCCGTATCTGAGGAAATGTCACAGTATTTGGCTCAGTTAACAGGTGAAAAGAGAATTTCAGAAATAACACGCAAGACGCTTGAGGAATGCCAAAAAGAATATGATCAAAATAAGAAAATTCCTCCAGAGGAGTATCAAGAATACGTCATTCTTCAATCAAAGGCGGAAACTGTCTGGGAAGAAGCGAAGGCAAAATCAGATTTTTCCCTTTTTCAGCCTTATCTTGAGAAACTTGTGGAGATGACAAAAAGATTTATTCATTATTGGGGGTACAAAGAAAATAAGTATGATACGCTTTTGGATTTATATGAACCGGGTATCACTGTCTCCACACTTGACCGGGTATTTGCGGAGTTAAGGGAAAAAATAGTTCCATTAGTGAAACAAGTGTCTGATTCCCCTCATAAGCCGGAAACTGATTTTCTGTTTGAAAGGTTCACAAAAGAAAAGCAGCGTTTGTTCAGTTTGCAAATATTAAAACAAATGGGTTTTAATTTTCAAGCCGGCAGACTCGACGAAACTGTACATCCGTTCGCAACCGGCCTGAATCCCGGGGATGTCCGCGTTACCACAAAATACGATGAACAAGATTTCCGGACGGCTGTTTTTGGAACCATACACGAGGGCGGTCATGCACTCTATGAACAAAACCTTTCAAAAGATTTAATTGGAACACCATTATGTTCCGGCACATCAATGGGTATTCATGAATCCCAATCGCTGTTTTTTGAGAATTTTATTGGAAGAAGCTTATCTTTTTGGAAACATAACTATGAGCTCATAAAAAATTATTCGGATGGTCAGTTTGATGAAGTCCGTTTACTGGATTTTTACCGGGCCATCAATGAGTCAAAAGCTTCACTGATCCGCATCGAAGCAGATGAATTGACTTATCCTCTCCATATTATCATTCGCTATGAGATCGAAAAAGGTCTGTTTAACGATGAAATAGAGGTTAAGGATTTGCCGGAAATTTGGAATGGAATGTATGAAAAATACCTGGGAATACGTCCTAAAAATGATGCGGAAGGTGTTTTACAGGATGTTCATTGGGCAGGAGGCAGCTTCGGTTATTTTCCGTCCTATGCGCTTGGGTATATGTATGCGGCTCAGTTTAAGCATAAAATGCTTGAAGAATTTCCAGAATTCGAGCAGTTATTGGAAAAAGGAGATTTTTTGCCGATTAAAAATTGGTTGAATAAACATATTCATCAATATGGAAAAATGAAAAAGCCTTTGGAAATCCTAAAAGATACGACAGGGGAAGGCTTGAATGCCAACTATTTAATTGAATATCTTACTGGAAAATATAGAGATATTTACCAACTGGGCTAAAACCCTGGATAAATAGCAATAATAAGTAGTTCAGTTTTAAAGTAGAAAAACTAAATTCATTCTATTTTTTAGTCCAATTCGCAAATGAATTGGACTATTTACCTTTGTTGGCGGGTTAAGCTTTATATGGATAAATCTTAACATAGCATCAAAAATGAAATATGAATTAGCGAGCGGACAAGAGGAAAGGAAAATCACATGATTGATGTCCGAAGTTTGAGCATCTTCAGACCAAGCATTTTTATGCTAATTCAATAGTTGATTTTCGTAAAAGAGCAGGGATAATTCAGTTGTGTATTTTAATTTTCTGCTCGATAACTGAAATCATAATAAGGTACTGTTTTCATTTTTTTATCGATTTGGCTTGAAAATGATTTCTATTTGACAACCCTGATGGTTGAAATCATCAACTTATGACCGGAACCGCAATAGCTGCTGCACAAGAGCCGATATTCACCCATTTTCTGAAAGGTTGTTATATATTCTTTTACAAACCCGGGAACAAGCATCATATCGATGTTTGTTCCCGTTGCACTGAGGTCATGAATAACATCTTTTGATGCTGCAATAATTTTCACCTTTGCCCCAAGAGGGATTTGTACTGCTGCAGGATCCAAGTTAAATGCCGATGCGACCATGACCAATTCATAGTCCCAGCTTTTCCCGCTCACTTTTTGTAAACCGGGCCTGTTAAACGGAGCCCCTTGAACAATTCTTTCCGGGTTATCAGGTTCCAAGCAGATTGGCTGCTGACTCCCAATATAAAAGGCACGGATTACAATAACAGATAAGATGATAAAAAGGACACTAATTCCAAATCCCATCATGAATTTAAGCGGTTTATTCATGTGCATGAGGCCTTCCCCGTTTCGGCTGATATCTCCATTTTAGCTATGAATATTTTGCGTAGGAAACCAATTTTTATAAATAAGCAGAAAGGATATTGAGGTGATCAAACGACTGGAAATGTTTGTGCAGTGAATGAAATCCATTTAAAGGGTATAATTAGAAAGCACAACAACAACACCTTCAAAACGTTTAACCTTCCCAGCGGGGAGGTTTTTTTTTATCTTTTTTTATCTGAGTAAGGAATAATCTGCTTTCAATTATAAAGAATAGCTCATATAGCCAAATAAGGAGAATGAAGAGAATGCCTTCGATTATTTCGGTTGCTGAAGCTGTTCCGCCATTTGAAGTAAATCAGGAAGACGTTACGATTTTTGCTAGGACGATTTTTTCTGAATCGTTTAAAGATATTGAAAGACTATTACCTGTATTCGAAAATGGTCAAATTGAAAAAAGATACTTTGCCAAAGCACTGGATTGGTACTCTGATGAAAGGTCTTTAGAAGAAAAGAATAATACATATATCGAAACGGCTGTAGAACTCGGAATCAACGTTATTGAGCAATGCTTGAAGAATGAGGATTTTTTAATAGAGGAAATTTCCTGTTCGGAGATTGACGCCATTTATTTTATTTCGACGACGGGCTTAGCAACACCCAGCATTGATGCGAGAATCATAAATAGATTGCCCTTTTTGGCAAATATAAAGCGGATCCCGATTTGGGGGCTGGGCTGTGCGGGAGGTGTTTCCGGATTATCAAGAGCGTATGAGTATTGTCTTGCTTTTCCGAAAGCAAAAGTACTGGTGGTGTCCGTTGAACTTTGCAGTTTAACATTCCAAAGAAACGATACGTCAAAGAGTAACTTGATCGGGACTTCATTATTTGCAGATGGTGCTGCTTGCGCTTTAGTCTGCGGGGACGAAGTAAAAATCAATCAGATCCGTAAAAGATGTACCTCTCCATCCGTTATGGCTGCACAATCCATCCTAATGCCAGATTCGTTGGATGTGATGGGATGGAATATTAAGGACCAAGGTTTGTTTGTTGTTTTTTCCAGGGATATACCTCATATTATTGAAAATTGGCTAAAACCAAATGTCGAAGATTTTTTATTGAAAAATAACAAAACGCTTGAACAAATGGCTCAATTTATTCTGCATCCTGGAGGAAAAAAAGTCCTCGATGCCTATCGGAAGGCATTAAATCTTTCACCTTCAAAAATAAACCAAGCTTTTGAAGTGTTGAAGAGGTTTGGAAATATGTCATCTGCAACCATATTTTTTGTATTGAAACGGCATTTGGAATTGGAAGCGCCGGAGGGAGATTATGGGCTTATGGCTGCGCTGGGGCCGGGATTTAGTTCAGAAATGATGTTATTGAGGTGGATATAATTGGAAGTTGACCTCTTTTTTGCTGTTTTTTATCTTATTCTAGTTCTCCAGCGGTTAATCGAACTTGCGATAGCCAAAAAAAATGAAAATTGGATGCTGCAGCAAGGAGCAGTGGAGTTTGGAAAAAAGCATTATCGCAGCATTGTGCTGATGCATGTATTGTTTTTTGCCTTTTTTTTAGCAGAAAAAATAATCGAGAATAGGGGACTTTCTCCAGCCTGGCCATGGCTGCTATTGTTGTTTATTTTGCTGCAGATACTTAGAGGCTGGGCAATCCTTTCATTGGGCAGATATTGGAATACGAAAATTCTCGTAGTCCCGAATGCTGATATCGTTCAAAAAGGGCCATATCGTTTTATAAAACATCCGAATTATCTTGTGGTGACATTGGAACTATTGATTATTCCTCTCCTTTTTAATTCATTTGTAACTGCGCTTGTTCTTTCCTTTATGAATGGCATCATGCTTTCCATCCGGATTCCAGAGGAGGAGTATGCGCTGAAGCGCTTGACAGAGTATGAAGTGCATTTTGAAAATCATAACCGTTTTTTGCCAAAATTTTTACAAAAAATAGACAATTAGCATCTTTAGTTGAAAATGACTATCGATTATGATATTTTTAAATTAAAGTTGAAAATCATTCTCAATGATAGTTCGGTTAAGGAAGGTGCCTGGATATGACTTTTGTTTTTGTTGGTGCAACGGTAATTATATATGCAATTGTCATGAAATATGTTTTGAAACATATCGCCCATTAAAGATCATTCTCAGTTGAACCAGGGAGCAGTAGCCCTGGTTTTTTTTATTTTTGATCTGTATTAATAGGAAAAGTTTGAATTATCGTTTAAAATATATATTATTACAAAGTTTGATATAAGGGGAAATAGTTCATGGTTCAAACTGCGAATCGTCAGGAGACAATTCAAACGTTAAAGGGGAAACTTCTTGCTGCTTACGATTACTTATTAAGGCAACAGGATAATGAAAATGCTGAAAAAGTAAAGCAGCTAGCTGGAAAACTAAGGGATAAAGAATTTGCCATTGCTTTTTGCGGACATTTTTCGGCAGGAAAATCAACGATGATTAACCGGGTTGTAGGGGAAAACCTGTTACCATCGAGTCCGATTCCGACAAGCGCCAATCTGGTAAAGGTCAAATCCGGTGAAGAGTATGCCAAAGTATTTTTTAAAAATGAAAAGCCACGTATGTATTTAGCACCATATGACTATAAAGTCGTAAAAAATTATTGTAAAGACGGCGATCAGATTGAGTCAGTCGAAATCAGCCATTCAGAGTCAACTTTGCCTGCCAATACGGTAATTATGGATACGCCGGGAATAGACTCTGCTGATGATGCCCATCGGATTGCGACTGAATCCGCGATCCATCTTGCTGATCTCATTTTTTATGTGATGGATTATAATCACGTTCAGTCTGAGCTTAATTTCTTATTTACAAAGGAACTGACAGAAGCAGGGAAAGAAGTATATTTGGTTATCAACCAAATTGATAAACATTCCGATGCTGAGCTTACCTTTGCCGATTTTAAAACAAGTGTTGTTGAATCGTTTGCCTCATGGGGGGTAAGACCAGCAAATATCTTTTATACATCTTTAAAAGCGGAGGACCATTCCTTTAATCAATTTTCAGAATTGCAGGAATTCATTGATAAAAGACTGAAAGAAAAAGATTCATTTCTTTTACAGTCGATCTTTCATTCCTTGAAGAAAATTGTTGCCGATCATTTTGAGAATCAACGGAAAAATAGTGAAGACGAGCTCCAGCCATATAAAGAAATTCTTGCTGAATTATCTGAGGAAGATCAAACACATTTACTTGAAACTTATCATTCGCTCCATTCCCAGCTTCAATCAACAGAAGGAAGGGAAGAAGAGGAAAAGAATTTTGATCTTGGCATTGCTGATATTATGAAAAATGCCTATTTGATGCCGTTCCAGACAAGGACATTGGCAGAAGCGTATCTTGAGGCCTGCCAGCCGGAATTTAAAGTCGGTTTCCTGTTTACAAAACAAAAAACCATCGAAGAAAAGCAGGCAAGGATCAACAAGTTTTATCAGGATATTCTCGAAAAAACGAAGACCCAGCTCGAGTGGCATTTAAAGGAATATATGCTCGGCCTTTTTAAAGAGAAACGTCTTGATAATCATGAATTAATTGAAAAAGCGCAATCCTTCACGGCTGATTTTTCAGTTGAACTGTTAACCGGAGCTGTGAAACCGGGCGCCCGTTTATCTGGTGATTATGTTTTAAAATACACGGATGATGTAGCGAATGAAATTAAAAAAGAAGCCAAAAAACATCTTAACGAGATTAAAAAGTTATTCCTTGGAATAATAGAAGCAAAAAAAGCTGCCAGCAGTGAAAAATTGAATGATAAATTCAAAAATATCGAACGCTATATGAAGGCATATGAAGAGATTAAAAAATGGGAGGAAGACCAATCCCTTGTTCAAAAGCAATTGGAAGAGCTTGTAACAAAATCTGCTTATGCCGGACATGATCCATATCATTTATTTGAAGATCATGAGGAGGAATACGAGGTGGTGATTGGCGAATCACTTCCAGCTAAAAAAGAAGAGAAGGCAATTCGGGAGATTCCAAAACAAATGCCTCAAAAGGAAGAGCAGCAAGCTGAACCTGCAGCGGACCGCCTTCATCATACATCCGCTAAACTAAGAAAAACATCTGGGTATATTAATCGTATTCCGGGATTTAAAAAGCTGGCACGTGAATTGGAGGAAAAAGCAGAACGGCTGGATCAAAAAGGGTTTACAGTTGCTTTGTTTGGAGCATTTAGTGCAGGGAAATCTTCATTTGCCAATGCTCTTATCGGTGAAAAAGTGCTGCCGGTCTCGCCCAATCCTACAACTGCCGCGATCAACAAAATCAAGCCTGTCAATGACAGTTATCCTCATGGAACGGTTCTTGTTAAACTAAAGCAAGGAAATGCCCTTCTCGATGATTTAAACCGGGCATTAAAGGTTTTTGACGATCATGCTGACAGCTTCACCGATGCAATGGCAAAAATAGATAAAATCATTGGAGAGAAGAGTCAAGCAGGTTCTTTGGAAAAGACGAACTATGCTTTCTTACAGGCCTTTAAGAAAGGGTATCCGGCTTTTGGAAATCAATTAGGCGAGTTAGTCCAGACAACATTAACGGAATTTAGTGATTTTGTCGCGAAAGAAGAAAAATCATGCTTTGTGGAATGGATTGATCTTTATTACGATTGTGAATTAACACGTAAAGGAATTACTTTAGTTGATACTCCGGGAGCAGATTCTATTAATGCCCGTCATACCGGTGTGGCTTTTGACTTTATTAAAAACTCTGACGCGATACTTTTCGTTACTTATTACAACCATGCGTTTTCCAAAGCAGATCGTGAATTTTTGATCCAGCTTGGCCGGGTAAAAGATTCATTCCAATTAGATAAAATGTTTTTTATTATCAATGCGATTGATTTGGCGGAAGATGAGGAAGAAAAAGAGACGGTCGTTTCCTATGTAGAAGATCAGCTTATCAAGTACGGGGTAAGGAATCCTCATCTTTATACACTATCAAGCTTGAATGCTTTAAAGGAAAAGAACGACCGCTCGCTCGAACAGTCGTCTGGAATGGTTCCGTTTGAAAAGGCATTCTATCAATTTATCTCGAACGATTTAACAAGCATCGCTATCAACGCAGCAGAAGTGGAATTGAAGCGTGTATCAGAGTTGATTGGAAAGCTGATTCAAAGCAGCATGGAGGATGAAGCAGTTAAAGAACAAAAACGTACGGTTCTTAAACAGCAAAAGGCGAAGGTTGAAGCCATTATCGGAGAACAAAAAGCAGAAAACCTCCATAATCGTCTGAGCCAAGAAACACAGGAATTACTTTACTATATTAAGCAGCGGGTATTTTTCCGGTTTGGCGACTTCTTTAAAGAAGCGTTTAATCCAGCGGTCCTTCGTGATGATGGACGCAATTTGAAAAAGGTTTTACAAACCTCTCTTGAGGAATTCCTGGAAGGAATCGGGTTTGATTTTGCTCAGGAGATGAGGGCGACAACGGTTAGGCTTGACCGATTTGCGGAAAAAATAATCTCAGACTACCAATCGGTGTTAATTGAAAGACTATTAGATGCTAACGGGGATTTGTCTTTCACTCCATATGAATTTAAGAACAATCAAGAAATTGAGTTTCAAAATGCATTTAAAGACTTGAATAGCGGCCTTTTTTCAAAGGCAATGGCTTATTTTAAGAATCCAAAATCATTTTTTGAGAAAAATGAAAAGAAATTGATGAGTGATGAACTGTACAAGGTCCTTCAAACCCCTGCTGAAGACTACCTGCAGAAAGAAAAAGACCGTGTAACAGAATCCTACACGGAGGTTTTATCACGAGAATTCGCTGCACTTTTGGAACAAATGACAGAACAAATGGATGAATTCTATGTCAGTATGCTGACCGCTTTAGATGGAGAGGTTCCAACAGAAGTTCTGAATGAAATTCATCAGAGGATAAATGAACTTTAATGGTATGAGGGAGAATGCATGAAAAAATGGCTGGAAAGTATAGAGAAAGAATATGATCTCAAGATATTATTCTCATGTGAAGCCGGGAGCAGGGCTTGGGGAATTGAAAGTAGTGCTTCGGATTTTGATATCCGCTTTATTTACCGGTATCAAGATTTGCGAAAATATCTTGCTCTCAATCAAGCTCCGGCTGCTCTAACTTTCCAGTCCCCATTTGACGGGAACGGTTTTGATCTGTTTAAGGCTTTTGAACTCGTGCTGAAATCAAATCCAAGCATTTATGAATGGGCGTATTCTCCGCTCATTTATTCCGATGATGAACATTTTTTACAAAAGCTTAAATGGGTGATTGAGAACAGCTATTCTCCAAAAGCCTTATATATGCATTATGGAGCATTAATAAAGAGGAATTTGAAGGAAATGGTAAAAGGGGATTTTTCCTTTAAAAAACAAAAACAGTTGATTCAGGCTGTCCGAGCGGAAATCATCCGCACTGAAATAAGGGATACTGCAGAGATTCGCTCTCCATTTATATATTTTTCCAATGCGGCAAAAACACAGCCGCGATTGCTGAGCGCGTACTGTCAATTGTCTGAAGCAAAAAAGAATCATCTTCTGCTGACGGAGAAAGAAGCAAATGAATTTATTAAGATTCTGCAACAAAGCTGCAAAGAATTGGAAGCAGAGACTCAGCTTCCTTCAAAAAGCCCATCTGTTGAAATTCTAAACACATGGATTTGGGATACGCTGGGTATATAATTCCTTTTTGATAAAAATCATCTTAATGCTTTCCTATGTTATAATAGGAGAGCATTTATTTTTTACAGATTTGGAGGGAAGATCATGGAAAACCAAAAGCCTTCACTCATGCTTGTCGATGGAATGGCCCTGTTGTTTCGAGCTTTTTATGCAACTGCAGTAACAGGGCAGTTTATGATAAATTCAAAAGGAATTCCAACAAACGGAATTCAGGGCTTTGTCAAACATTTAATGACGGCCGTCTCTTCTTTTAAACCGACACATCTTGCTGTTTGCTGGGATATGGGCAGTAAAACCTTTCGTTCGGAACTTTTTCCGGATTATAAAGCAAACCGTTCTGAACCTCCGGTTGAACTATTACCGCAATTTGATTTAGTAAAAGAGGTTACTGCTTCTTTTGATATACCTAATATCGGAAAAATCGGATTTGAAGCAGATGATTGTATCGGTACGATTGCCAGGCAAGCTAAAAATCATGCAGATGTCTCGATTCTAACGGGGGATCAGGATATTTTGCAGCTCCTTGATGAAAATATTTCTGTGATCCTTATGAAAAAAGGTTTTGGAAATTATCTTGTTCATACACCGGCAACGTTTTACGAGGAAAAAGGTATCAATCCGCAGCAGATGGTTGATTTAAAAGCGCTGATGGGTGATACAAGTGACAACTATCCAGGTGTAAAAGGAATTGGAGAAAAAACCGCGTTAAAGCTTCTCCAGGAATATGAACACATTGAGGGAATAATCTCCAACCTTGACAAGCTGTCAAAAGCAAACCGCAATAAAATTGAGCAGGACATGGAAATGCTTCATCTGTCAAGAAAACTGGCGGAAATTCACTGTGAGGTACCGGTTACGTACGATTTAAAATTGGCGGAACTGAGGATTGAAAAGGAAAAGGTATTTGAAAAATTTTCTGAATTAGAGCTTCGCGGCTTGCAGCGAACCCTCCCATTTTCGGATTCAACTGTATCCTAATAACGAAGGCGGCTGACACTTGGAAGTGGCAGCCGCTGTTGTTTTTATTTTTTATTACTTTTTTTAGCGGCATTTTCCAATTTGCTTTTTGGTTCCTCAGAAAATTCTGCGTCCTGCCCGTACCCTTGCGGATTTACTCCAGGCGCTTTCATGCCACGGCTTGCTCCGCCTTTTTTGCCCATCTATCCTCACCTCCGATACTTGTTAGTATTCCTTCCAGAAGAATAATAAAACACAACTTTCTTAACAATAACAATAGAGGTGATGGATATGAACAAGGGAGTTTATTTATCCCTTTTAAGCATTGGGCTGGCACAGGCATTAAAAATCCCTATTCATTATGTCAAAAGCAAGGAATGGCGCCCTGATTTATTTTTCCAAACGGGTGGAATGCCAAGTTCACACTCAGCGGGTGTGTCCTCACTTACAACTTATATTGCGATGCGGCAGGGGATGCCCACGTTTGATTTTGCACTTTCTCTCGTTTACGGGTTAATAGTTATGTATGATGCCCAGGGAATACGCCGGCAAACGGGAGAACTAACCTTAAAAGTAAACTCGCTTGATGAATTGATGAAGAAAGTTTCACATAAAGAACATGTAGAATTCAAAGAAAATGGGCCCAAAAAATTAAAAGAAATGCTCGGCCATCAACCGGAAGAAGTGATTGGCGGGGCATTGCTTGGAGCAGCAATAGGGTTACTTGGACACATAACGATGAAAAAGAATGTAGATAAGAGAAAATTTTTCAGGTAAGATTTAATAAGGGTTTTTATTTAACTGGAGAGGAATGACTGGTTAGTGCGGACAGTGGAAGAATACCTTCATGATTTACAAGCAAGGGGATTCCAGTTTCAAGAGGATTCCATTGGGTTTATCTACTTTGGGAAACATTACACAAGTGCTCCTGATGAACTGGTAAATGCAGCCATCGAACTGACTCTAAAAGCACAAAAAAAGTTTGATGGCAGTTTTTACATTTCCCTGCTGGAAACATTAACATTAAATAAATTAAAAACGAGAAAAGAAGCAATTTTGTTTGTAAAGGAAAAAGAATTATTACCAATTTAATCAAAAGGACTCCCTATTTTTCTAGGGAGTTCTTTTGATCTAGATCGTCTTTTATTCCCGTTTGACTGGTTGGGCTGCTGCCTTCGAAAACGGCAAGTTTAGGTGTTTGATTTTTCTTTACAGGAAACTCGGCCAAAATCATTCCAGATAAAATAAGCAAACAGCCAAATAATGCGCTTAGGGTTAAATGGTCATGTGCCCAAAAATAACCCGTTAGAGCGGCAAAAACGGGCTCCATGGCAAAAATCAGCGCCACTCTTGTTGTGGTCGTATGTTTTTGAAAACTGGTTTGTGCCAAAAAGGCGAATGCAGTTGCAAATATTGAGGTAATCAGCAATGCAATCAATACGTCGTTCGATAGTAATATTTCGGAGCGATAGACAGAGCGCCAATTTTCAAACAGCAGGGATGAAACAAGTGAAAGAAGCGAAACGGTCGCAATTTGAATAACCGTAATGAAAAGCGCAGGATGCTTTTTGGTGAATTTACCGGTAAAAATAATATGAAGCGCAAAGCTTATGGCACAAATAAAAACAAAAATATCTCCTGTATTGAGACCGGATATATCGGTTGCAGTCAGTAAAAAAAGCCCAATAGTTGCTGTCAGCACACCAAATATAGCATTCCTGCTCAAAGTCTGTTTAAGCAAGAATATGGAAAACAGCGGTACAAACACGACGCTTAAGCCGGTAATAAACCCGGCTTTTGAGGAAGTGGTATATAATAGGCCGATTGTCTGCGTTGCATAACCGAGAAAAAGCCAAAATCCTAAAAATACACCGGATAAAAGCAGTTTTATGTTCCCTTTTTTTAATTGCTTTTTTTCAAATAAAAAAAGCCAAAGAGCAAGAATCACAGCGGCGATGAGGAAACGGATACCGTTAAAGGCAAAAGGTGTTAAAGAATCGATTGCATTTTGCACTAAAACGAAGGTTGTTCCCCATATAACCGTAACGAATAATAAACAACTATCAGCTAAAAGAGGTTTTTTCATGAAGTTTTAGATTCTCCCGCGGTTTGATTTTTTTGGATTCCCTGCCGTGCAAGCGCATCCGCTGTCTTATTTTCGCTGCTGGGAATCCATTTCATGAAAAATAACTCAAACTCTTTGGTCATTTCCAGCGCTTCTTTGAGCAGCGTGGCAAATTGTTTATTTTTTGCAAATTCTTTCTCAACAGCACGGTTGACAAGTTCAGAATCCGTTCGGAATGAAACAACCGGATAATGATGATTTAAGCAAATTTTTAAGGCGTGTATAAAAGCGTGGAATTCTGCTTCATGATTAGTCATAATTCCAAGCGGAATCGAATATCTTTCTGTTGTGCCATTTCCTTTAATAAAAACACCAGCGCCGCTTTTACCCGGATTTCCGGCACTGGCTCCATCGATATAAACTTCAATCAATGTTGTTCCCTCCATAAATGCCAGATAATGAAAGCTTATCATAACTTTCGTCTATCATGCATAAAAAAGATTTCTATTTTTTGCATTGTTCATTATGGGGCATAATAAGAGTAAAATAAAATAACTGAATGAGAATGAAGGAAAGGCTGAAATAAATGAAATACAAATTGGAATTTTTGTATAAAACATCCGGAAACGAAAAAATTTTATTAGCTTCCGAATTTATCGATGGGGAATTGGCCGTCCAGGCAGGTGAAGATTTAGAGAAATCAGGGAAAGCAGTCAGCCTTTTATATTTTGACGAAATGGGGACATCATGGAATTTGAAGGAAATGAAAAAACTCCTTACTGAAATTGAAGAGGATCCTCATGAAATTACCATCTTTTTTGACGGCGGCTTTCAAAAAGAAACAAACGTAGCCGGACTGGGGGCTGTGATTTTTTTTAAACAAGGAAAAAAGAAGTACAGAATTCGTGCAAACGAACAATTTAAGGAAATTGAAACAAACAATGAAGCAGAATATGCAGCTTTGTTTTATGCTTTAAGTTTGCTTGAAGAACTGGGAGTTCACCATCTTCCATGTGAAATTAAAGGTGATTCGCAAGGGGTTTTAAAACAGTTAGAGGGTGAATGGCCATGCTATGAAGATGTGCTGGGCCGCTGGCTTGATCGAATTGAAGAGAAAATAAAAAAATTGGGGCTCTCTCCTAAATATACTGTCATTCCGCGAAACGACAATAAGGAGGCGGATAAATTGGCTTCTCAGGCGCTCGAGGGGAAAGAAATATTCGCTAAAACGCAAATTATTTAGAAGGGTGTTTGTATCATTGTGAGAGACACAACAAAGAAAGAATTATATCACGATATTAAAAGTATCATGGATCAGTATTGTGAAGGATGCTTTCTCAACCAGCATTTAAAAAAAGAATCAGGGAGGAGGGCAGCTCACCGCTTTTGTATTACAAAATGTACAGTCGGGGAACAAATTAAAGAATATGGAAAAAAACTTCAATAAAAAAGGCTGGCAATCAGCCAGCCTTTGAAAGTGCTATATTTAGATTAAAGTTTTACAACGTTAGCAGCTTGTGGTCCGCGGTTTCCTTCAACAATTTCAAAAGAAACTTCTTGGCCTTCTTCTAGGGATTTAAAACCTTCACCTTGAATAGCGCTGAAATGTACGAATACATCGTCTCCGCCTTCAACTTCAATAAAACCGTATCCTTTTTCGTTGTTAAACCATTTTACTTTACCGTTTTGCATATTACTTTTTCCTCCTAAACCTTCCAAGACACCATTGGCACCTGTGTTAAATATTTTCATGAAGCATGTCAGGTAAATAAATGTATCCCAGACTGAATCATGATGTTTATAATATACAATAATGGCACTGGACAGTCAAGGAATGTAAGCGTTTTTTTAAGCATAAAATGGAACGAAACCTTAACATTGGAAATTTTCTTAATCCTATTTGGCAGCATTTTGTTCATTTCTGACTTATTTACTATTTGTATTTAATTAACAGAAGAAGGAGGATTTATGTACCGATTTTCAATTGGGGAAGAAGAATGGATTTTAAGGTTTATTTCACATTTGCAGGTGGAAAGCTTTCAAAAGGATAAAATTATCCAATCAATTCTTTGTCTTGGTAAAAAGTTATCATTTTACTCACACAAGGATGCGTTTTTGCTAATCGACAAACAAATTGGGGCGATTATCATGGATGTAATTAGAATTCCGTCTTCGGCATTATTTGTAAGAAATATTATTCCAAAAGAGTGCTGGTATGCGTTTGATCATCAATCCGATTCCATTCGCACGATTAGTTTGGGATAACAAGTAAATTTTTTGATGGGGCAGCAAATCCATGTACTAAAAAAGGCGTGTCAATGGAAACACGTCTTTTTTGTATGATTTTAAGAAAGAAATGTTCATAAAAAAAATCAAAATAAAGTGCGGTTTACACTTGACAAAAAGCTATTTTTAATAAATATGACAAGTTTGTTTGAGGAAACTCCGATTGAAGAAAATGAAATTTATGTATAAAGAGGAAAAATTATACATATTTACATCTAAAAACTAGCAGTTTTTTTGTGGAAAAGCCGTCTTTTAGCCGTTTTTTAAATACTTTTCTGAAATAACAGAAATTGAACTTTGTTTTATTTGTCACAAAATTGACGAAAAGTGACGAAAACTTTTCAGCCGATTTTGATATTATAGTGGTGAGAAGACATTAATGCCAATTAACAGTCCGGACTCATCATTAAATGCTCTCTTGCTATTCTTAAAAAATTTTAATTGGTATTGATGTTAAAAAATTTATTTTATAATTGCTGATTTGTGAAAAAACGAACATGATACCGCCTCAAGCAATTAAGAAATTATTTAAGGGGGAAAATCATTATGGATCCACTGTGGCTGGCTAGACTCCAGTTTGCAGCAACAACAGTTTTTCACTTCTTTTTTGTACCGCTATCAATCGGACTTGTTTTAATGGTCGCAATTATGCAAACGTTTTATGTTCGAAAGGGAGAAGAGATTTACAAAAAGATGGCGAAGTTTTGGGGACATTTGTTCTTGATTAACTTTGCAGTAGGTGTTGTAACCGGTATCATTCAAGAGTTCCAATTTGGAATGAACTGGTCGGACTATTCAAGATTTGTCGGAGACGTATTTGGAGCTCCGCTCGCTATTGAAGCACTGTTGGCATTTTTTATGGAATCAACCTTTATCGGCCTGTGGATTTTCGGCTGGGATCGTCTTCCTAAGAAAATTCATTTAGCCTGTATCTGGCTGGTAACATTAGGAACAACATTATCAGCTCTATGGATCTTAACAGCAAACTCCTTTATGCAGCATCCGACAGGAATTGTTTTAAATAACGGACGCTCTGAAATGAATGATTTTGGAGCAGTGCTGACAAATGGCCAATTGTGGGTTGAATATCCGCACGTATTGACAGGTGCACTTTGTACAGCAGCATTCTTTGTTGCCGGAATCAGCGCTTACAATCTCCTTAGAAAAAAACATGTTGAATTTTACAAAAAATCAATGAAGTTTGCTCTAGTCATTGGTATCATTGGCACCTTGGGTGTCGCTTTATCCGGACATACCCAGGCGCAATATCTTGTTAAAACACAGCCTATGAAAATGGCTGCAGCAGAAGGTATTTGGGAAAATACTCCAGATCCAGCACCGTGGTCTGCATTTGCAATCATTGATACAGCAAATAAACAGAATAGTTTTGAATTGAATATCCCTTATGCATTAAGTTTTCTATCCTACTCTAAGTTTGAGGGCAGCCTTAAAGGGATGAATACCATTCAAAAAGAGTACACGGCGAAGTATGATTCCAAGGTTGGCGTAGGAACAGATTATGTTCCGCCTGTTAAAACGACATATTGGAGCTTCCGATTAATGGTTGGTTTTGGAACATTAATGATTTTACTCTCCATTATTGGACTTGTCCAACAAAGAAGAGGTAAAATTGATCAAAGCACTAAATTCTTAAAATTCATGATTCCAGCAATTGCATTCCCATACTTGGCAAACACATTCGGCTGGATTATGACAGAGGTTGGCCGTCAGCCATGGTCAGTATTCGGTTTAATGACTACAGCGAATGCGGTTTCACCAAATGTTTCCGGAGGAGCAATTTTATTCTCCTTCATCGTCTACCTGTTAGTATTTTCTGTTCTTGCAGGCGTTATGGTTTATTTGATTGTACGTGAAGTTAAAAAAGGACCAGATGCTCATAAAGAAATTAATAAGCCGTTAACTACTGATCCATTTAAGAAAGTTGGTGCCTAAGATGGAATTAAGTGAATTGTGGTTTATCTTAATCGGCGTTGTGTTTATCGGATTTTTCTTCCTTGAAGGATTTGATTTTGGTGTCGGAATGTCAACTCGTTTTCTTGCCCGTAATGAAACAGAACGGACTGTCCTTGTCAATACAATCGGTCCATTCTGGGATGCCAATGAAGTTTGGCTGCTAACAGGCGGCGGTGCAATCTTTGCAGCATTTCCAAACTGGTACGCAACCATGTTCAGTGGATATTACATTCCATTATTTGCAGTACTTCTTTGCTTGATCGGCCGCGGTGTTTCCTTTGAATTTCGCCGTAAAGTAGACAATGCCAAATGGACTAAGGTTTGGGACTGGGTTATCTTCTTTGGAAGCCTTCTTCCTCCGTTCCTGTTAGGTGTTGCGTTCACCAGTATGCTTAAAGGAATGCCAATTGGCAAAGATATGAATATGGCAGCAGGATTCACAGATTACATTAATATCTACTCACTATGGGGCGGTTTAACAGTAACATTGTTAACCTTACTGCATGGATTGAATTTTATCACATTAAAAACCGAGGGTGAACTCAGAACTCGTTCTGCAGCATTAGCTAAAAAATTAACATTTGCTGTTCTTGGAGTATTGGTGGTATTCGTTGGATTATCATGGTTTATGACAGATATTTTCCAAGTTCGTACTATTCCTGAACTGGCATTAGTGGTTCTAATTGTCATTGTCTATGCACTGACTCCTTACTTTATTACCAAGAAAAAAGAAGGCATGGCCTTTACAATGACTGGATTAGGATTAGCCTTTACAGTATCAGCTATTTTTGTCGGACTGTTCCCAAGAGTTATGGTGAGCTCGCTTAATAAAGCGTATGATTTAACAGTTTACAATGCTGCAAGCGGTCCATACTCACTTAAGGTAATGACGATTGTTGTCGTAACAGTATTACCGTTTGTTTTAGCCTACACAGTCTGGAGCTACTACGTCTTTAGAAAACGTGTGTCACATAAGGAGCATATGACTTACTAATGGATAAAGATTTGTTCTCTTATAAGGGAATTAAACCAGTTCTTATAAAACTCGCAATATTGACACTCGCTCAAGGTGTTATCATTATTGCCCAAGCTTATTATTTGGCAGCAGCAATCTCCTCCCTCTTCGGGGGAGATTTGTTTGCTGATGTCAGAAATAAGCTTGTTATTTTTTTGCTTGCACTTGTAATCAGGCAAATTCTAACTGTTTGGAAAAAAAATATTGCCTTTGACTTCGCGGCTACTTCAGGGCAGGAGTTAAGAAAAGAATTGCTGAATAAATTATTCCAGCTGGGACCTAGGTTTGTCAGGGAGGAAGGCTCCGGGCAGACGGTCACATTGGTGATGGAAGGAATCATGAAATTCCGCCATTATTTGGAGTTGTTTTTGCCGAAGGTAATCAATATTTCCATTATTCCCGCGCTGACGGTTCTGTTTGTTTTTTTCGGAAATATTCGCTCGGCCTTTATTTTAATCTTGGCATTTCCTCTATTAATTGTTTTTATGATTCTGCTTGGGTTGGCAGCTAAGAAAAAAGCAGACCATCAATATAAATCCTATCAATTGCTGTCAAATCATTTTGTCGATTCTTTAAGGGGGCTGGAAACCCTTAAATATTTAGGGTTGAGCAAAGAACACCGTGACAAAATAAAGGCGGTAAGTGAGACATATCGGCTTTCGACGATGAGCACATTAAAAATCGCTTTTTTGTCTTCATTTGCTTTAGACTTCTTTACGATGCTTTCGATTGCAACTGTTGCCGTTTTTTTAGGATTGGGTTTAATTAATGGAACGATCGAATTACAACCAGCTTTGACCATTCTGATTCTGGCTCCGGAATATTTCTTGCCAATAAGGGAATTAGGAGCGGATTATCATGCAACTCTCGATGGAAAAGAGGCAGGAAAAAGGATACAGGATATATTAGCGCAAGAACTTGCCCACGATACACAAATTTCAATCCCTCAATGGGGCAAAGAAAGCACATTGTCCGTAAAAGAAGTAACGATGAATTTTGATGATGGCAGTCCAAGTTTGAAAGATCTGTCTTTTTCCATAAAAGGAATGCAGAAAATTGGAATTATCGGCTCAAGCGGGGCTGGAAAATCAACATTAATCGATATTCTGAGCGGTTTTTTAACACCCACTTCAGGGGAATTTCTTGTAAATAGTTTTAAAACGGGTTCACTCCTGCAAAAGGAGTGGCAGCAACAGCTGACTTATATTCCTCAGCACCCATACCTGTTCCATGATACGGTTTTCAATAATATCCGTTTTTATCATCCGGAGGCAACAATAAAGGAAGTGGAGGAAGCTGCCAAAAAAGCAGGGATTTTTCAGGTGATCCAATCATTGCCTCAAGGTTTTGATACGATAATCGGGGAAGGCGGCAGGGCAATCAGCGGAGGACAGGAGCAAAGAATTGCGTTGGCACGTGCATTCTTAGGAAACCGTTCTATTATTCTTCTAGATGAGCCTACAGCCCACTTGGATATTGAAACCGAATCAGAATTGAAAGAAACAATGCTCCAACTGTTCGACGGGAAACTTGTCTTTTTCGCTACCCATCGATTGCATTGGATGCTTGATATGGATCAAATTATTGTTTTATCTAACGGGCAAATAGCGGAAATTGGCACGCACGAAGAACTAATGAAGAAGCAATCAGTTTATTATCAGCTTGTTCAATCGCAAATGGAGGAACTTTAAATGGACAAGAAGAAATGGATTATCCCTTATTTAGTACATTTTCGCGGATTATTTGCTTTGGCGATTTTTCTTGGTACGTTAACCGTTCTGTTCAGTGGTGCCTTGATGTTTACATCCGGATATTTAATTACCAAAGCATCCACACGCCCTGAGTCAATATTGATGGTTTATGTCCCAATCGTGGGGGTCCGGACATTTGGGATTGGCAGGGCCGTTCTAAGTTATGTTCAAAGGCTGACAGGCCATCAAATGGTCTTGAAAATTCTCTCGGAGATGCGTGTCCGTTTGTATAGTCTCCTTGAACCGCAGGCTTTGTTTCTGAGGTCCCGCTTTTTAACAGGGGATCTTCTTGGTGTACTCGCTGATGATATTGAACATTTGCAGGATTTTTATTTAAAAACCATCTTTCCTTCATTAGTTTCTTTGGCAACGTATGCGGTGATCATTATTTGTGCTGGTGCTTTTTCCGTCCCATTTGCGATTCTCCTAGCTGTCATGATTGGAATTCTATTATTTGCAGCCCCATTTTTATCCTTACTTTATTCAAAAGTAAAAAATCAGCAATTAAAAAAAGGAAGAAATCAGCTTTATCAGCAGTTTACAGACGCGATTTTAGGGATTAGTGACTGGATTTTCAGCGGCAGTCATCGTGGATTTATTGAAAAATACGAAAAAGACGAAGAGAAACTATTACAGATTGAAAAAAGCCAGCATCGGTTTATCAATTGGCGTGATTGTTTAAATCAGGGAGTGCTTGGAATAATTGTTGTCATTGCCGTTTATTGGGCAAACCAGCAGGCTGCAAGTGAGGTTTTTGAGCCTACATTTATTGCGGCTGTCAGTCTTGCCATGCTGTCCCTTTTAGAGTCGTTTTTACCCCTTTCTGGAGCGATCAGTGATACTTCCAGCTACCGTGATTCTATTTTTCGCTTAAATCAGCTTCAACAAAGGGAGGATATATCTGATCAAAATGGAATGATCCCGTCCGATCCTGACGCTAATTCCGATCAGCCATCATTAGAAATTAGGAACTTAACCTACCATTATCGTTCTGAACCGCCCTTACTGGAAAATATCTCTCTGAAGTTTGGTCCGAATGAAAAAATTGCTATTATCGGACGCAGCGGTACGGGAAAATCAACTTTGCTAAAATTAATTCAAGGGGCGCTTGCGCCAATGGAAGGTGAAATCCTCCTTAATAAAGTAAATGTTCAAGAATTGGCTCAAGCAATTCCAAAATACATGTCAGTCCTAAATCAAAAACCCTACTTGTTTAATACTACCGTTCTAAATAACATTCGCCTAGGCAATCCGAGCGCTTCTGATGAAGAAGTATATGAAGCTGCTAAACGGGTACAATTGCATGAGATGATCATTCAATTACCAAATGGTTATGATACGAACATGCATGAAACGGGACAACGCTTCTCGGGAGGGGAAAGGCAGAGGATTGCGCTTGCCAGAGTGCTGTTACAAAAAAATCCAATTGTCATAATGGATGAACCGACAGTTGGTTTGGATCCACTTACGGAAAAGAAACTTCTTGCCGATATTTTTGAACTTTTCAGTGAGAAAATGATTATCTGGGTAACGCATCATTTGGCAGGTGTTGAAAAAATGGATCGGATCTTATTTCTTGATGAAGGAAAGATTGTCATGGAAGGGAGCCACAAAGAATTGTTACTAAGCAAGGATAGATACCGCCGTTTATATCAATTAGACCGGCCGTTTAAGCTGGAGATAGAAAACAGACTGCTTTAATAATCATTTTTGCAGTCTGTTCTTTTTTTGTAATATAATAATTCTTTACGAATGGAGCGTGTAATGGGAAAATAATTTTGGATGTCTAAATAAAGGGGCTATTGGTATGAAACTAATCATTGCTGAAAAACCAGATCAAGGAGTTACATTAGCGTCGGTTTTTAAAAACAAAAAGCACCAGGGCTATATTCTCATCCATCCAAATGAAATTTTTCCGAAAGGGGCTTATGTCACTTGGGCGATCGGCCATTTGTGTCAGTTAGTGCCACCTGAAAAGTATGAACCGAAATGGAAAAAGTGGTCTATAGAAACATTGCCAATGATTCCGGAAAAATTTCAATATGAAGTAACAAAAGACAAAATCAAACAATTTAACATTATTCAAAATCTGGTAAAGGATCCTTCTGTTACCGAAATTATTCATGCCGGGGACGCCGGAAGAGAAGGAGAACTCATTATTCGCAATATTTTAAGATTGGCAGGCTGCCACAAACCAATGAGAAGATTATGGATTTCCTCATTGACTTCCAATGCGATCAGAGAAGGATTTAAAAAGCTGCTCTCGGAAAATGATACACGCAACCTCTATTATGAAGCATATACGAGGGCTTGTGCTGATTGGATTGTAGGAATGAATGCTTCAAGATTATACAGTTTATTGCTGCAGCAAAAAGGATTTTCGGACGTTTTTTCAGTGGGGAGAGTGCAAACCCCTACATTAGCTTTAATTGTAAAAAGAGAAAGAGAGATTGAAAACTTTAAAGCAGAACCTTTTTGGGAGGTTTCAGCTGAATTTATGATGAATGGAAAAAAATATCGTGGGAAATGGCAGAAGGACCATGATACAAGAATCCATTCTAAAGAATTAGCTGAAAAAATTGCTGCTTTTTGCAAGGACAAGCCAGCAGAAATAAAAGAAGTGGTTTCGGAACGAAAAGAATTTTTACCGCCATTGCTGTACAATTTATCTGCCCTTCAAGCTGATGCCAACAGACGCTTTAAATTCTCTCCTAAAAAAACACTCGATGTCCTTCAA
This sequence comes from uncultured Bacillus sp., assembly GCA_964484065.1. Classification (GTDB taxonomy): domain Bacteria; phylum Bacillota; class Bacilli; order Bacillales; family Cytobacillaceae; genus JAEVLT01. The sequence goes on from CAZAEW010000003.1 coordinate 28,035, forward strand.
AAACTTTACCAAAAAGGGAATGTATCGTATCCGCGTTCAGACTCCCGATATATTACGAAAGAAGAGGCAAATGCCTTTCCTGAAATTTTAAGAAAACTGGAGTCAATCGTGGAATTTCAGAACTATTTTCCGCTGCCCGTTTCCGCAATATCTGAAAACAAAAGATATGTGAACGAAAAGAAAGTGACGGACCACTATGCCATTATTCCAACGGAACAAATCCCAAATCCAGTCAAGTTAAGTGCAGATGAACGAAAAATATATGATTTAGTTGTAACGAGTTTAATTGCGGCCCACTACAACAAAGCAATCACTGAATACACCACCGTCACAACCTTAGTTGACGGACGTGCTGAATTTGTTTCGAAAGGGAAAGTTCAAATTGAGGAAGGCTGGAGAAAAGTCATTCAGTCAAAGGAAAATGATAATGAGCCTGCATTGCCATTGCTAGAGAAAAATGAAGCTGGCATAACCAAGAAGGCAGAGGTAAAAGAGTCCCAGACACAGCCTCCAAAGCGTTATACGGAAGGTCAGCTCATCACCTTAATGAAATCAGCCGGAAAACACATCGAAGATAAAGAACTTGAGAAAGTTCTCGCAAAAACGGAGGGCCTCGGTACAGAAGCAACAAGGGCCGGTATTATTACAATGCTCAAAGACAGGAAATATATTGAAGTAAACAAGAATCTAGTATTTGCAACGGCTAAAGCAAAAATATTGATCGATTCGATTGGACCGCAAATCCTTTCGTCTCCTGAAATGACCGCAAAATGGGAACAACGTTTAAAAGAAATTTCAGAGGGGACAGCTTCACCCAAACATTTCATTGAAGCAACTAATAACATGATTGATCATCTCATATCAGCTACGATCGGTCAGGCTGCAGAATGGGTATTTTCAGAAGAAGATTGCGAGTCATTTTTACCGGGTAAAAAGAGCACAAAGAGAACAATAAAATTGGGTCCTTGTAAAAAATGTGACGGCTACTTAATTGATAAAGGAAATTTTTATGGATGCAGCAATTTTCATAAGAATCACTGCGATTTTACGATTTCAAAAAAAATCCTTGGGAAAGCCATATCACAAAAGAATCTTAAAAAACTATTAGCTGAGGGGAAAACGGAAATCATTGAAGGCTTTACGAATAAAGATAAAACCTTTAATGCTGTTTTGACATGGGATGATCAAGAAAAGAAAATAAGGTTTTTGTTCGTAAATGATAAAAAAGCAGAACATTTGCTTTAGCAGCAAATGAAAAACGGACAAAATAAAATAAATTTAATGAGATATCACCTTGTCTGTGTTTTTCATCTATAGTAAACTTTTAATGGTTATTATTCGTAATGGAGGGTTTTTGGGATGCCAACACCAAGCATGGAAGATTATATAGAACAAATTTATATTTTAATCGAAGAAAAAGGATATGCGAGAGTATCAGATATCGCAGAGGCATTATCCGTGCATCCCTCCTCAGTAACAAAGATGGTTCAAAAGCTTGATAAAGATGAATATTTAATTTATGAAAAATACAGGGGTCTTGTTTTGACAGCGAAGGGTAAGAAAATTGGCAAGCGGCTTGTTTACCGCCATGAACTGCTGGAACAGCTTCTTAAAGTTATTGGAGTGAAAGAGGAAAATATCTACCATGATGTTGAAGGGATCGAACATCATTTAAGCTGGGATTCGATCGACCGCATTGGTGATCTTATTCAATTTTTTGAGGAAGACGCGAAACGAGTCGAAGCCTTAAAGGAAATACAAAAGCAAAATGAAGAACATTAATTTAAATGAAAAGAGGATGACGGACGTCATCCTCTTTTAAATGAAGAAGGAAATAACCTATTCTGGAAAATCCTTCAATTTCAAAAAGTGAATTCTATGGTACTGCGATTCTTTCATCTCCATGCATAAGGTGTTTCTTGATATACATAGTAATTCAGCCAGTTTGAGAATAAGAGATGACCGTGCGAGCGCCAGCGATTAATTGGAGGCTGGACCGGATCATTATTTGGAAAGTAGTTTTCTGGTATATGAATGGCTAATCCTTTATCCAGATCACGGGCGTATTCTTGTGCAAGTGTATCAGAATCATATTCCAAGTGTCCGGTAATCATCACGTGCTTACGGTCAAGGGATGAAATAAGCAAGGCTCCTGCTTCCTCTGATGCGGCCAAAAGTTTTAAATTTTTATGCTTTTTAATTTCCTCGATCGAAATATCTGTATATCTCGAATGAGGGGCGAAGAACTCATCATCAAAACCTCGTAAAAGAAGGTCATTTTGATCAAAAATTCGATGAGGATAAATGCCTGAGCATTTTTGTTCTAATTCATATTTACCGATTCCATAATGATAATAAAGAGCAGCTTGTGATCCCCAGCAAATATGGAGTGTGGAAGTGACATTTTCCTTCGTCCAATCCATAATTTCTGTTAATTCTTCCCAATATTTTACCTGCTCAAACTCTAGCAGTTCCACGGGTGCCCCTGTGATGATCATTCCGTCAAACTTTTGTGTTTTGACGTGATCAAAGTCGGTATAAAATTGTTCTAAATGCTGCTTACTAGTATGAGTAGATTCATAGGATATGGTTTTTAAAAAATTAACATTTACTTGCAGGGGTGAATTCCCTAAAAGTCTTAAAAGCTGGGTTTCTGCTTTTTCTTTTTCTGGCATTAAATTTAAGATTAGTATATTTAAAGGTCTGATATCCTGGCTGGTGGCGCGATCATCATCCATGATAAATATATTTTCTTTTTCCAGAGTTTCTCTTGCAGGCAGAAGCTTTGGTATGTTGATAGGCAAGTGATCATCCCCTTTGTTTGAAAATTCAATATTACCATTATAATCATTTTATCACGAACAGAAAAGAAAATTTTACAAAAGTAATTTTAGAAATAGATACTCAGTTTGGTACAATAAAAAAAGATGTTCAAGTTCTTTTTCAGAAGAGAGGGATATTTAATGGCAATGGAGATAAAGGTAAAATCGGACATTGAGATTGCTCAAAATGCTGAAATGAAGCCGATTGTTCAAATAGCTGAAAAACTGGGTCTCACAAACGACGATCTTGAGCTTTATGGAAAATATAAAGCGAAACTGTCTCATGAAGCCTTATTAAAATTAGAAACAAAAACCAGCGGTAAAATCATTCTTGTTACGTCTATTAATCCTACACCTGCCGGTGAGGGAAAATCAACAGTAACAGTCGGACTTGGTGATGCTCTTCAACAACTTGGTAAAAAAGCAATGATTGCCATGCGCGAACCTTCATTAGGACCAACAATGGGAATAAAAGGAGGCGCAACGGGCGGAGGGCATTCTCAGGTGATGCCAATGGAAGATATCAATTTGCATTTTACCGGTGATTTTCACGCGATTACCACAGCGAACAACGCTCTCGCAGCGCTGATTGATAATCATCTTCAGCAAGGAAATCATCTTCGCATCGATCAGCGGAGAATAGTCTGGAAAAGGGCTCTCGATTTAAATGACCGTGCATTACGAAAAATTATTATTGGCCTTGGCGGACCGCTGCAAGGTGTCCCAAGAGAAGATGGCTTTGACATTACAGTGGCCTCAGAAATTATGGCCGTTTTGTGCCTTGCTTCCGATTTGAATGATTTAAAGCTAAGATTGTCAAGAATGGTCATTGCCTATAATGATCAAAAGGAGCCTGTAACAGTCGGGGATTTGGGTGTGCAAGGAGCGCTTGCTTTACTTCTAAAGGATGCAGTTAAACCTAATCTTGTTCAAACAATAGAACATACCCCTGCTTTGGTACACGGAGGTCCTTTTGCGAATATTGCTCATGGCTGCAACAGTGTCATTGCGACAAAGGCAGCATCAAAATTGGCGGATTATGTCATCACCGAAGCGGGATTTGGAGCAGACCTTGGTGCAGAAAAGTTTTTAAATATTAAATCCAGGAGTGCCGGGATAAAACCTGAGGCTGTGGTCATCGTTGCGACAATTCGGGCACTAAAAATGCATGGGGGCGCATCCAAGCAAGAACTGGCAAACGAAAATATTGCCGCATTAAAGCGGGGATTTGCCAATTTGCAAAAACATATTGAAACGATTAGAGGTTTTGGGCTGCCGATCGTGGTAGCAATAAATAAATTTATTACTGACACCAATCTAGAGATGCAAACCATGCTTGACTTGTGCAGGAGGGAAAAGGTTCCCGCTGCCTTAACGGAAGTGTGGGAAAAAGGCGGAAAAGGCGGAATCGAACTGGCTGAAACATTGTTAAGGATTATCGAGACGGAAGAAAATTGTTTTCAGCCTTTATATGATTTATCTGATTCGATCGAACAAAAAGTGAATAAAATCGTTCAAAAGGTATACGGAGGAAAATTTGCTGATTTTTCTCCAAAAGCAAGAAAACAAATCGCCGCCTTTGAGAAATTTGGCTGGTCTGATTTACCGATCTGCATGGCAAAAACCCAATATTCCCTTTCAGATGACCCGGTGAATTTAGGCAGACCTGCTGATTTTACAGTTACCATTCGAGAGCTGAAACCATCGATCGGAGCCGGCTTTATTGTGGCATTAACAGGGGATGTAATGACGATGCCGGGATTGCCGAAGGTACCTGCAGCCATGAAAATGGATGTGGATGAAAAAGGAAAGGCCTTTGGCCTTTTTTAAGCGTGGTGAGTGCATGTTTGATCCGACCGCATTTGAAAATATGAAAGTTGTTCTTGAAGGTGCACTGTATGATTTGGATTTGAATGGTGAAATCATCATTTTTGATCGTAATGATTTCATTAATATGGCAAAGCTTTCAAGAAAATACGAGATTTGCTTCTCGCTTGCTGAAAAAACAAAAAATATTTCTGCCAAATTAGTACTTGAAGCAGGCTTGGCAAATTTAGCAGCTGAGCTGCTGCCGGGACTGCCGGAAAATCAAGCTGGCTGCTTGATTTATTTACAATTTTACTTTGAACATCCGAAAAAAATCATTAACTATGAAAAAATCGAGAAATCACTGTTAGATATTTGGGGAACGAACAGGAAAATGACCCATTTGGTTTCTTTTTACCCCCTTCAAAAAGAAAAAAAAATGCACAGTGAAGTGAAAATCGAATTTGATCGGCTAATTCACGAGAATCAAATTGACGATTTAGTGGAAATGATCGATTCGATGATTACAACTTTATATCGTTTACAAGAATAACTAGAATATTTCCGCGGACTATTGAATTCCGTGGATTTTTTCTTTTACGTTTTAAGCTTGATTTCATGCTAAAATATCAAGGTTAAGGCAGGTGTTTAGATAATGAAACTTAAACTCATTCAACAGGCTGAAGCATTTGTAAAAAATCAGTTGGGTAATGATGCAACCGGCCATGATTGGTATCATGTGGACAGGGTTCGAAGGAATGCCCTTGAGATTTGTACACAAGAAAGGAATGGAGACGCATTTATTATAGAAATGGCTGCGCTTCTCCATGATATATCAGATGAAAAATTGAATGAATCTGCTGAAAAAGGCAGAGATAAGCTGGATTCATTTCTAGTGTCGATGCATTTATCAATGGATCAAACCGCCCGTATTAAAGAGATCATTGAAACCATCTCGTATAGAGGGGGCAAAGAGACTGAACTTACTTCTCCTGAAGCAGAAATTGTTCAAGATGCAGACAGGCTCGATGCCATCGGGGCAATTGGGATTGCCAGAGCATTTGCATACGGAGGAAAAAAGGGACAGCCCATTTTTGATCCGGAGATAAAGGTAAGAGATGAAATGAGCGTTGAAGAATATCGAAACGGGAAATCAACGAGCATCCATCATTTCTATGAGAAATTGTTAAAATTAAAAGATAGAATGAATACCAAAACGGCAAAAATAATGGCTGAAAACCGCCACAAAATAATGGAATCCTATTTAGAAGAATTTTATAAAGAATGGAATGGACAAGAATGAAAATGTTGACGGTTGAAAATGTTTCAAAAACTTATGGAGAAAAGCAGCTGTTCAAAGAACTTACCTTTACCATTGCCGAAAAAGAAAGAATCGGCCTGATTGGGGTAAATGGGACAGGAAAATCTTCTTTGTTAAAAATCGTTGCAGGAATGGATCTTCCCGATGCAGGTGATATTATCGCTGGAAAAGATTATACGATTTCTTATTTAAGCCAGCATCCTGAATTTGACAAAGACCGAACCGTTCTTGAACAGGTGTTTCACGGTGAAGCACCGATCGTCAGATTGATGCGGGAATATGAGAATGCATTAATCCAATTAGAAGGCTCACCAAATAACCAATCGTATCAAGAAAACCTGTTTCAATTACAAAAGCAAATGGATGCCCAAAATGCCTGGGATGTAAGTACAAATGCGAAAACGATCCTTATGAAGCTTGGTATCACGGATGTAAGTAAAAAGGTGAGCGAGCTTTCAGGAGGGCAAAAAAAACGGGTTGCCTTAGCACAGGTATTAATCGAAAGTGCTGATTTATTAATTCTGGACGAACCGACCAACCATCTTGATTTTGAAACCGTTAAATGGCTGGAAGATTATTTAAGCAAATACAGTGGATCGATATTACTTGTCACTCACGACCGTTATTTTTTGGATAAAGTAACAAATCGCATCTTTGAATTAGATGGAGGAAAACTCTACAGCTACAAGGGAAACTATGCTGCATTTTTGGAAGCTAAAGCGATTCGTGAAGAAAATGAGCTGGCCACTTTAGATAAACAGAAAAACTTATTCCGCCGTGAATTGGAGTGGATCAGACGCGGAGCACAAGCGCGGTCAACAAAGCAAAAAGCACGGATACAGCGATTTGAGCAGCTGGAGGATCAAGTAAAAGCAGGGAAAACGGCAGGCAAGGTGGACATTTCCCTAAGCGGAAGCAGACTCGGCAAGCAAGTGTTTGAACTTAAAAATGCATCGAAGTGTTATGAGCAGAAAGTAATCTTAAACCATTTTGATTTGTTGATAAAGCCAGGGGATCGAATCGGAATAATTGGCAACAATGGAACCGGAAAATCAACGTTATTAAATATTCTTGCTGGAAGAATCCCCCTTGATGAAGGCGAACTAATAATGGGGCAGACAGTAAAAATTGCCTATTATACACAGGAAGGAGAAGATATGAATGAAAATATGAGAATGATTGAATATATAAAAGAAACGGCCCAAGTAGTCGAGACGACAGATGGAAAAACGATTTCAGCCGCCCAAATGCTCGAGCGCTTCCTCTTTCCGCCTTTTTCACATGGCACACCGATTCGGAAATTGTCCGGAGGCGAAAAGCGCCGCTTATACCTATTAAAGAATTTGATGACGGCTCCAAATGTCTTATTACTGGATGAGCCGACCAATGATTTAGATACACAAACCTTGACAGTTTTGGAAGATTATCTCGAGGACTTCCCCGGGGTTGTCATTACAGTATCACATGATCGCTATTTTCTTGATAAAGCGGTTGAAAGACTCCTCGTCCTAAAAGGGGAAGGGATGATTGAACCTTTTTATGGGGGATACAGTGATTATTTGGAGAAAACGGCAATAGCAGAAGCAAATAAATTACAACCGGAGATTAGCCGGCGTGCCAAAGCACCAGAAAAAGAAAAGAAGAAAAGAATGACTTTTAAAGAAAAGAAAGAATGGGAAGAAATTGATGACTTGATTGCTTCCACAGAAAAAAAAATAGAAGAAATCGCAGCCGAAATAGCTCAAACAGGAAGCGATTTTACAAAGGCAATAGACCTGACGAAACAAGAAAACGAATTAAACGAAAAGCTGGAACAATTAATCGAGCGCTGGTCCTATTTAGCGGAAATAGCAGAAAGCGAGTAAAACAAAATCATTTACTTCTTCATTATTTATGTTCACATCGAAATTGCATAGTGGAAAATAAATGTAGTATGCTAACAGTGCAAATAAGAATTGGAGGGGACTAGAATGTCTAAGGCATATGAAGAATACATGAGACAAATGATCAAGCCCATGCGTGACGAGCTGACAAACGCTGGATTCGAAGAATTAACCACTTCAGAAGAAGTAGAGAACTATATGGAAAATACTTCAGGAACCACTCTCGTGGTTGTAAATTCGGTATGCGGCTGTGCTGCAGGACTTGCCCGTCCAGCGGTCATCCAATCGGTTTTGAATAGTGAGAAAAAACCAGGCCATTTGGTGACGGTTTTTGCCGGTCAGGACAAAGAAGCAACTGCAAAAATGCGTGAATATTTTGAGGGCTATGAACCATCCTCACCATCTATTGCACTGTTGAACGGAAAAAAAGTAGTTCATTTTATTCCGCGTCATGATATTGAAGGTGCCAGTATGGAAGATATCGTGAACAATTTAACCGGTGCTTTGGCGAACTATTGTTAGACAATAGGAGGATGTCAGCGGGCATCCTTTTGTTTAATTTATAAAAAGAGTGATCATACATGTTTGTAACGACTGCAGGGCGAACCAATCTTCAAATGATTGAAAAAGCAATCAAAACGGCGGAAATATTAGGGGCAGAGTATTTTCCCCGCAATAAGCGATCCATTCAAAGTTTAACAGCAGAAAAACAAAGTGCCTGTCTTGTAGTTGGAAAAGAACGGCTTGAGTTATTTGAAAAAGACAGCAATGAGCCTTTCTTTTTTCATCCCAATTCAGCTATGTTTCGGATAAAACGAATTATTGATGGAGGACATGATCCATTTGCTGCTGCGGCAAGGTTAACACCAGGAATGAGTTTCCTTGATTGTACACTTGGACTTGCCTCCGATTCGATCGTTGCCAGTTACCTTATCGGGAATTCGGGGAGTATAATCGGTCTGGAGGCTCAAAAATATTTAGCTTTCATTGTTAAAGCCGGGTTACAGTCCTGGGATACAGGGAGAATTGAAATAAATGAAGCAATGAAAAGAATCCATGTGATTAACCAATATAGTTTTGCATATTTACAAGGACTCCTAAGTAATTCCATTGATTGTGTCTACTTTGATCCCATGTTTGAAGAAAGAATAGTAGAATCAGACGGAATCAATCCGTTAAGTCAATTTGCAGTTTATGAAGAGCTGGATGCTGAGACGATTCAAGAAGCAATCCGTGTTGCAAGAGTTCGGGTTGTATTAAAGGATCACTACAAAAGCGCCCGCTTTGAAAAATTCGGATTTCATGTTCTGCGCAGAAAAACGGCGAAATTTCATTTTGGATGGATAGAAAAGTAAAAAACGGGGTTTCTCCGATTTTTACTTTTCTTTTTTTGTGGAAAAGGGGCGGAGCTTCGCAAAAGTGAATCCTTTTATCCAAGCGAAAGGTAAAATATACATTTATCGACTTTGTAGTAGTGATATTTTGCTTCGCTCACACCGCCTTTATTATGTTAGTATATTGCTCCTATTTGTTTTATTTCCATACATGGGTTAGGAGTTGAGACTCAAGTATGTTTTTTTACAAAATGTTCATTGCGGATTTTTCCATTTTTTATAAAAACAAAGTATAATAGATATAAACTAATTTGAAATCATAAAACTTTTTTTCGAGTTAATAAATTAAACCGCCTTTAGGGAAAGGAAGAAATTTGTGAATAATTGGCTCCGTAAAGCGTTTGTTGTTATGATTTCAATTTTAACCTTTGGACTTGTAACACCAACGCAGTTCACTCCAAACGTTAATGCTGAAAACCCTATTGAAAATGATGTTTTTCAAACTGCTGATTTTACATCTCTCGATCATCAAGCTTCTTTCAGGGAAGAATCCAGGTTTGATAAAGGAACCTTTTTGGAAGATCTTGTGAAACAAGCCGAAATACAGTCATACCAAAAATTTGGCACGAAAATTAAACCGGTTATTGAGGGGGAATTCCGTGAAATTATCCTTCCCAACATTGAAAAGGCACTCGAGGAAATGGCACATCAATTTCCAGATGAGGATTTGCAAAATGTATCTGTAACAGAACAGCCTGGAAAAGGGTACTCTGAAAAAATTTTTCATGTTAAAAATAGTATTACTGGCATGGATATTCTCCGCTTCCATGTTCGCAGGGATCATCCTCCCCAGGCGGGATATTGGTTTAATTTCCACTATCACACTTATCATGATCAGTTTCAATCACATCATGAACTGGGTACAATTTATTGGGCGAAGGATACTCCGCCCAAATGGATGTGTTAATGATTTGCAAATGGGTGCCAAAAAAATTTATTATTATTTTTGAAACCTTTTTGGGTACAACCCGTAAGTAGAATATAACCAAAATTGGAGGTAAGAAAAAATGGCTGTAAGTTTATCAAAAGGACAAAAAGTAGATCTCACCAAAACAAATCCCGGATTGACAAAAGTGGTTGTCGGTCTTGGATGGGATACAAACAAATATGATGGCGGATTTGATTTTGACTTGGACTCTTCTGTTTTTCTATTAGGGGAAAACGGAAAGGTAGCAAGTGAAAGCGACTTTGTTTTTTATAATAATCAAAGCGGTGCGGGTGGTGCTGTCGTACATACAGGGGATAACCGTACAGGTGCCGGAGATGGCGATGATGAGCAAATTAAAATTAACCTGCCGGGAATTCCTGCAAATGTTCAGCGGGTCGCTTTTACGATTACCATTCATGAGGCAGATAAGCGGAATCAAAACTTTGGCCAAGTTTCTAATGCATATGCCCGAATTTTTAACGAGGAATCAGGGGAAGAACTTATCCGTTACGACCTTGGGGAAGATTTCTCGATTGAAACCGCACTTGTAGTTGGAGAGCTATACCGCCATAACGGAGAATGGAAATTCAGCGCAATCGGCAGCGGGTACCAAGGCGGTTTGGCAGCGCTCGCGACCGACTTTGGCTTGCAGGTTGGTTAATCTATTGACTTAAGAGACTCGGCGCTCTGCCGGGTCTTTTTATAAATCATTATTTTACTGGAGGAAGTATTTAAATGTCATTAAATGGTATTTTGCACACGTATTCAGAGTTTTTTGAATGGAATATGTGGGTGCAGGTCTTGACGGACCCTGTCAGTTGGGGGCTTATTGGAACATTAATCATTTTGGAAGGGCTGCTTTCTTCAGATAATGCCCTTGTATTAGCGGTTATGGTAAAACATTTACCTCATGATAAGCGTAAAAAAGCTCTATTTTACGGATTATTAGGCGCCTACACTTTCCGTTTTATCGCGATTGGTCTAGGTGTTTTCTTGATTAAGTTCTGGTGGATTAAAATTATCGGCGCCGGCTATTTAGCATGGTTATCGATTAAATATTTTATTGATAAAAGCAAGGGCGGGGGCGAAGAAGAAGGCGAAGTGGCAGGTATGAACCAAAAAGGTTTATTACTCCGCTTATTTGGAACCTTTTGGGGAACCGTTGCTTCCGTCGAACTCATGGATATCGCTTTTTCAGTTGATAGTGTACTGGCAGCATTCGGTGTCAGCAATAAAGTTTGGATTCTGTTCCTTGGCGGAATTCTGGGCGTTCTGATGATGCGCGGAGTTGCAGGAATCTTCTTAACCTTAATTGACCGTGTGCCTGAGCTTGAAACTACAGCATACGTATTAATTGCAATTATTTCTATTAAAATGTTTTTAGGCGTATTTCATTATGAAATGGAACCAATGTACTTCTTTATTATCTTGTTATTTACATTTGGAGCAACATTCATTGTCCACTTTATCAACAAGCGAAAATCAGAACATGGAAAATAACCAATAATCATTTTTATGTTAAGGAGGGGATTGACGAAAGTCCGTCCCCTCTTTTTTACCCGCAAAGACAAAGAGGAGCTGCTGCAATATATGAGATTATTTTCCTATCTTGAAGAATATGAACTAAATGATCTTTTCTATCAAAAACCGGAAAGCTTTAATAAATATTCTGACCGAGAAATGCTTTCGTATGCACTTGGAGCCACATTATACATGCCCGCAACCCGGTTAAATTTTCATCTTGATATTCTCAAGCAAAAAAAAGAAGGGCTTTCTTCACTAGTCATTGATCTCGAAGATGCTGTCGGAGATTTGGATATTAAGAAGTCGGAAGCTTATTTGGTGGAGTGTATCAGTCAGCTTAATGAGATGATTAACGGTGGAATGGCAACGATACATGAATTACCTTTATTATTTATCAGGGTTCGGAATTTAGAGCAGTTTTATCGGATCAGCAACGATTTAGGAACATTGCTGCTGTTGTTTACCGGAGTTGTCTTTCCTAAATTTGAAGCGGAAACCGGAAAAGACATGCTTAGGGCAGTCAGGGAGTTTTCAACCAAGGAACATCCCTTCTACGCGATGCCGATTCTCGAATCGGAAAAAGTTATCAAAAAGGAAACAAGATGGGAAGAATTATTGCAAATTAAACAGCTCTTGGATTCCTTTCGGGATATAGTCCTAAATGTTCGGATCGGAGCAACCGATTTCAGCGGAATATATGGAATTCGGAGAAGTGTCGACACCTCGGTTTATGATATTGCGGTATTGCGGGATTGCATCGGAGATATCATTAATGTTTTTCAACGTTCGGATTGTCCGTATGTGATCTCAGGACCTGTTTGGGAATACTTTTCCCCTAAAGAGAGGATGTTAAAGCCTCAGCTTCGGCAAACACCATTTCGGGAGAGATACGGCGACGAAGGGCTGAAATGGAGAGCAGAATTAATAGACCATCAAATGGACGGCTTGATTAGAGAAATTTTAATGGATATTGCAAATGGATTGACGGGAAAAACCATCATTCACCCCTCCCATATAAAGGTGGTGCAGGCTTTAAACGTTATTTCTTATGAGGAATATTTAGACGCAATCCATATTATCGAATCTGCCACAGGAGAATATGGTGTAAGAAAAAGCCTATTTTCAAACAAGATGAATGAAATAAAACCGCATTTTTATTGGGCAAAAAGAATGTTAATAAAATCTCAAGTTTTTGGGGTGCTGAATGAAGAATACAGAAACATTGACCTTATCAAACACAAAGTTTTCGTTTAAAATACTAGATTCAATCAAAATAACTGTTGATGTGACGGCGAACCACTATAATCTTCCGCTTGATTCCTTATTTTTAATGGCTGCAAGGATTAATAAGAAACGCTCTTTCTTGTTTGTCAGCAAACTGATCGGAAAGCATTTGCCAATCACTCCTAAGTTAGGCCTGTTAACAGGAGCGCTGCTTGGAGCAAGATATTATGAATCTGTTTGGGGTGAGAACTGTTCTCTGAAGGATGAATGGATTGCTTCTTTTTTTATGGATAAACCATCATTTAACAGTACACCTTTTATAACCAAGCAAGTATATCCTCTTGTTATTGGTTTTGCAGAAACAGCAACGGCATTGGGACATGCATTTTTTGATTGCTTTGAAAGTGCTGAATATTTTCATACGACGAGAGAAGTGCTGGATGGCAGGGAACCATTAATTACGTTTGAAGAAGAACATTCCCATGCTACTTCCCATCGCTGCTACATACCGGAAGAAATGATTAACCATGAACGGGAAATTATTCTTGTTGATGATGAATTGACAACAGGAAAAACGGCCTTGAATATTATCCGTTCCATCCAAGGGAAATTTCCAAGAAAAAAATATACGATCGTTTCGATTCTTGATTGGCGATCTCAAGAAAATAAAGAGGAATTTGCACAGCTTGAGAGGCTGCTGGGGATTACCATACATGTGGTAAGTTTACTTTCCGGTGAGGTACAGGTTGTTCAAGAAAAAGAAATCGAGAAAAGGCACTTCGACAACCAAACAGTTATTGATAAGGGAACGATTATTGATGAAATCTATTTGCCTGAAGTGTTTTCACCCCTAAAGGCACCGACCGTATCAGGCAATCAGGAAATCAACGCTATCCCTTTTTTAAAGGAAACGGGCCGTTTTGGAATAAGCAGTGCTTTCAATAAAATGACTCGAAAAAAAATAGAACAAATAGGGCGTATACTCGCTGACTGCAGGAGTGGATCGAAAACCCTATGCCTTGGAACCGGAGAATTTATGGATCTTCCGATGAAAATAGCAGCTGAAATGGGAACGGGAGTATTTTATCAATCCACGACACGAAGTCCGATCTTTGTTCAAAACTGCATGGGGTATGGGGCAAGATATGGTTTAGCTTTTCCTAATCCAGAGGATTTATCGATCCCTCATTTTGTGTACAATATTGCAATCGAAGAATACGATGATATTTTCTTGTTCTTTGAACGGGAACTGGATCAGGCCCATGTTTTACCGCTGATTCGGGAATTGGAAAAAACAAAAGTAAAGGCAATCAAACTTGTTTATTTTATGAAGAAACAGAGGTGATGGTATGGAAAAACGAATCATGGAGCTTCCTCAATTAGGTACGTACCAAAAGGAAGATGTTATTTTTTTATTAAAGGATTTAAGCGGTATTGTCCTCGAGGATTCAACGGAAAACCGTGAAAAACAAATGCAATCAGGCGGACATTATAGCGAAAGTCTGCCGATCGAGTACCAGCCTCCGCAAAAATATGTTTCACTTTTTTGGAAAACCTTGGAGGAATATAAACGAAAGGTTGCCTTGTGCATCGGGATTGCAGCCGAGCAAATTTTTCATTCCAAAGGAGAAAAGACTGTTCTCGTTTCGCTTGCCCGTGCCGGCACTCCAGTTGGAATCTTAATCAAAAGATACATAGAAAGATGCTATAACATTAAAATGCCTCATTATAGCATTTCGATCATTCGCGACCGGGGGATCGATGAAAATGCCATTAAATTTATTCTTTCAGAACATGTGGGGTATCAACTTCAGTTTATCGATGGCTGGACAGGAAAAGGGGCTATTTCACTGGAATTGACAAAAGCATGTCAGGAATTTGAAAGGAAATATGGAATTGCTCTTGATGATACTCTCGCCGTTCTTGCAGACCCAGGTTATTGTACAACTCTTTATGGAACAAGGGAAGATTTCTTGATCCCAAGTGCTTGTTTAAATTCTACTGTTTCCGGACTTGTCAGCCGAACAGTATTAAATCACAAGTATATCGGTGAAAATGATTTTCATGGGGCGAAATTTTATCATGAGCTGATGAAAATGGATGTTTCGAATGAATATATTGCGATTATTGATCAGCAATTCCCATTGATAATGAAAGATGCGAAAAAGATTGCAAAGGACAGAAACAAAGGAAAACAGGAAACCGGCTTTTTAGGAATGAAGGCAGTAAAAAGAATTCAAGAAGAGTTTCAACTAAAGAGCTGCCATTATATTAAACCCGGAGTTGGTGAAACCACGAGAGTCCTTCTTAGAAGAGTACCCTGGAAGATCCTGTTGAAAGACCCTTCCAGCCCGTATGTCCGGCATATTCTCATGCTTGCTGAAGAAAAAGGGATTGATGTTATTCCATATGACCAGCTGCCGTATTTGTGCTGCGGGTTAATCAGGCCTTTGAAGGAGACAAGTGAATGATTATCGCATCAGATCTTGATCGAACGCTTATTTATTCGTCCAGAGCTTTAAGCGAATTTGGATATCCTGCTCGGGCCAGTTTAAAACCGGTTGAAAAAAAAGAGGGAGTCTGGATTTCGTTTATGACACAAGCATCATTCACACTCCTAAAGGAGATTTCCAAAAAATATTTATTTGTTCCGGTTACAACAAGAACCACGAGCCAATTTAAGCGGATTGAAATCTTTCAAAAGGATATACCATTAACCTACGCAATTACGACTAATGGAGCAGTCATTTTAAAAAACGGAAAACCAGTGGAAGAATGGACAGGGATGATTGCTTCAAAAATGAAACAAGAATCGGCTTCAATCCGGGAAATGTCCTCTTTTTTGCAAAAAGAACACATTTACTGTAACAGTGAAATGAAAAAAGTAGAAGACTTATTCTTCTACTTCATATTGGAAAGTTCATTATCAACCGAAGAAAAAAGTGCCCTGTCATCACTGTCAGCATTGTTTGGATGGAGAGTCTCATTGCAAGGGAGAAAGTTATATTTCATGCCGAAGGGAATTAGTAAAGGTGATGCTTTAACATTTATTTGTGAACAAAAAGGAATGGAGGCTTTTGCAGGGTCAGGGGACTCCATTCTAGATCTGGACTTCCTGGCCCATTGCCTTAACCGATTCATTCCAAAGCATGGAGAGCTCATTCAAGATGCCGGAATAATGGATGTTCGCATAACCAAAAACAGAGGGATTCTTGCCGGAGAAGAAATTCTTTCTGAACTTCTGGCACTTTAACAATTCCTCTTTCTTTCCTTTGATCTTTTAACGACATAAAAATAAAGAAAACTAAAAAATGTATACGCCCCGGCAAAAACAACAATGGCATTAATAAGTGAATGGATAACGGGAAAAAGAAGAATGGTAAGGATCACACTGAACCAGAATAGATCCAACATGATGAAAACATCTGACATAAAAACGTCCATGACGATTGCTAGTTCTTCAGTTATTTCCTTCATAGGAGGACGTTTAATTAGAAATCTCAAACGGGTCACCTTCTTAATATGGGAGTACTCAAATATATGACGGGACAAAGAAAATGGTGAAAAGAGGAGTATTCCCTTGAAGAAGCGAAACATTTCTTCATTTGCTTCGTAAAACATATGTAGCGAATATATAACTGTGTTATGATGGAAGGGTAATCTTACATAATTTGCATTTGTTGTTAAAAATCTTTCGCTTTCAGAGGGAAGGGATTAGGTATGTACCCGCCATTTAACCAGTTAAAAGTTCACCATTTATCCCTTTCATATGAAAATTGGCCGCGGCTGCTGCAGACACCTTTAACGGAACGGCCAGAATTTTCGGTTGAAAATGGTGTAATTCATATAGGGCAAATCCTTGGGGAATTCTTGGGGGTCCCTTTAGATGTGGATGAATACTACAATCAGCTTTATGATTATGTCCACACACAAGAATGGAAAATAAACTTGTTAAGCGAGGATTCACTCATTAAGTCGATCGACAATCAATGCTTTCAGTCCATTCAAAAAATTCTTAACATTAATAATGAGCAGAAGCTTTCAGTCAACCGTTTTACTGCTTTTCTTGACGGGGAAAAGCTCCTGCTAAAGTCTGAAAATCCGGTTTTGCACCGGAAAATCAGGGAAGCAATGATGGCTACGCTTGAGTTGTATGCAGGCAGAGAAGAAAATGGATTGAAAAATGCGGAATTAAGGAGAGTCCTCGTCGATCTTGTCAAATGGTCGATAAACCATTTGGAAATTCCGCTCGGTAAGGCGGACCCTCAAAAGGAAATGCCTAGATTTTTATGGTACGGTGATTTTAAAAAAAGTCATCAATATTTTTTATATTATTTAGTTATGCTTGGCTGTGATGTTGTCATCTTCCACCCGGAAGGAAAAGACATTCTAGCTGGAATGCTCCAGGAGAAGGTTTTTACATATCACTATCCAAGCAAGCAGGCTCCTGAGGCATTTCCGACAGAAAAAAGAAAAAGAAAAACGACCGTTGCCTACCGGGCATCAAAAGAAATTGAGACCATTTTAAATCAAGAAGGTTCGGGCCTTTATAAACCATGGCAGCTTAGGGATTATACACCTTCTTCCATTACGCTCAAAACAACGTATGACGAACTTTTTATCCTCGGGAAAGAAATCGCCATGATCAGACCTGATTTTGAAGTGGGGAATGGTCAGGTTAAAATACCTGCTCTTTTTGCTAAAGTTCAAGGAGTGAGTAAAAACAGAAAGGAATATTGGGAACGGATTCACGCGTTTACTCGAATGGAAAACAGCCTGCTGATCCGTCATTTTCCCTTTACGATTTCTTCCTCCAATGATTTTCGCTTTCATTATCGAAATGCTCTTGGTAAAGACGGATTATTAAACCCGGAAGTCATGATGCGGTCCCATTACTGGACATACTCCCATTTACCGGTGGGGCTTCAAAAAGGGCTTGCAAATGCAATCAGAATGCTTTGTGAAAAACCGGGCCTAAAGAATCTTTCAAACGAAACGGATGAAGAATTAAGAATCTATTTATTTAGCCAAAGTTTGAAGATCCCTAAAAGTATTATTCAGCTTTTAGAAAGATTTGATTACTCGCAATCGATCCCCAAATTAATTCTTTTTAACAATGAACAGCATGGCCTCATTCAGAGATCGGATGCCGTGTTATTATTGCTGCTGAATCATTTTGGGATTGATATCATCATTTATAATCCGCTGGGCCATAATGATATTGAAAATTATCTTGCCAATGATTTATTTGACACACACTGGCTGGAGGAGGTTGTTTTTGATATGGAATACAAAGAACCTTCTTTATTGAAAAAAGGAATTTTTCAAGGGATTTTAAAAAGTTTAAAGGGAGATTGAAATAATGAATCTATCACCAAATCCATCTGGAAGCCTGATGACAACCAATCCGCAAGACATCTTGACAGAAACGAAAGTGTCGGATATTAAGCTGGCACTGCGGAAAGAGGCAGAGGTGCAGAATCTTGCCCGTTCAATCGATGAACGAGATCAAATTCATATTTTGGAATACGGAAAAGAGCCTGCAGTTCAAATTTCTCGTTTTTCCGATCAGATTTTAAGTAATATGCGGACAACAAAGCTGGAAGATTCAGGAGAACTTTTAAAGCAGCTTGGCAGGATAATGGATAAATTTGATGCCAAGGATTTTGAAAAAACCTCAGGCGGATTATTTGGTAAGCTTTTTAAAAAAGGTGAAAAACTCGTTGAAAAGCTATTTGGAAAATATCAAACAATGGGTAGTGAAATAGACAAGATTTATGTGGAAATTTCTAAATACCAGCAAGAAATGGTAAATTCTACGAATATGCTGGAACAAATGTACGAACAAAATTATCAGTATTATTTAACGTTGGAAAAATACGTCGTTGCAGGCGAAATGAAAGTGGAAGATTTGAAGAACAATCAGCTGCCTCAGTTTGAAGCACGTGCTGCATCAGGGGATCAAATTGCGTCGATGCAGTTAGACTCTTTAAAGAATTCGATTGAATTATTAGAGCAGCGAATTTATGACTTAGAAATGGCAAAAATGGTTTCCTTGCAGACCGCACCGCAAATTCGTTTATTGCAGAGAGGAAATACCAAGCTGATAGGAAAAATAAATTCTGCTTTTGTGACAACCATTCCGATTTTTAAGAATGGTTTGATTCAGGCTGTTGCGGCCAAACGTCAAAAGCTGGTTGCTGAATCGATGAGCGAACTAGATCGCAGAACAAATGAAATGCTGCTTAGGAATGCCCAGAACATATCACAGCAGAGTACTGATATTGCAAGACTTGCAGGAGGTCCAAGCATCAAAATTGAAACGATTGAAGAATCTTTCAATATCATCATAAAGGGAATGCAAGAAACGAAATCAATTGAAGAAGAGAATAAGCGTTTGCGTGAAGATGGTACAAAACGTTTGGAACAGCTTCAAGAAAACTTTAAAAAACTCAAACAATAATCAATAATGGGGTGAATAGTTTGGCTATTAATTTACAAAAAGGTCAGCGTGTTGATTTAACCAAATCCAATCCGGGATTATCCAAAATTCTTGTCGGTCTTGGCTGGGATCCTGTTCAAGGCGGAGGAGGCGGATTTTTAGGCTCTCTTTTTGGAGGAGGATCGCCTAATATTGACTGTGATGCTTCTGTTATCATGCTTGGTGAGAATGAAAAACTGCGCAGCAATCAGGATGTGGTCTATTTTGGCAACCTAAGGAGCAGTTGCGGGAGTGTACAGCATTCGGGAGATAACCTTACCGGAGCAGGAGATGGCGATGATGAACAGATTATCGTTGATTTAAACAAGATTCCGGCGCACATCCATAAACTTGTTTTTGTTGTCAATATTTATGATGCAGTGAAGAGAAAACAACATTTTGGTATGATCAAAAATGCATTTATCCGCGTTGAAAATCCATCTTCCCGTCAGGAGCTGCTTCATTATAATTTAACAGATAATTACAGCGGCAAAACATGCCTGGTTGCAGGGGAAATTTATCGGAATGCGAATGAATGGAAGTTTGCAGCTGTCGGAACAGGCACTAATGCCGGCAGCCTGGGTGAAGTTGTCCGGTCTTACAGCTAGAATAAAAATAAATGTTGTGATGAGGTGAAATGTATGGGCATTAATTTAACGAAGGGGCAAAGAATTGATTTAACTAAAACCAATCCGGGGCTTACAAAAGTTATTATTGGTCTTGGCTGGGATACGAATCGTTATTCAGGAGGACATGACTTTGACCTTGATGCCTCTGCATTTTTAACAGATGCGAACGGCAAGGTAATTCAAGACATCGACTTCATTTTTTACAATAATCTTGTTCATCCTTCCGGGGGTGTTGAACACACGGGAGATAACCGTACAGGAGAAGGTGACGGCGATGATGAACAAATCAAAATCGATTTTAGCAAAGTACCTTCACATGTCCACAGGATCGCCATTACCGTTACAATCCACGAAGCTGAGGCGAGAAATCAAAATTTCGGACAAGTTTCAAATTCTTTCGTCAGGGTTGTTGATGAAGCGAACGATCGGGAAGTGCTTCGTTTTGATCTAGGCGAAGACTTCTCCGTTGAAACAGCAGTTGTCATTTGTGAGCTTTATCGTCATAATGGCGAATGGAAGTTCAGTGCAATTGGCAGCGGCTTTTCAGGCGGGCTGGCAGCCCTTTGCCGAAATTTTGGATTAGAAGTGTAAGTGATTTTAAAAAAAGCTGCTGGTATCTGGCAGCTTTTTGTGTATGATAACAAAGTGGGTTTGTCATCATGATTACATATTTGCTGAAAGTGAAAGAAGATTAGTAAGGAGAGTGTCCAATTTGAAGCAATACTTGCAGCTTTGTGAATACGTGTTAAAAAATGGGGTTGTAAAAGGGGACCGCACAGGTACAGGTACCATCAGTACATTCGGGTATCAAATGAGATTTAACCTTGAGGAAGGATTTCCGATGTTAACCACAAAGAAGCTTCATTTGAAATCGATTATTTATGAATTGCTCTGGTTTTTAAATGGAGATACCAACGTTAAATATTTGCAGGATCATGGTGTCCGAATTTGGAATGAATGGGCAGATGAAAAGGGTGAATTAGGTCCTGTTTACGGTCATCAGTGGAGATCTTGGACTGGAGCGGATGGAAACACAATTGATCAAATAAGCGAGTTAATTGATCAGATCAAGACTAATCCAAATTCACGAAGATTGTTGGTGAATGCTTGGAATGTAGCCGAGATTGAAAAAATGGCACTTCCGCCATGCCATTGCATGTTCCAATTTAATGTTGCGGATGGAAAGCTTTCCTGCCAGCTTTATCAGCGGTCTGCGGATGTTTTTTTAGGTGTTCCGTTTAACATTGCTTCATATGCACTGCTGACTTTAATGATTGCCCAAGTTTGTGGATTAAAGCCTGGCGAATTTATCCATACGTTCGGGGATGTTCATATTTATCAAAATCATATTGAACAGGTTAAGATGCAGCTTGAGCGAAACCCACGTCCATTGCCAAGAATGATAATAAATCCTGAAGTAAAAGATATTTATTCCTTTCAGTTTGAAGATTTTCAATTGGAAGGTTACGACCCGCACCCGCATATAAAGGGGGCAGTGAGCGTATGATTTCATTTATTGTTGCAATGGATGATAGCAGAGTAATCGGGAAAGATAATCAACTCCCTTGGAGGCTCCCGGAAGATCTAAAATTTTTTAAGAAAGTAACGATGGGACATCCAGTTGCCATGGGCAGAAAGACGCACGAATCGATCGGAAGATTATTGCCTGGAAGAGAAAATATCGTAATAACGAGGAATTTACATTTTCAGTCAAAGGGCAGCACTATTTTTCATTCCATCCGAGATTTTGTCAATTACGCTTCTGCCACATCTGAGGAAATATTTGTGATTGGCGGGGCGGAAGTTTTTAAAGAGATTTTTGATTACGCTGATCGTTTATATATTACCCGTATTCACGAAAGCTTTGCGGGGGATACCTTTTTTCCGGACTTTGATATCCATAAATGGAACTTGCTGTCATTTGAAAAAGGAATAAGGGATGAAAAAAATCCTTTTGACTATGATTTTAATATTTATGAGCGGAAAAAATAGAAAAAAGCATCAATCAAGATGCTTTTAAAAAGCTAATAAGTGCTGTTTGTTTCGTAGTCTGTCAGCTTTTCCAGCATACCGTAAAAATCCTGCGGATGGCAAAAATCATCTTCACGGAAATGATTTTTGATCCAATGGATCAATTCGTCTGCGGTATTAAAAAATTCTCCGCTGGAATCGCTTTTTCGAATCATATATCTTCCATTATCGTCGTCAATCGTAACTTCAACTGGAAGGGCACCATCATAACTATATAATGAAAATTCCATTGTGACTGCATCCCATCCTTCCCAAGAAAATTCTTCACTAGTATATGTTATATAACAGTGGATTATTTGTTCTTCTTTTTTTTGAGCTATTTCTTGGGAGGGAACAGTATCTTATACATGCAGATATAGCAAACATAAAATGGAATATTAGGAAATGCCAAATATCACAGGAAGAGTATAAAAACCTATATTATGAACTTCTAATGAATTTTAAAGAGTTAATGAAGCCAAAAACAGTAAAAAATACTATAATCAATGTAGATTTAGATTTTTACAACATTAGAAAGGGGATAAAAGTATGCTCTCTAATATTGGTGTACCGGGATTGATTTTGATTTTAACCTTAGCGCTGATTATTTTTGGACCAAAGAAACTCCCTGAAATTGGCCGAGCTTTCGGGCAAACATTAAAGGAATTTAAAAAATCAACACGAGAATTAACTGAAGATGTTATGAAGGACGTTGAAGAAGAAAAGAAAACGGTTGCAAAATAAGGGTGTGAGATTCGTCTTACGCCTTTTTTTTATCATCTGCTGATGTTTAAAGGAGGAGGAAATGGAAGATAAAGAATTAAACCTTGTTGAACATCTAGAAGAATTACGAAAAAGAATTATTATTTCTGCTGCTGCGTTTGTGCTTTTTTTTATTGCAGGGTTTATATACGTTGTCGATATTTATAAATGGTTTGTTAAAGGACTTGATGTGAAGCTATTAGTGCTTGGACCAAGCGATATTATTTGGATCTACTTCATGATTGCCACAATAGTTGCGATTACTGGTACTATTCCCGTTTTGGCCTTCCAAATCTGGCAGTTTGTCAAACCTGGTTTGCATCCGTCCGAACGGAAAACCACTTTAACTTATGTGCCGGCTTTATTTTTCCTATTTATTCTCGGACTTGCATTTGGTTATTTTGTGATTTTTCCAATGGTGCTAAAATTCCTTATAAATATGGGTGGAGATATGTTTGCCACCAATTTTACTGCTGAACGCTATTTTCGTTTTATTTTAAATATGACGATGCCGTTCGGAGTGTTATTTGAATTGCCGGTAGTAGTGATGTTTCTTACATCCCTTGGAATCATTAACCCATTCGTCCTATCGAAAATAAGAAAGTATGCATACTTTGTCCTGATTGTCATTGCTGTGATCATTACCCCCCCAGACTTTATGTCTGACTTTGTTGTTACAATCCCCTTGCTGCTTCTTTATGAAGTAAGCATTAATCTCTCAAAGTTTGTTTATCGGAAAAGGTTGAAAAAACTGGAGCAGGAAGAATTGCGTGGAGATGAAACAAAGAATAATACGGATACAGATACACTATAAAAACCTTCAGCACATGGAAACTGAAGGTTTTATGCTTTTTTTATTATATTTTTTGAATTCACACAATATTTACTCTTTACACTATAAATACGGTAAAAAACTAGATAAGGAATGTTTGTGTCGATTTTTTGAAAATCATGACGAAATCACTGTTAATATGTTACATTTGTCCTGAAATCAAGATTTTTTATTTCATGTTATGTAGGGGGAAAAGCGGATGAAGAGACAGAAAACAGTTTATGAAGCTGTGGTCGACAATGGTTTTACTCGTCGTGACTTCCTGAAGATGTGTACTGCTTTGGCAGCTACGCTCGGCTTGGATTACACACAGTCCGACAAAGTTGTAAAAGCAATGGAGACAAATTCCAGGGTTCCGGTTGTATGGCTTCAATTCCAAGATTGCACAGGATGTTCGGAATCATTTATTCGTTCATCACAGCCTAAAACTGAAAGTGTATTGTTTGACATGATTTCGCTTGAGTATACGGAAGTATTGTCAGCACCGTCGGGTTACCAGGTTGAAAAATCAATGGAAGATGTTCTGAAAAAATACAAGGGGAAATATGTACTTGCATGTGAAGGCAGTATTCCGGAAAATGACGAATTTTTAAGCGTTGCCGGTAAATCTGCCAAAGAAACATTCTTGAAAATGGCAGAAGGAGCACAAGCCATTATTGCTTATGGGTCATGCTCTTCCTGGGGAGGAATTGCAGCAGCTCATCCAAACCCTACAGGTGCCAAACCGATTACAAGCTATGTCAAGAATACCCCTACTATTCTAGTTCCAGGCTGTCCGCCAATAGCAGAGGTTATGACAGGCGTTATCGCCCATATTATCACGTTCGGCAAATTACCAGAGTTAGATCAATATGGCCGTCCAAAAGCTTTCTATCGCCATCGCATTCATGATAAATGCAACCGCCGTGCCTATTTTGACGCAGGCCTGTTTGTCGAGAATTTTGATGATGAAGGAGCAAAACAAGGATATTGTTTATATAAAGTGGGCTGCAAAGGGCCTACAACCTACAATTCATGTGCAGAAATGCGCTGGAATGGCGGGGTAAGTTATCCAATTCAATCAGGAAATCCATGTATCGGATGTTCAGAGGAAGGATTCTGGGATAATGCACCATTCTATTCGAGAAGGGCAGCAATTCCAGGAACACAAACAACCATTAACCCGGATCAAGTAGGTTTGGCTGCGGTAGGTGTAGCAGCTGCCGGAATCGCCGTTCATGCAGCAGGAACAGTAATCAAGAAAAAGTCAGATGATAAACGAGGTGGAGAAGAATGAGCGAACGGATAGTTGTCGATCCGATTACAAGAATTGAAGGTCATCTTCGGGTAGAAGTAGATATTGACGCAAATGGTAAAATCAACGATGCTTTTAGCTCAGGAACAGCTGTGAGAGGATTGGAGTTAA
Organism: uncultured Bacillus sp.; assembly: GCA_964484065.1. GTDB lineage: Bacteria > Bacillota > Bacilli > Bacillales > Cytobacillaceae > JAEVLT01. The sequence continues at coordinate 53,056 of CAZAEW010000003.1, forward strand.
TTGTCCGTGACCGCGATCCCCGCGATGTTTGGGCATTTGTGCAAAGGATCTGTGGAGTTTGTACCACCGTTCACGCGCTGGCATCCATTCGTTCCGTTGAAGATGCTTTGAAAATAAAAATTCCGAGAAATGCCCATTTAATCCGTGACATAATGAATGAAGCACTATATGTTCACGACCACGTGGTTCATTTCTATCATTTACATGCTCTTGACTGGGTGGATGTTGTAAGTGCCTTAAAAGCAAACCCTGCTGAAACATCCCGGATTGCTCAATCTATTTCCAGTTGGCCAAAATCATCCCCGGGATATTTTGCTGACGTTCAGAGAAAGGTGAAAAAGCTGGTCGACAGCGGTCAGTTGGGTATATTTGCAAATGGTTACTGGGGGCACCCGGCATATAAGCTTCCGCCGGAAGTAAACTTACTAGCAGTTGCTCACTATCTGGAAGCATTAGATTGGCAAAAAGAAATCGTCAAGATTCATACTATTTTTGGCGGAAAAAACCCGCATCCGCACTATGTAGTCGGAGGAATGGCAACACCGCTTGATATTGACAGCGATAATGCCGTCAATGCTGAACGCCTAATGCATGTGTCACAAATCATTGACCAGGCAAAAGAGTTTGTCAACCAGGTATATATCCCTGATTTGCTTGCAATTGGTTCCTATTACAAAGATTGGACTTATGGCGGCGGCTTAAATAACTACCTGTGCTACGGTGATTTTTCGACAACAGATATCTATGATACCAAAAACTACCGGATGCCTCGCGGTATTATTTTAAATGGTAATTTAAATGAAGTTCATGATGTTGATTTGAAGGATACGAAACAAATTCAAGAGTTCGTCGACCACTCTTGGTACACGTATGATGGCAAAAGTGGCGATGGGCTTGGGAAACACCCATTTAATGGAGAAACTGAGCTGAATTATACAGGACCTAAAGCTCCATTTAAGACTTTAGATACGGCAAAACAATACAGCTGGCTAAAATCACCACGCTGGAAAGAACAAGCAATGGAGACCGGTCCATTGGCGCGGATGATTGTTGGTTATGCTTCCGGTAAAGACGAAATTGTTCATATCGTCGATAATACATTGAAAAAACTGAACCTGCCTATGTCAGCCTTGCAATCTGCTCTTGGCCGGACTGTAGCCCGCGGACTTGAAACTGTGCTGATTTCCGGGTGGATGAGAAATGATATGGACGAGCTGCTTAAAAACATTAAGGGCGGAAATCAAGTTACTTTTGACCGCTCAAACTGGGACCCTAGCACATGGCCAAGCAAAGCTCAAGGTGTAGGCTGGATGGAAGCTCCACGCGGTGCTCTTGGACACTGGATTGATATTGAAAATGGAAAAACGAAAAACTATCAGGCTGTTGTTCCATCTACTTGGAATGCTTCACCTCGTGACCATAACAACAAAATCGGTGCCTATGAAGCAGCACTTAAAGGAACTCAGTTGTTAAACAAAGAACAGCCATTAGAAATTATGAGGATTATTCACTCTTTTGATCCATGTCTGGCTTGTGCAGTACACTTGACGGATTTAGAGACCAATAAAACGACAGAAATTCGTTTAGGTTAGGAGGGGAGACAAATGTCAGACCTCACCACAAATATCGATAATCAAACGTCAAAACCTGTATCACAGCATGCACCAGGTGTTAACAGCGAGAATTCCTTTCTCCCAAAAAAGGAGATAAAATATAAACCAATCAATAATTCAATAAAGGTTTATGTTTGGGATTTGCCAGTACGGGTATTCCATTGGATTAATATGATTGCCATTATCCTGTTAATGATTACAGGAGTTTACATTGGCAAACCATTTGCTGATGCGGCCATTCCGGATGAAGCTTATTACTCTTATTTTATGGGTTGGGCAAGGTATGTTCACTTTTTTGCGGCATTTGTGTTCTCAGCAAACATTCTTTTCCGCGTTTACTGGATGTTCGCCGGCAACAAATTCGCAGCATCTAATCCATTAAGACTTATTTTTTGGAAAGAAGTTTTAGAAACAGTGAAGTTCTATTTATTCCTGAAAAACAAAAAACCCCATTATGCTGGACATAACCCGTTAGCACAGTTGAGTTACTGGGTTTTCCAAGGCTTTGGTTCAATCATTCTGATTTTTACAGGTTTCTTTATGTATTTTGAACCACAGCAGCAAACATTTTGGGGAAAACTATTTTCTTGGGTGCCTGCTGTTTTCGGTAACAGCTACACGCTTCGTTCCTGGCACCATCTTGCTGCCTGGGCATTCATGCTCTTTATCGTAATCCATATTTATATGGCATTCCGCGATGACTATTTAGAGCGCAATGGTGCTATTTCATCCATGTTTACCGGATATAAGCAAGAGCCAAAAAAAGTAGTTGGTGGAAAAAATGATAAATAATTCAAAAATAACCATTTTAGGTATTGGCAACACCCTCTTCTCTGATGAGGGTGTTGGCATTCACCTTTTGCCTATTTTAGAGAATGAATTTAAAGATGATCTAGATATCGAAATCATCGAAGGATTAACAGACGGCATGAAATTGCTTGGTCCTGTTGAGGATGCTGAAAATCTGATTATTATTGATGCCATCAATGCCGGCAAAGAACCGGGCTCAATCATCACTTTAGTCGGAGATGAAATCCCCGCTTATTTCGGTATAAAGATGTCGATTCATCAATTAGGATTTCAAGAGGTGCTCCTTGCCGCAAAAATGCGGGAACGGTATCCAAAACAAATTGTCATGTTTGGTATGCAGCCTTCATCATTAGAACTGGGTGTAGAATTGACAGAAACAAATCGTGCACAGCTTCCGAATCTGGCCAAAGCTGTCATTAGTCAAGTCAATGCTTGGAGATATGAACAATGAAACGGATTGATTTTTTAAAAGAAATGGGTGCCAGTTTATTACAAACCGTTAAATATGCTTATGAGCCTTTTGTTCAAGACGACCTTAAAAGAGTAGAAGATGTTGCTGACAGGGCACTTGGAATAAAGTGGCTCCCCCTAATGCGGGAAGAAGAAATGGAACCAGTTCTTGAAATGAAATTTGTCGATGGTAACCCAATAATTGTTTCACGCTATGATACGAACATGCAGGTAATGGATGGAATTTGCCCTGTATGTTCGAATATTATTACCGTCACAGCACTATATTCAACTGGAAAATGTTTAAATTGTGAGAAGGAATTCAACTTTAAAACGAAGCAAGGCACGCTCCATATAGCTTCATTACCGATAAAAGTAAAAGATCAAACTGTGTTTGTTGGATTTCAGAAGCATAAGAAACTAGGTGGTAACCATGCATGAAATGTCATTAATGGGTGATATCCTTCAACTTGTTCAAGAGGATGCAGCAGAGCGTGGAATCGAAAAAATTAAAAAAGTTGAATTAATTGTCGGGGAGATTTCCAATGCCTTGCCGGATGCGTTGAAGATGGCATTTGATATTTTTCGTGATCAAAATTTACACTTATTCACCGATAATGCTCAGTTGATCATTCATATCGAGGAAGCCAAAGCGGAATGCATTATTTGCGGGAGTGAATATCACCCAAGCCAGAAAATTGCCTTGTGCCCAAATTGCAATATACCTTCGGGGAAAATTTTGTCAGGAGAAACATTTCAGGTTTTATCGTATGAAGGGAGTAATGAATGATGAAAGTAACTTTAAGGACGGATGTTTTAACAAACAACAATAAGGCAGCTGAGTTCAATCGGGAGCTTTTTGAAAGTACCAAAACCCTTGTCATTAACCTGATGAGTTCACCTGGTGCTGGGAAAACCACACTGCTCGAAGAAACCGTTAAAGCATTATCCGGAAAGTATCGAATTGCCGTGATTGAGGGCGATTTAGCAACAGAAAAAGACGCCGACCGGATCCGTGCAATGGGAGCAAAAGCGGTTCAAATCAACACACATGGCGGCTGTCACCTGGATGCGAGAATGATTGCTGCTTGTTTAGGCGAGTTTGATCTTGAAGAATATGATATTCTCTTCATCGAAAATGTAGGAAACTTGGTTTGTCCTTCGGGGTATGATTTAGGGCAAAACCATAAAGTTGCTGTATTAAGTGTTCCTGAAGGTAATGATAAAATCCCTAAATATCCGCAAATGTTTATGCGGACCGAATTAGTGTTATTGAATAAAATTGATTTGCTTCCTTACCTCGATTTTAGTGTAGAAGAAGCAAGAAAGGATTTGGCAGAAATCAATCCTCAATCACAGTTAATAACCCTTTCCGCTAGGACAAATGAAGGGCTGCATGACTGGTTCGCTTGGATTGAAGGAGCTTATGAGCGATGCTTACAGCAGTAAAGGCAGCAGTAAGAGGAAGAGTGCAAGGGGTTGGGTTTCGGCCGTTTGTATTTCAGCTTGCGCACCGTTACCGATTAAAAGGAACCGTTCAGAATAATATGGATGGAGTTAAAATCCATCTTGAAGGAGAAATGGATCAAATCGGGAATTTCTTGAGAGATTTACAAAAACAATCCCCGAGACTTTCAAAAATTGACGAAATTCTTGTTCAGGAAGCAGAATTTCGAAACTGTAGCCAATTCACAATCATTGAGAGCGAGCGAAGCGGGACATCCATGCTGGTTATCCCCATTGATTCTGCTGTTTGCGATGATTGTTTGAAAGAAATGAACGACCCGGAAGATTTTCGTTACCAATATCCATTTATTAACTGTACGCAATGCGGGCCGCGTTATACAATCATTGAGGAACTGCCATATGATCGGCCGTACACAACAATGAAAAATTTTCCAATGTGCCCAGAGTGCAAAAAGGAATATGAGGATCCTTCCAACCGGCGCCATCATGCTCAGCCGATAGCATGTCCGGAGTGCGGGCCACAGGTAAAGCTGTTAGACAGCAAAGGTCAGGAAATGGCGGTAAAGGAACCGGTGCAAGAAACAATTGCTTTATTAAAAACCGGGGCTGTTATTGCCATTAAAGGAATTGGTGGCTATCATCTCTGCTGTGATGCGAGAAATAACGATGCTGTTGCAGCATTGAGAAAGCGGAAAAATCGGCCGGAGAGACCGCTTGCGATAATGGCAGCAAACATTAATATCATAGAAGAAATTGCCGAAATATCAGACGTCGAGCTGTCGTTACTCAAAAGTCCGGAAGCTCCGATCGTCATCCTGGATAAAAATGATTCCTACTCGCTTGCAGACAGTGTTGCACCGGGAATGAAAACAATCGGTATCATGCTGCCGTATGCTCCACTTCATCATTTGCTGTTTTCTGACCCGAAGTTGCCATATCTTGTCATGACAAGTGCTAATCCATCTGGAATGCCAATTCTATATCGGGATGAGGAAGCAATCACTTACCTGGATGGTATTGCCGAATATTATCTTGTCCATAACCGTGAAATTCTTCATCCTGTTGATGATTCTGTTGTGCAGGTGAATAATGGGAAAATGGATTTTTTAAGAAGGTCAAGAGGATATGTTCCTGACCCGTTTGTTACGGAGCAGGATGTGAGCGGAATTGTTGCTTTTGGCGGACAGCAAAAGACAACTTTTACAATCGGCAGAAATCATCAAATCTTTATCGGGCCGCATATCGGAGATTTGGAAAACATGGAAACGATTGCTCACTTTAAAAATGAACTGGAGCATCTATTAAAATGGATTGAAACACCGAAGTCGATTGCAGTCGTAGATGAACATCCCGGTTATTCTGCCCATCATCTCGTTAGAGAGTATCAATTCGAATCAGTTCTGAAAGTCCAGCACCATCATGCGCATATGGCAGCTTGTATTGACGAACACAGGATCAAAGGAAATACATTTGGGATCATTCTTGATGGTACGGGCTACGGGTTAGACGGGAAAATATGGGGATTTGAAATCTTCTACGGTGATGCAGGAAGCTTTAAACGAATGGGGCATTTACACTATACTCCTCTTCCGGGAAGTGAAAAATGCATTCGGGAACCCTGGAGGAATGCGGCATCCATGCTTATTTCGCTTTTAGGCGAAGAAGGTATGGATTTGGCAAAGAAAATTTTTCACGACAAAGCATCTCAAATAGATATCTTAAAAAAGATGATTGAAAATAATATCAATACGGTCCAAGCCGGGACATGCGGACGCTTATTCGATGCAGTGAGCGCTATTTGCGGAATAACTCAAATTTCCAGTTATGATGGGGAAGCTGCGATCAGGTTGTCTGAGTTTGCTGATGTGAACGATGTTGTTACACCCTATCCTTTTAGCTTGTATAAGAAGGATCAATTGCTGACCATTGATTTTTCACAAATGATCAAAGAAATTGCATTAAATGTACTCGCTTGTAAGGATGTAAAAAAAATAAGCAGCCAATTTCATGAAACAGTTGTACAAGCTATTGTTGCATCAATGGTGCAATTGATTCAGGATAATCCTGAATCAGAACGTACTGTTGTCTTATCGGGCGGAAGCCTGCATAACCGTTTTCTAAGAATTCGACTATCAGCTGAGTTAACCGCGCTTGGAATTCAAGTATATATGCCTGAAAAGGTTCCTTGTAATGACGGAGGATTATCATACGGACAATTAGTTGTTGCAGCAGCAAAAAGGAGGGCTGGAGAATGTGTGTTGGAGTACCAGCAAGAGTAGTGAAGAAAATGGAATTTAGTGCAGTGGTTGACGTTATGGGATCACAAACCACGGTTGGCACTATTTTTGTCCCGGAAGTCAAATTAGGGGATTATGTTATCGTTCATGCTGGACAAGCAATGAGTATCGTGGATGAAGATTATGCTAAAGAAAGCGTGGCAGAATGGAGGAAACTGGTCGATGCTCGAAATTCTGAAACAGTCTAACAACCCGGATATTTGTAAGCCTCTTGCTGAAGCTGTTATTGAGAAAGCAAAAGAATTTCAAAGCAAATTTGGCCGGAAACCTGCTTTTATGGAAGTTTGCGGTTCTCATACAATGGCACTTGCTCGTACTGGAGTAAAGCAATCCTTAAGAGAATATGTGAACTTAATCTCCGGTCCGGGATGTCCTGTATGTGTAACAGACCAGCGCTCGATTGATGCCATGATAGCATTAGCCGAAGGCGATGACAGGATTATTTGCACCTTTGGCGACATGATGAGGGTTCCTGGTTCTTCTAAAACGCTGCTTGATTCAAAAATAGCAGGGAAAGATATCCGTGTTTTATATTCTCCTGTTGATGCAGTAAAAGTTGCGGAAGAAAATCCTGATAAAGAAGTGATTTTTTTAGGAATTGGCTTTGAGACAACGATACCGATTATGACATTGATGGCAGGGGAAGCGGAAAAAAGAAATGTAAAGAATTTTTCCATTTGGATGGCAACGAAACTCGTCGAGCCGGTCCTTCGATATTTGCTGGAAGCCGGTGACGTCAATCTCGATGGATTTTTACTCCCTGGACACGTCTCCATTGTCCTCGGTGAGGATTCTTATCATTATCTTGTTGACGAATATCATATCTCAGGAGTTATTACAGGCTTTGAAACGGCTGAATTGCTTTCGGGAATTTATAAATTAATGGATCTGAAAATAAAAGATTGTGCCGCAATCGTTAATAACCATCCTTCAGTTGTCAGTAAAACAGGAAACCAAGTCATTCACAGCTGGATGGATAAGTATTTAACAGAATGTGACGAAGCTTGGCGCGGAATTGGGATTATACCAAATAGCGGCTTGGATTTAAAACCGGAGTATGATCAATATAATGCAAAAAAACGGTTCACAATAGAAGTTGGAGAGCCGAAAAAAACAAAATGCCGCTGTGGCGAAGTTATTAGAGGTTTGATTTCTCCAAATGAATGTCCGCTGTTTGGAAAAGCATGCCAGCCGATGAACCCCATCGGACCATGTATGGTTTCTGCTGAAGGCAGCTGCTCTGCATACTATCAATACATGAGGGAGAGTTTTTGATGGACAAGTTTATCAGCTTAGCACATGGTGATGGCGGTGAATTAAGCCATCGTTTAATCCGTGATGTTTTTATTGAAGCATACGGTGATCATGATTCAGCATTGTTTGATGCAGCAACATTAAGTATTCCTGTTGATAAAATAGCTGTTACGACCGATTCATTTGTGATAAAGCCTATCTTTTTTCCGGGCGGATCAATTGGAAAATTAGCTGTTGCCGGAACTGTTAATGACTTGGCTGTCAGTGGGGCAAGACCGGTTTATCTGACGTGCGGGTTCGTCATAGAAGAAGGGTTCCCAATAGCAGATTTGAAAAAAATTGTGGCCGATATGGCAAACGAAGCAAAGAAAACAGGCGTATTGATTGTGGCAGGTGACACGAAAGTAGTGGAAAGAGGGAGCGCAGACGGAGTATATATTAATACAACCGGAATTGGCATTTATGATGTGAATTCTGGCTGCACCCTTGATTTTGAGGAAGGGGATGCAATCATCATATCAGGATCGATAGGTGATCACGGTGTAGCGGTATTTGCCGCCAGGGGTGAGCTGGGGATCAGCAGTCCTGTCAACAGTGATTGCGCTTCCTTGAATCACATGCTTGGAGAAGTGCTGCAGCATACAAATGGTGTAAGGATTATGCGCGACCCGACAAGAGGTGGGCTTGCCACTACCCTAGTAGAAATAGCTGAAGATTTCAAGCTGACCATGACGATTCATGAATCTGCCCTCCCAGTAAAAAAAGAGGTTCACGGAGTTTGTGATCTGTTGGGGTTTGATCCACTCTATCTTGCCAATGAGGGGAAAGCAATCATAATTGTTGCCAAAGATGAAAAAGATCGAGTGATAGATATATTACGGGAATTTCCAGAGGGGCAAGATGCTGTTGTCATTGGTTCCATTACTGGAAAACAAAAAGGTCAGCTGTTATTAGAAACTCCTCTCGGATCTAAGCGTTTACTTACTCGATTATCCGGAACGATGTTTCCACGGATCTGTTAAGCCTTTATTCATATGGCTGAAAGGTTTATCTAGTAATCAAAACCAGAAAAGGAATGATATTCCATAAATGGTCATGAGAGCACCCTTACTGGTGCTCTTTTTCCATGAAGTAATAAGGTATATATCCTTAAACATGGATAAACTGTATAATACGGAGGTATTGATTTATTAGGAGTGAGTGGATGAGCAAAATTAAAATTGTTACAGATTCCACAGCCGATTTGCCGAAAGAAATAGTCGAAAAGTACGGTATTGAGGTTGTTCCCTTATCAGTAACCATTAATGGGAAGACATATTTAGACCGGGAAGAATTAAACCCGGCGGATTTTATAAAAATGATGAATGAATCAGAAGAACTTCCCAAAACTTCCCAGCCGTCAGCAGGTGTTTTTCATCGTCTATATGAGCAGCTTGGTGCAGAAGGATACGAGGTCATTTCGATCCATATGACGAGCAAAATGAGCGGAACGGTTCAATCAGCTGAATCTGCGGCGAAAATGTCTCAAACGAACGTTACTGTAATCGATTCACAATTTATTTCAAAAGCACTATCATTTCAAGTCAAAGAAGCGGCAATCATGGCGATGGAGGGCAAGAGCCGGGAAGAAATCATTGACCGCTTAAAAAAGATTCGATCCAATACGAGATTGTATATAATGGTTGATACACTTGATAACCTTGTAAAAGGAGGACGAATCGGGAAAGGAAAAGCTTTTCTAGGTTCCCTGCTGAATATAAAACCAATAGCTTCACTTGAGGGAGCCGAATATCATCCGGTTACGAAGGTTCGCAGCTATACTCAAGTCATAAAATTTTTCGTCAATCAGTTTGCAGAAGACGTCACAGGAAGAACCATTCTTGGTGTTGGAATTGCCCATGCTGAAGCGGCAGAACTTGCCGGGAAAATAAAAGAAAGCATTTTCGATCGAACAGGATTCAATCATGTCGAAATTGATTATACAAACTCAATTGTTTGTACACATACTGGTGCGGGAGCCCTTGCACTTATGTACTATTTCGAATAATAACTAAATATTCAAACTTTAAAAAATATTTTCTTTCATCTTGTTTGTTTTTTTGCTAAAATAATCACTAGACTATTAGTATGAAATATAGGTGATTGAATGAAACTTAGGTTTGTATATTTAGTATTATTGATCAGTACGCTCCTTCTTTCAGCCTGCCAAGGTGATATTAAGAATGCAGTGGATTGGCCGATACGGGATGATATTGTCTTTACGGATCAGAACAATAAATCTTTTGCATTAAAAGAATTAAAAGGGAAAGTCTGGATATCCGATTTTATTTTCACGAGTTGTACCGACATCTGCCCGCCGATGACAGCGAATATGGTTAAACTTCAAGGAATGATCAAAGAAAAAGGAATCAAAAATGTTGAGTTTGTCTCCTTTAGCGTTGACCCAACCGTTGATTCACCGCAAAAGCTTTCGGAGTTTGCAAAGAAATTCAATGCAGACCAAGCAAGCTGGAAGTTCCTCACGGGATATTCGCAGGATTATATTGAAATATTTGCAAAAAACAGTTTTAAAACGTTTGTAAAAAAACCATCACAGGGTGACCAAGTTGTTCATGGAACAAGTTTTTATTTAGTTGGACCAGACGGCAGAATAAAAAAATATTATACTGGAATTAATAAAGTTCCATTTGACGAAATCATCAAAGATATTGAAGCGCTGCAATAGACCTTTTATTTAGGAAAGGTCTATTTTTTTATGTTAAGGATATGTTTGGAAATATTATTCTCGTGTTATAATAACTCTAGTTTGGAGGGCAGGTGATAGGATGAGAAAGGTATTCACTCTGCTGATGGTTTCAGCTATTTTGTTAGCTTCTTGCGGCAGTGCAGATTGGAAAAAACAGCCCATTAGGAAAACGTCTGTACAGGTTTTTAAGCAGATCCCTGGTGATTTTTTTCCTAGAAGGATTACGGTAGTTTCTGCAGGGGACTCCTTAACCCAAGGAGTAGGGGACAGCACCCAACAGGGAGGATATTTGCCATATTTAAAGAAAAAACTTGAACAGGATAAAGGAATCAGCGAAGTGGAATTCCATAACTATGGCGTCAAAGGAAATGTAACAACGCAGCTTTTAAAACGACTGCAGTCCCCGGAAATAAAAAAAATGGTCAAGAGTGCCGATATGGTAATCATTACCGTTGGCGGTAACGATATCATGCAGGTGGTTCAGGAAAATATCTCAAATCTTCAGGTTTCAGCGTTTACAAAAGAAAAAGAAATATATATCAGCCATTTAACGCAAATCTTTGATAGAATCACCCAGGAAAATCCAAGAGTTTCAATTATTTTAGTTGGTATTTATAATCCTTTTATGAAGTACTTTTCCAATATTAAGGAACTTAACCAAATCGTTGAGGATTGGAATAGAGCGAGTCAGACGGTCGTATCAAATTATCCGGATGCGTATTTTGTTGATATCGAAGATTTGTTTACGAATTCAGACAAGAATCTTTTGTACACCGACCATTTTCATCCCAATGATCGAGGATACCAATTAATTGCCGATAGACTCTATGCTTCAATCGAAGAGAGGGCCTTGCCTGAACTGGAAAAGAAAGCGTATATGGTTAGTAAAGAGGAGAATTCAAAAAAATGAAAAACAGCTGGAAGAAAGGGTTTTTCATTCTCTTGGGAATCAATGTACTTGTTGTTGTCATATTATTTGTCTTGCTGCAAGTACCATCCAATGAGACAGAGAGGCCAAACGTAAAAACAAATAAGGGAGAGTTTGTTTCTTTCTTAGTTCAGTCAAATAAGAAGGATTTAAACAAATTAATCAATCATTATTTGAAAAAAGAAACAGCAAATTCCCCTGCAGACTATACGATTCACTTAGGCGATGAAGTGGAATTATATGGGGCAATACCTTTTTTTAGTGAACAGCTAAATATGAAGCTTACTTTTGAACCCGAAGCGCTGCCGAATGGCGATTTAGTTCTTAATCAAAAATCGATTTCAATAGGGAGCATGCACTTACCGGTTGCCTATGTTCTAAAAGTGATCAGGGACAATTATAAGCTGCCTGAGGGTGTAGAGATCAGGCCGAATAATAAGTTAATCTATATTCATATGCAGAGCTTGAAACTTAATAGCGGAATTAAAGTCAAGGCGAATAAATTTGACCTAAAAAATAATCATATTGCCATAACATTATTAGTCCCTGTAAAATAAGGTGCCTTCCTTTAGGGCACCTTATTTAATCGATCATTTTAAAATGGAAATGATATGGAAGAGGTTCGAAACCTTATTAATTTTGAATCCTTAATCCTTTCGGATAAAAGTTTTTAAGAACCCCTTTTGCTTCCTTTCCCCACCCAAGCGAAAATCCGTCAATTGTCACGAGTGTCCATCCTCTGTCATGGCCCGTTGTGAATGTTTCTCCTTTTAAATAGTGAAACCATTGCAGTTCCTCTGAAGAAAGCGGCAAAGTATGGACGGCATCTTCCGCCTTTAATGACAAGGCCAAGGCATGATTGGGTTCAAACCTGTTTTTTTTCAATTCTCCGAGATGAAGACCAGCCCGAAGAATTCTTAAACCTTGAAATTGCGGACAATCGGCAGGAAGTGAATACAATTGTTGGTTAAATAAATAGAGGTGATGGAATTTAATTCCATTCAAAGTATCTTTACAAAAGAGCCGAAAGTCTTTTAATAAATTTTCGCTGACATTTGCTGTTGCATTGGGTACGGCCACTGGCTCCGTTTGTGCCGTTTTTTTCATTTTAGCTACAAAGTGCCCTTCTCCTCCGAGTTTGTGAGGCCACAATCTTGCTGTATCAACGAGCCTTTCATCGTGATGAATGGACCATCCGGGTCTCCCGCCTTCAACGCCTTCCGGCTTCAGAATTTTCTCCATTTTGATATCAGGATATCTGTTTAAAAAGGCTTCAATGGTCTGTTCATTTTCTTCAGGGGAAAACGTACAGGTGGAATAAACGATGATTCCCCCTTGTTTTAACATATGATAGGCTGCATCTAAAATGTTTTTTTGCTGTTTTGCACAGGAAAGGACGTGTTCTTGATTCCAATATTGGACCGCTTCCTCATCTTTTCGAAACATACCTTCACCAGAACAAGGGGCATCGACAAGAATCTTATCAAAATAGCCCGGAAACTTTTGCGCAAGCCGTTCCGGAGTTTCGTTTGTCACGAGCGCATTGGTAATTCCAAGTCTTTCGATGTTTTCAGAGAGTGCTTTTGCACGTTTCGGATGGATTTCATTAGAGATTAAAATCCCGCTTTGGTTCATCATTCCCGCAAGCTGAGTAGATTTCCCGCCTGGGGCAGCGCATAAATCAAGAACCCGTTCTCCTGGTTTAGGTGAAAGCTGTTCAGCAACAAACATGGCGCTTGGTTCTTGGATATAATATAAGCCTGCAGCATGAAAGGGGTGTTTTCCAGGCTGATCTTTTTCGGCCAGGTAATAATAGCCGTTTTGAACAAATGGTACTGTTTCTAATTCAAACGGGGAAAAACGTTCCCACTCTGCACTGCTTATTTTAAGGGGATTTATCCGTAATCCGCTCTTTTTTGAAAGATCGTATGTATGAAAAAAATCATCAGCATCCGATTGTAAAAGTCCTTTCATTTTACCGATAAATTCGGATGGCAGCTCCATTTTGCCATCTCCTCTCAATCCATTTTTCTAAATTTGATTATTGTAGTTTCCTTGCAGGAAGTCAAGGAATTATCCAAACCTTTGAACGGATGAACGGAAAAAAGACGGTGAAACCGTCTTAAGAGGATTGCTCATTTATCATTAATAGTTCAAGCCCTTCATGTAGGGAGCCAAGAAGTGCCAGTGTGTAGGATTCATTTGCTTTAAATTGAAGCCTATCGAGAGGCAGTACCACCTGTTTGCTGCCAGAGATTCTCAGTTCAAGATCCACAGTCATTGGTGTTAATCCCAAGTACTCAGTGATGCCCTGAAATAAGACATTTGGAAACACAATATCCCGATTTTTTACAGCTAAATCAAGAGGAGGTGTTTCAGCGGCTAGATGAAGGAAACGCATTTTAGATTCTCCCAAAGGAACATCAGCCAGAATTTCATAAATCAACAGACTATCTCTAGTGAAGGCGAGTAAATAAGATCTTCCCCACTTGGACAAAAGGTATCTCCTTAACATCCTCACCCCCTGATTGTGCTGATACCATGTTTATTCAACAGGGCCGGGGCGGGTGACAGTTTATTTCTAATACTGTGCTGTTAAATTTTCTTTCATATCCCGCTTTGTTATAATGGGTTAAAACTGTGGTGGTGGTGAAAAAGATGGAAAATAAGTTTGAAAAAGCGGTCTTTGCCGGGGGCTGCTTTTGGTGTATGGTTAAACCATTTGATCAGCAGCCGGGTATCATTGAAGTTATTTCCGGCTACACGGGGGGGACAGTCGAATGTCCCACGTATGAACAGGTATGCTCCGGAATAACAGGACATTACGAAGCGGTTCAAATTACTTTTGACCCGGATCTTTTTCCGTATGAACAATTATTGAATTTATTCTGGCAGCAAATTGACCCAACAGATCCCAGCGGACAATTTTATGACCGGGGGAAATCCTATCAAACTGCTATTTTTTATCAAAATGAATGGCAAAAGGAACTTGCAGAAGAATCAAAGCAAAAGCTGGAAAAAAGCGGACGCTTTTCAAAACCGATTGTAACACCGATCCTTCCCGCGCAGCCATTTTATCCTGCAGAAGAATATCACCAATATTACTATAGAAAGAACCCTGTGCATTATGAAGCTTACCATGTCGGCTCAGGCCGGGCATCATTTATTAAAAAACACTGGGGGAACAAAGATGAATTTTAAAGACCCATCCCGTTTAAGAAAAGAATTAACGCCCATTCAATATGAAGTAACCCAAAATAGTGCAACAGAGCCCCCATTTCAAAACGAATATTGGAATGAATCAAGACCGGGAATCTATGTGGATATTGTTTCCGGCAAACCATTATTCACATCGCTAGACAAATTTGATTCTGGCTGCGGATGGCCAAGTTTTACGAAAACGATCGATGAGGATGAAGTAATCGAAAGACAGGATCTTAGCCATAATATGATTCGGACAGAGGTAAGGAGCAAAACAGCAGATTCCCATTTGGGGCATGTATTTAATGACGGACCGGGACCAACAAGGCTGCGTTATTGTATTAATTCAGCCTCATTAAAATTTATTCCTGTTGAAGAGCTGGAGGAAAAGGGATTTTTACAATACAAAGATATGTTTTTGCAAAATAAAGATTAAGGAAAGTTAAGATTAGACGCTCAAAAAAGGGCGTTTTTTTTATTAATTAGTATTTTACCTATTTATTCACGAACATTAACTTGATGATTATTGTTATAGTTCGTATTTTTGTTGAATAATTCAAATGGGGATGCTATAATTACGAATGGTGATTTTCAAAAATCAAAATCATCCTTAAATGAAAAATTAATCCAAAAATTATGAAAGTTCAAGTCGAGATTACAACAATAATATGAAATAACTTCTTGGAGGGTTTGGACAATGGATTCAAGATATGATGTGATTGTAGTTGGGGCAGGCCCAGCGGGAATATTTACTTGTTACGAACTTACACTTAAGATGCCAAACGCGAAGGTTTTACTAATTGATAAAGGACATGATATCTACCTGAGAAATTGTCCAATTCTGCAAAAGAAAATTGAAAAATGTCCCGCTCCGTCAGGCAAGAAAGACTATGCAGGCTGTCTTCCCGCCTGTTCAATCACAAATGGATTTGGCGGTGCCGGCGCCTATTCTGATGGGAAATTTAATATTACCAGCGAATTTGGCGGCTGGATGACGGAATATCTTCCTGATTCAAAAGTAGTTGAGTTAATCCGCTATGTCGATGATATCAATTTAAAGCATGGAGCAACAACAAGTATTACAGATCCAATGACAGATAAAGTCAGAGAAATTGAACGAAGAGGATATGCGGCGGGATTAAAGCTATTGCGCGCTCAAGTCCGCCATTTAGGAACGGAACAAAATCTTGAAATTTTAAAAAGCATTTATGAATATTTAAAGGATAAAGTGGAAATGTCCTTTAAAACAGAAGTAGAAGATTTAATTACCGAGAAGGCGGCAGATGGCTATAAAGTCGTTGGTGTCCAATTGAAGAAGAATGACCAAAAGATTTTTGCTGAAAAGGTTGTTATTACACCGGGCCGGGATGGTTCAAAGTGGCTTGCAGACCTTTTAAAATCAAGAAGACTTTCGATGATCAATAACCAGGTGGATATTGGTGTCCGTGTAGAAACGTCTAATATCGTTATGCAGGAAATTAATGAAAATCTTTATGAAGGGAAGTTTATCTTTAATACATCTGTGGGAACGAGGGTCAGAACTTTTTGCAGCAACCCATCAGGACATGTCGTTGTTGAAAATCACACGGGGACAATGCTTGCCAATGGCCATGCCTATCGGGATCCAAAGTTGGGAAGCAATAATACAAATTTTGCGCTTCTTGTCTCGCATACTTTTTCTGAACCGTTTGATAAGCCGAATGAATTTGCCCATGCGATCTCAAAGCTGGCAAATGCCCTTTCAAATGGAGGGTTAATTGTCCAAAAATACGGCGATCTTCTTAAAGGCAGAAGATCTACTGAAAAACGGATTAAAGAGGGCTTTATCGAACCAACCTTGAAAGAAGCCGTCCCAGGTGATTTAGGCTTGGTTCTCCCATATAATACTTTGAAAAGTTTAGTTGAAATGACAGAAGCACTGAATCACGTTACTCCTGGACTTGCCTCCGAACACACTCTTTTTTATGGGGTGGAATCGAAGTTTTACTCAGCACGTCCAAGGCTGAATGACCGGTTTGAAACGGAAATCAGCGGCCTATATGTTGGCGGGGATGGTGCCGGTATTACACGAGGCCTTGCCCAGGCTAGCGCTTGCGGCGTTTGGATTGCCCGTGATATTATTGAAAAAACAAAAACGAAATGAATGAAGGAAAGCATTCATGCCTAAACCCGCGTGCAAAGCGGGTTTTTGTGTGATAAAAGCTATCCAAAATCGTTGAAGGAAAGAAGGGAGAATGAATGCTGCCGAAACGATTAGCGCCCGGTGACGAAATCAGAGTCATTGCCCCATCGACAAGCCTGGCGCTTGTAAAAGAAAAACAAATTGAATTAGCAACAGACCGGTTTGTACAGCTTGGATTTACTGTAACATTTGGAAAGCATGTTTATGATCATAATGAGTTCTTCACAACATCAATTGAACAACGCATTGAAGACCTGCATGACGCGTTCCAGAACCCTAATGTAAAAGGAATTATCGCCGGACTTGGAGGGTACCATACCAACCAATTATTACCCCATATTGATTTTGATTTGATTCGTGAAAATCCAAAGATATTTTGCGGGTATGGTGATATTACGGCTCTTCATGGCGCCATTTATAAAAAAACGGGTTTAATCACCTATTATGGTCCATTTTTCTCGAGCTTCGGTATAAAGCATGGGGCAGACTATACTCTGCAGTCTTTTATAGAGGCAGTGACAAATGATGCTCCGTTAGAGATTGAGCCTTCACAGACCTGGAGTGAGGATCCATGGCATTTGGAACAGGAGGACCGAACGTACATACAGTCAGCAGGATATTCGGTCATACAGGAAGGAAGAGCGGAAGGCAAATTGGTTGGCGGGACATTGTCGACTCTTAATCTATTGCAGGGAACAAAATATATGCCTTCGCTGGAAAATGCCATTTTATTTATTGATGAGGATGAGGAATCACATCCGCAAAGGTTTGACCGTGATCTTCAATCATTGCTGCAGTTGCCTGATGCTTCCAAGATTAAAGGGATCATGATTGGGCGCTTTCAAACAGCATCAAATGTCACCGAAGCGGCACTAAGAAAAATTATTGCTGATAAAGGAGAATTAGCTGGAATTCCCGTGATTGCCAATGTCAATTTTGGACATGTTCAGCCAATTGCAACCATTCCGTATGGAGCTGAGGCAGTCATTTCGGGATTCGGAACAGACATAACCATTAGCATTGAACAAAAATAGAAACAGGTGCGGGCTGCGCACCTGTTTTTTGGCTAAAAGGAAGTCTAAAATTTTTTTTTGAAATTTAGACTTTCCTTTTACGCATAAGTGCAACTAAGCCTCTGTCTTCGCCTTTAAGGCTCGCCAATCGGCGAGTTTTCTTTATTGGTCAAAAAATAAAAAATGCAAGAATTAAAAGCAGCTTCATACAATTTACTATAATATCCTCGTTGATTTGACACAGGAGGAGGGCGGCCCATGAAACATTCATTTTTGATAAAACCGGTGCTTGATGAAATCTATCCGGTTATTGATTATGGCAAAGGGATCTATTTATTTGACGATAAAGGAAAAAAATATATTGATGCAGCATCAGGTGCCGTTACAGCGAATATCGGCCATGGAGTGGATGAAATCATTGAAGCGATGCTCCATCAGGCAAAACGGGTTTCCTTTGTCTACCGATCCCAATTTACAAGTGAAGCAGCAGAAGCATTGGCCGAAAAAATAGCAGCCATGACACCTAGGGACCTCAATTGGTGCTTTTTTGTAAACAGCGGTTCGGAAGCAACAGAGACAGCAATGAAAATGGCCATTCAATATTGGCAGGAAAAAGGTGTTTCTACAAAGACGAGGGTATTATCGCGATGGGTGAGTTACCATGGAATAACTTTGGGAGCGCTTTCAATGTCTGGTCATCCATTAAGAAGAGCTCGATTTGTTCCCCTCTTAGAAGACTTGCCAGTTATTCACCCTCCTTACTGTTACCGCTGTCCATACCAGCTCGAGGCTCCTGCCTGCGGATATCTTTGTGCGCAGGAACTGGAAACTGCCATTAGCCGGATTGGAGAAATGAATATTGCCGCCTTTATCGCAGAACCGGTAATCGGTGCAGCAGGTGCGGCAATTGCTCCCCCAAAGGATTATTTTAAAGTGATAAAAAGCATTTGTGAAAAACATCATATTTTATTTATTGCCGATGAGGTCATGACCGGATTTGGAAGAACTGGAACCCTTTTATCTATCGAGCAATGGGATGTACTTCCGGATATCATAGCATTTGGAAAAGGAATGGGTGCAGGATATACTCCGATTGCATGTGCAGTTGCCAGCGATCGTGTAATGGAGCCAATCCTTTCTGGAACGAAATCAATTATGAGCGGCCACACGTTAAGCGCCAATCCCCAATCTTGCGCAGTTTCGTTAGCAGTAATTGAATACTTGGAAAAAAATAAAATTATCCAACATGTAGAAAGTAAAGGCAAGTTTTTAATAACTCAGCTTGAAACCTTAAAATCCCGCTATTCATTTATCGGTGATATCCGAGGAAGAGGTTTATTGATAGGGGTGGAATTTGTATCGGATCAAAAAAATAAAACCGCATTTTCAAGGAAGGAAAAGATAACGGATAAAATCATCTCCATTGCCAAAGAAAACGGTTTATTACTGTATCCCGCATGTGCTGGGATGGATGGGGTCAATGGCGATGCGATCATTATTGCCCCGCCATTGACCATTACTGAAGGGGAAATGGAGGAATTGATTTTGCTTTTGAATCATACATTTGCTGCCTTTTTGAGGAACCAAAAATGATGGAGGGGCATCATGGAAAATCCATTTGGAAAGGTTACAAAGCTTGAGAAAGTTATGCCATTTTTTAATGATGGGATGTCCGTCATGTTCGGCGGCTTTGGAGGTGTTGGAACCCCTCCTTCATTGATAGATGTAATGATTCAAAAAGGAGTAAGGCAGCTCACTCTTATTGGCAATGACAGTGGCTTTCCCGATATTGGGATTGGAAAGTTAATCAGTAATGGGAGAGCTGTAAAAATAATTGTTTCTCATATTGGGTCTAATCCAATTGCCGGAGAGCTGATGAATACTGGAAAACTTTCGGTTGAATTTTCTCCGCAAGGCACACTTGCCGAAAGGATCCGGGCTGGAGGGGCAGGCCTTGCTGCGGTTGTAACAGATGTTGGAATTGATAATGAAACAGTTGCCAATAACAAACAAAAAATCACGTTGAACGGCAGAGCCTATCTGATTGAAACAGCCTTAACCGCCGATGTTTCGCTTGTTTATGCAAAAAAGGCTGATTCTTATGGGAACCTGATCTATGACAAAAGTGCGCGGAACACCAATCCTCTTGTTGCCATGGCAGGAAGGATAACGATTGCTGAGGCAGAGGAGATTGTACCGGTTGGTAATTTGAATCCTGAGGAAATCGTAACCCCAGGTGTATTTGTTGACTATGTGGTCGCTTCGAAGGGGGTAAATTGGAAATGGGCGTGGAAATAGATGAGAGGAATCGGATTGCGAAGCGGGCTGCAGAGGAAATTCAAAGCGGGATGCTCGTTAATCTTGGGATTGGTATTCCCTCTCTAGTACCAAATCATCTTTCAAAGGAATTGCCTGTGATGTTGCATGCGGAAAATGGCATTGTTGGAATGGGACCCAGCCCCCAAACAGGGTTTGAGGATGAGAATTTGTGTAATGCCGGAGGATTTCCAGTCACTCTGATAAAAGGGGGATCTTATTGTGACAGCTCCACTGCATTTGGCATCATCAGGAGCGGCAAAATAGACATCACTATTTTGGGAGCTTTGCAGGTCAGTCAAAAAGGGGATCTTGCCAATTGGATTGTTCCAAAGAAAAAAGTACCGGGGATGGGCGGAGCAATGGAACTGGCCCAGAAAGCAAAACGGGTTATTGTGGTAATGAATCAGTGTGAGAAGAACGGAGCACCAAAAATTGTTGCAAACTGTTCTTTGCCGTTAACAGCCAGTTCCTGTGTTGATATGATCATTACGGAGATGGCTGTGTTTAAAATCTCAAATGGAGTTTTATGGTTAATGGAGCTTTTCGCACCGTTTGATGAATTAACGGTGCGAAATAACACAAATGCTGATTATCAAATCCCTGAAACTTTTCGGAAAATTCCTTATTAGCTTTCCAAGGGAGTGGGCGATATGAAGGAATACGAGGATCGAATAAGAAAATGGTATAAGGAGAACAAACATAAAGGAGCAAGATTACTGCAACTACTGGTTAAGGAAAATAGCTTAAGAGGCAATGAAAGCAGCGCTCAGGCCATTATCATCGAGAAATGCCGGCAGCTTGGACTTGAATTGGATATTTGGGAAATTGACCTTAAGGAGTTAGTTAAGCATCCTGCCTATTTTTGCGACCGCAAGGAATTTTGCGGAAATCCCAATGTGGCGGCTGTTTTAAGAGGAACTGGCGGCGGGAAATCCATCATCCTTAACAGTCATATAGATGTCGTTCCAGTTGGTGATGAACAAAACTGGAAGCATGATCCGTTTAGCGGTCATATTGAGGATGGAACTCTTTTTGGCAGGGGCTCAACAGATATGAAAGGCGGAACAGTCGCGCTGCTTATGGCACTTGAATCTTTGATCTCTTCGGGCATCCGCTTAAAAGGTGATGTTATTTTTCAAAGTGTGATTGAAGAAGAGAGCGGGGGAGCCGGTACTCTTGCAGCTGTATTAAAGGGATATCGAGCTGATGGAGCTATCATACCCGAACCTACGAATATGAAAATCTTCCCGAAGCAGCAAGGGTCAATGTGGTTTCGCATTACAGTGAAAGGAAAGGCGGCACACGGAGGTACAAGGTATGAAGGCGTCAGTGCCATTGAAAAGGCAGCTATCGTCATTCAGGAGTTACAAAAATTAGAAAAAAAACGAAATGAAAAAATCAGCGACCCTCTATATAAAAAAATTCCGATTCCGATTCCTATTAATATAGGGAAAATAATTAGCGGAGAGTGGCCATCATCGGTTCCTGATCATGCGGTTATTGAGGGGAGAATGGGGGTTTCGCCGGATGAATCAATCGATTCCGCTCAAAAGGAAATGGAAAATTGCCTTACTGTCCTTGCCAATCATGACGAATGGCTGAATGAGAACCCTCTCCAACTTGAATGGTTTGGTGCCAGGTGGCTTCCGGGCAGTATTAAAGAAGATCACCCTCTTCAAACTGTTGTTTATGAATCTTATCAGAAGGTTAAAAAAGAAAAACCTATCATTGAAGCAAGTCCATGGGGAACGGACGGGGGAATTCTTTCTAATATCGCAAAGGTGCCGGTAATCATCTTTGGTCCTGGGAAGACGGAAGCCGCACACGATGCAAATGAACATATCATCCTTGAAGAAATGTACCAGACCAGTGAGATTATCGCTTTGACCTTAATAAAATGGTGCGAAGCATCGAATTAAAGGAGGTGCAGTCATGGGATCGATTCGGATAAAAACAGATTTTCCGGGCCCGGAAGCCAAAAAACTATATGCTCGAAAATTGGAAAACGTGCCGCAGGGCCCCTTTAACACAATCGAAACCTTTGCCTCAAAAGGTGAAGGGGCATTATTAACGGATGTGGATGGCAATACATTTATCGATTTTGCCGGAGCAATTGGCTCAATGAATACAGGGCATTGTCCGCCTAAGGTTGTTGAAGCATTACACCGTCAAATTGACAAGTACTTGCATCCCAGCTTTCATGTGATGATGTATGAACCGTATATCGAACTGGCGGAACAATTAAATCGGATTACCCCGGGCAATCATCCTAAAAAGACCTTTTTTTTAAACAGCGGTGCGGAAGCAGTAGAAAATGCGGTGAAAATCGCAAGAAAATATACTGGCCGCAAAGCTGTAATATCCTTCGAAAGAGGCTTTCATGGCAGGACATATATGTCGATGTCGTTAACAAGTAAGGTCAAACCGTATAAATATGGTTTTGGACCGTTTGTTCCCGAAACCTATAAATGGCCTTATCCGTACTATTATCGTTCTGAATTTTCCAATCCTGAAACGTTAGACCAAATGTTATTAGATCAGTTTCAAACCTTTTTTCAAAGCGAGGTTCCTCCTGAAGAGATTGCCGCAGTCCTCATGGAGACAGTTCAGGGGGAGGGCGGATTTGTGATCCCTTCCCGCCGCTTTGTTAAAGGAGTGAAAAGCATTTGTGAACAAAATGGAATTCTGTTTATCGCTGATGAAGTTCAAACTGGATTTGGGCGAACCGGAAAAATGTTTGCTTCTGAACATTTTGATGTGGTTCCGGATTTGCTGACAATGTCAAAATCAATAGCGGCTGGAATCCCAATCAGTGCGGTGACGGGCAGAGCAGAAATAATGGATGCAGCAAATGTTGGAGAAATTGGCGGAACATTTGGCGGCAGTCCACTTGGCTGCGTGGCAGCTCTTGAGGTAATTAAAATAATTGAGAAGGAGGGCTTACTGGCACGAGCAGAACAAATAGGCAAGGCATTTCAAAAACGGTTTGAATTTCTTCAAGGGAAATATCCCCAGATTGGAGAAGTGCGTCATATTGGAGCAATGTGTGCGCTTGAATTTGTAAAAGACACCCATTCCAAGGAGCCTAATAAAGAAATGGTTCTAGCAATCGTTAAGGAAGCACATAAGAGAGGGCTTATCATTATGACAGCAGGATTATATGGCAATGTGATTCGTCTCTTGGCACCGCTTGTCATTTCAGATGCACAATTAATGGAAGGATTTGATGTATTGGAAGAGGCGATAACGGTTTGCTGTTAATAAACGTTCCAAAAGATAAAGGAGTAACTTCAATGAATCAAGCAGCGAAAACGATAACAATCGAAAATGAATTTTTCTTTTTGCAAATTTGTCTTGACCCATTTAATAAAAGAATTCGAATTGATGATTATCGGGGAAACACCTTCCTTTTGCTTCAAAAAGCAGAACAAATGGCCCATGATCATCATGCTGAGAAATTAATCTTTAAAGTTCGCCGTGAACATCTTTTTTGTTTTATTGAAAAGGGGTTTCAGATTGAAGCAGTCGCTGACGGTTATTTTATGGGTTCGGACGCCTATTTTTGCGTAAAATATTTTTCACCCGAGAGAAGAAAAAATGAATATTGGATAACGGAGGATCGGATTATTGACGAGATTCATAAAGGTAAACATTCCAAAGAAAAAGTACTCCCGAGGGAATATCAGATTAAGCGAGCTGATGAAAAAAACGCCGATGAGCTTGCAGCTTTATACCGGCATGTTTTTCAAATTTATCCAACCCCATTGCATGATCCGAATTATGTAAAGAAAACAATGAATGACGGGACCATCTATCTTTTTTTTTCATATGATGGAAAAATCGTCAGCGCTGCTTCCGCAGAAACAAATGATGTATATAAAAATGCGGAATTAACAGATTGTGCTACTCTTCCGGAGCATCGCAAATACGGACTAATGAAAATACTTCTTCAGGATCTCGAAAGAGAGTTGGCTAAACAAGGGATTTATTGCTGCTATTCGATTGCAAGGGCGCTTTCTTTTGGTATGAACGCTGTCTTGCTTCAGCTTGGCTACAGTTATCGCGGCAGATTATTAAACAATTGCTATATTTACGACAAGCTCGAAGATATGAACTTGTGGGTGAAAAATCTGTCAAAGTAAAAAGTGGTTCGGTAAATTTCTCTCTATAATAAACACATCTTAACTTTTCTAACACCATAATAGGTGCAAAACAGTAAGCGCCTATTATTTTTGAAAAATATGAAAACGTTTACATTTTCATTTGCTGCGAAAATAACCTTTTGCCTGCTTTATGCATAACAATGGATATAACGGTAATGGGAGGAGAATGTTAATGAAACAGTCCTTGTATAAACCTAAGCGGCACTGGAAAGAAATCGAACTATGGAAGGATGTGACGGAGGAGGAATGGAATGACTGGATTTGGCAGTTGACAAATACTGTTCGGACATCGGAGGAATTGAAGAAAGTAATTAACTTAACATTGGATGAAGAAGAAGGTGTCCGAATTTCTACGAAAACCATTCCGCTAAATATCACTCCTTATTACGCCTCTCTTATGAACCCTGATGACCCGCGCTGTCCAATCCGAATGCAGTCCGTTCCAGTTGGTAAAGAATTGCATAAAACCAAATATGATTTGGAAGACCCGTTGTATGAAGACGAGGATTCTCCAGTTCCAGGCTTAACCCACCGTTATCCGGACAGAGTACTTTTTCTCGTCACCAATCAGTGTTCCATGTATTGCCGATATTGTACAAGAAGACGCTTTTCGGGGCAGATTGGTATGGGAGTGCCGAAAAAGCAGCTCGATGGAGCAATAAACTATATACGTCAAACACCCGAAGTCAGGGACGTCCTCATCTCCGGCGGGGACGGCTTGTTGATAAATGATCAAATTCTTGAATATATTTTAAAAAATTTAAGGGCAATCGACCATGTTGAAATAATAAGGATTGGTACAAGAGCGCCAGTTGTTTTCCCGCAGCGGATAACCGAAAACCTCTGCAATATTTTAAAGAAATATCATCCAATCTGGGTTAATACTCATTTTAATACCTCGATAGAGATTACAGAGCAATCGAAGCGGGCTTGTGAAATGCTCGCTAACGCCGGGATTCCGGTCGGAAACCAGTCTGTCATTCTTGCGGGGATAAATGACAGTGTTCCAATCATGAAAAAGCTTATGCATGACCTTGTAAAAATCCGTGTCCGTCCCTATTATATATACCAATGTGATTTGTCAGAAGGAATTGGCCATTTTCGGGCTCCAGTTTCGAAAGGGCTTGAAATTATTGAAGGATTAAGGGGCCATACAAGCGGCTATGCTATACCAACATTTGTTATCGATGCTCCTGGAGGAGGAGGAAAAATTGCTCTGCAGCCTAACTATTTAATCTCGCAAAGTCCAGAAAAAGTGGTGCTGCGAAATTATGAAGGGGTGATCACATCCTATCCTGAGCCAGAACATTATATACCTGACAAAGCAGAACAATACTTTAAGAAAGTCTTCCCTGATATGGGGGAAAAAAGATCAACCGCAGGGATTTCCGGTATCATAAACGATCAGCATTTTAATTTAGTTCCTGATGGATTAAATAGATTAAATCGGAGGAAATATTATGCTGAAGACCCATCTCATACAAGTCTAAAGGATAAACGGGCGAAAAGGGATGAGCTCAAGGAAAAGAAGTTTCAAGCCATGACCAAGAAAGAAGCGACAGCTGAACCAAACAAATCAAATAAGACTGATCAGGAATAGGCGGGGATTTATATGGAGGTGAAAAAATGTGACTGGTGCAGCAGTCAAAATGTTGAATTTAGCCATGAGCCGGTTTATTGGGAACTGCCTGATGGTACAAGAGCAATTGAAATTAGCGAGACCCCGATGGTTGTTTGTCGGGACTGTCGCATTTCCTATCTTCTTGAGCGGATTGTTAAAGAAATCGAGGATCAATTGTTACTAATAGATACAAAGAAAATTGGGAAACAAATCCGTTATCAAGACTTAAGGCTGATGCCAAGGCTGCTGAAAAGAAATTATTTTGATTTTTAAATAGGCAAGCAAGAAAACTAGACGATATTTATCGGATTCGTTATAGTATTTCTAATACATTTATCATGATTTTAAATAGAAAGGCGTCTTCTTATGCGTAAATCCTTCTACCATTTTCTTATGAAATACAGGCACCCATCAGCAAAAGATCCTATAAGTGCTTTTGCCAATCACGCCTATCATGATCACAGTTTTCCGAAAATTTCCGAGGATTATGATGAAATAAGCTCTTACCTGGAACTAAACGGACATTATTTGGAAAGCATGTCCACTTTTGATGAAGTGTGGGAACTGTATCTTTTATCTGAAGGGAATAGCCGCGATCGGCAATGGTAAACATCGTCTGTTAAAAGGCGATGTTTCTTATGAGCAACATTAATATGAGAGGTGATTTTACTTGTGCTTAATTTTGTTTGCGTTTCAAACCCATCCAGTCTATAAACTCATCGTAGCTGCAAACCGGGATGAATTCTATCAGCGTCCGACGGCTCCTGTTCATTTTTGGGAGGATCATCCTGAGATTCTTGCTGGCCGTGATCTTGAAAAAATGGGAACATGGATGGGGATTAACCGCTCCGGCCGGTTTGCAGCTTTAACCAATTATCGAAATCCAAACGAAACAACAGTTGGAAAAAGATCTCGAGGGGAAATCGTTGCCGGTGCACTCAAACACAGAGGGGATATGCAGGACTATATTGAGCACCTAACAGAAAATGATCACCTTTATCCCGGCTATAACCTCCTGGCAGGAGATGCCGATGAATTATTCTATTATTCCAATATTGAACAGGAACGAAAAAAGCTTGAACCGGGTATATATGGAGTCAGCAACCATCTGCTGAACACCAATTGGCCAAAGGTGGAAATTGGCACAAGAGGGTTAGCAGAGATCCTTAATGAAAAAACAGCAGAGTTAGTACCATCCCTCTTCAGCCTTCTCTATCAGACTGAATCTGCATCGGATGAACGGCTTCCGAAAACGGGAGTATCGTTAGAGTGGGAAAGGATCCTCTCACCCATTTTTATTAAAAGCGAAAATTATGGAACACGGAGTTCCACTGTGTTACTTCTGGAAGACAAAAAAATTCACTTATTTGAGCGAGTATTCACCGGGGGACAGAAGAAAGACCGAAATTATGAGTTCATTTTGTCATAGCCTTTTTCAACCGGAAAATCCACTAGTTTTGCCGAGTTTCTTTACATAATTCATATGCAAAATTCTCCATTCAAATCGTCCTTTTCTAAACGGGCGATTTTTCTTTTCTAAGTAAGTAAGCGATAGCTTGATTTCAGCATATAATATGGTAATCATTCACGGCGCATCATTGAGAGGATGGAGGACGATGGAGAAAAGGAAAAAACCGAAATATAAGATCGGTGATACAGTCGTGATAGCGATGTATGGAACCGTCGGCAAAATAACAGATGTTAAGTGGATCGACGGGAATTTTGTCTATGAAGTGAATAAAAGTGAAGGCCTTTATGTGGAATCGGGACTAAAATTACTTTCTGAATATGAAGGAAATGTCATCGAACAAGAACAAATTGATATTGAGTACAAATTCTTTTTTGGCGATTTAGTTCAAGTCAGCGGCTATGGATCTGATTTATTTAAGGTTGTTGGTTTCAGAACGGAGATATGGCGCTATAAGGAAGACTCTTGGGAGGATGTTATTTATGAGCTTTCAAGGGTCAAAGATGGCGAATGGCTGGAAGCAAGCGAGGAAGAATTGACCCTTGTGGCGGATGCTGAAAGCGCGGAAACCTTTATCCAAAAGCTAGGGTTATTATACTTAATTAACAAACAACAAAGTCAAATTAAAATACCTAAATTGCAAAATATGCTAAGAAAAGCGGAAGTTGAAGCGATGGAAAGAAAAAAAGAAAAAAAACAATTAATTGATGATTTGTTAGACATTTATAATGACTATCGGATTCTTTATGAAATGTTTCATGACCAGGAATATTACCAGGTAATGAGGGTGATTTTGCGAAAATTAGAAAGTCTTGTGAACGACGATGGGAAAAGTCATGTTTAAACTATGTGTTTAAAAACTCGATTAATAAATAGAAGGTAAAAGGAACGCATGTCCACTTTATGATGGAAAATAAAAAGTGGGTTATATTACCGCAAGTTTGGAGAAAAAATCCATCCTCCCGATTTACGTCTTCAATAAATGCTGTAATAATGGTTTGAATAGCTGTCATATTTTCACCTCAAAGGAAACTTTCATTTTTACAGATTCTATGATTTCATCCCCCTAAAAATACCTAAAACTATTTACTTCAAAAAAATACAAGAACAAATATCAAATTCGAAATATGTGCATAATGCTGCAATTTCAACATACATTCTCTAGAAAGGGGGCGGTGCTGTGAGAGAAATCGAAGTATTTATTGATACAGAAGAAATTGCCGAATATTTCTTTCATGAGCTTGTAAAAAGGGGATACGTTCCTTCTGAAGAGGAATTAGAAGAAATTGCGGATATTACCTTTGAATATTTAGTGGAAAAAAGCATAATTGATGAAGAGGTGGAAGAGGAATAAATACATTTGTCATCCACTGCAAATAAATAGGAGTTAACCTCTGTGGCATTTTAATAGGATGCGTTTTAAATGAATAGAGTCGAGCAACTGCTGCCCGGCTTCTTTTTGTTTGTTTTGTAAAAATGAAACTATTTACAAATCCATCCGTATAAATGAAATGACAAAGAACAAAATGAGGGGGATTTTTTTTGTTAAAAAAGCTCATTGAATCATTGTTTAAGCAATCCAATCATCATCACCATCAACACAAGTATAAAAGTTCAAGTGATTGGTCACATTTGAAGCATCATAAGCATGACCACTTGGGGCACCATTTTTACAAAAAGAAAAAGAAAAGCGGAAGTTTTCTGTCCAGCTTTTTAAGCAGCTAATGGCTGGAAGCACGAAAAGATGTTTAAGAAATTGATGCTGCTCGTTTCGAGTTTATTCGATCCGCCTTTTGCCGCAGGAACCCAAATTGCCGGGCGCTTTTCTGTCATTAAGAATGTGGGAAGTGGAAGTTATGGCCGCAGTTATCTTGTTTTTGATCAAGAACTTCAGCGGAAAGTTGTCTTGAAAGCATTGCGGCTTCATAAAAGAATAACCAGTTCAGGAAGAATTGGTTTTTTCAAAGAAATGGAATTTTTAAAAAGGATCGATCATAACCAATTCCCAAAATTCATTCAATGCGGATTTTTCAAAAGAATTCCATTTTACACAATGGAGTATATTGAAGGAAAAAATTTTGAACAATTAATTTTTCATGAAGGTAATCAATACTGTGAAAAAGAGGCTTTTACGATTGTCCTCCAGCTGTTGCCTCCCATTCAATACTTGCATTCAAACAAAATTGTACATCGAGATATCCGGATTCCAAATGTCATTAAGAAAGGTAAAGAAATTTGGCTTATTGATTTGGGACTGGCAGTAGAAAAAGTTGAAAAAAGCAATGATAAGGCAGGCATTCAAAAACTGCATAATGAACAAGCAGATTTTTATTCACTGGGCCATTTTCTCCTCTTCTTACTTTATTCTAATTTTTCCTTTCCTAAAGGAACAAAAGAGAAAAGCTGGGAAGAAGAGCTGGAAATTTCGCCGATGGCAAGGCTTATCGTTCAAAGGTTATTACAGATCAAAACTCCTTACGATAACTGTCAGCAAATAGAAAAGGATATTCAAAACTTAATTTTGAAAGAGGAGAAGGTACATGTCGTTTTTTAACAAAATATTTGCAAGTGCCGGCATTGGTTCTGCAACAGTTGATACAAAATTGGAGAAAGAAATCTTTATGCCTGGTGAGGAAGTGAAAGGAATAATCATTGTAACAGGTGGTAAGATCGATCAGGATATTAGTGATATCTATTTTTCTTTAAATACTACTTATCTAAAGGAAAGAGATGACCGGAAACATAATGTAGCGGCATGTATTGAGCGCTTTCATCTGACTGAGTCCTTTACCATTGCAAAAAATGAACGAAGGGAAATTCCTTTTTCCTTTCATATTCCAGTTGATACACCGCTTACAATTGGCCGGACAAATATTTGGGTAACTACAGGACTGGACATAAAAAATGCAATTGATCCCGGTGATAAGGATTATTTAAAGATCATACCTACACCACTTATGTCCGCAGTATTTCGGGCAATGGAAGAACTGGGGTTCCGTTTAAGAGAAGCGGAATGTGAAGAGGCTCCGCATCGGCTTCGCAGACGTTTCCCTTTCGTACAGGAATTTGAATTCATCCCCATTTCAGGGCCTTTTCGCGGCCGCTTAGATGAACTGGAAGTGATTTTTTACCCCTCTGCACAAAAATCGCTGGAACTTTTCCTTCAAGTGGACCGACGTGCAAGAGGATTAGGAGGGCTGCTTGCAGAAGCATTGGAAATGGATGAAACAAATGTGGGTTTGACTATTACTGATGAGGATGGACTCTATTTAGCCCAAAAGCTGCAAAACATCATTCAAAAATATGCATAGAAGAAAAAGTCCAAGGGAATTTTAATCCCCTTGGGCTTTTTTAATGGTTATTTTTACGGCCTCCTGTTGCAGTCACGTCCTTTGCATGTGCCTCGTGTTCAGCAACGATTTGCTCGGCAGGAATATGATTGTTTTTCTTTGGCGAATTAATCCGGTTACGGTGTTTTTTACCCATAGGTTTTCTCCCTTTTGTTAAATTGATTTCCATTTAGAAAATCTAAATGTATCTTTCCACAAATTGAAAAACATATTAGTTAAGGAGCAATTTTTCATTGCATTTCGATTATGGTATATTGGGATTGAAATGAATTGCTTAAAGAAAAGAATTGGAGGGCTAACTTTGAGTATACATATTGAAGCAAAAGAAAACGAAATTGCAGAAATCGTATTGTTACCAGGAGACCCGCTTCGCGCAAAATACATTGCGGATACCTTTCTGGAAAATGCAAAATGTTATAATCAAGTACGCAATATGTATGGGTTCACCGGAATTTATAAAGGTAAAAGGATTTCCGTTCAAGGAACAGGGATGGGTGTTCCTTCTATTTCAATTTATATAAATGAGCTGATGCAAAGCTATCATGTCCAGAAGCTTATCCGCGTAGGAACATGCGGTGCAATCCAGAAAAATGTAAAAGTCCGCGATGTCATTCTTGCCATGTCGGCTTCTACTGATTCTCAAATGAACCGATTAACATTCGGAGGGATAGACTATGCTCCGACAGCAGACTTTGACCTTCTAAAAAGGGCCTATGATGCTGGAATTGATAAAGGACTAAATTTAAAAGTGGGAAATGTATTCACAGCAGATATGTTTTATAATGATAATGCTGATCTTAAAAAATGGGCTCAATATCAAATTCTCGCTCTTGAAATGGAAACAGCTGCACTTTATACATTAGCAGCCAAATTTGGCCGTAAAGCATTATCGGTCTTAACCGTCAGCGATCATGTGTTAACCGGTGAAGAAACGACTGCGGAAGAAAGACAGACAACCTTTAATGATATGATCGAAGTGGCATTAGAAGCGGCAATTAGAGAATAAAATACGCTTGATTTTTTATGTAAAAATAGTTATAGTGCTTAAGGGTAAGAATTAAAAGGTGAATTGAATGAGAATGAAAAGCGGTATTATCATTATAAGCAGTGTTTTCCTTTTTACGGGCTGCAGCAACATGGATTCGTCTTTAAACAAAGTTCCGTTTTTAAGCAAGGATCAAAGTGAGCAAAAAGCAGGCGAAACAGTAAAAAACAGTGTTCTTAGTTTAAAGTCGGTGTATTTTAATGATATTAAAGTCGTAAATGGTCTAAAGGTGATTCAAAACCCAGCTAATATTTTAGCCTTGGTTAATAAAAACTATACCTTACCCAGCAGCTACATACCTAATGACCTTGTTCAACCGAAAGTGGCTTTTTCTTTTAAAGAAAAAAGTTTAGAAAAAAGTTTATTGAGAAAAGAAGCTGCAGTGGCACTCGAAAAAATGTTCTCGGATGCAAAAAAATCAGGAATTGACTTATACTTTGTTTCCGGCTACCGTTCATATAAAAGACAAAAAAATTTATATGATGTTGAAGTAAATCGGGTTGGGGAAGCAAAAGCCGAGGAAGCCGTGGCTATTCCAGGCTCAAGTGAGCATCAGACTGGGTTAGCATTAGATATTTGTAGTAAATCCACCGAATTACATTTGATTGAGGGGTTTGCTGACACAAAAGAAGGAAAATGGCTGGGAGAAAATGCTTATAAGTACGGTTTTATTCTCCGATATCCTAAAGGCAAAGTAGAAAGTACGACCTATGAGTACGAACCGTGGCACTATCGATATGTGGGTATTAATACAGCTACAGTCATATATAAAAACGGTTGGACCCTTGAAGAATATTTTAATCATGTTAAAAAAATGTAATGATTGAAAAAGAGGTTTCTTCCTCTTTTTTTGCTGCCAGGAAAAGACAAATTTTTAAGCGGAATTTTGTATAAATGCAACTGCGCCTCTGACTTTTGCCTATAAGGCTCGCCAATCGGCGAGTTTTCTTTATCTTAGGTGAGAATAAGATAAAATACCATGATTTGTTTTTCATTAACTTTTCTTTGTTATTTTAATTAAAAAGATGTTATTCTAATCATTAAGAATTATATTATTGACGTTATGGTAAATGAAAGTGGTGAAAGCTTTGGATGAACAGAAAGTAGGACAAGACCAGCAAGAACAGGCAACGCTAGAAAAAAGTTCAGGATTTATTCGTATGAAAAAGTTTCATTTTATCATGCTTTTGTTTTTGGTAGTGTTTCTATCCGCCGGTATTACGACATTTGCCCTTGCTTTTGGAAAAGATAAAGTGGCAACTGTTGGGACTGACAGGACAGAATTTAATAAACTCTTTACTGCGTATGATACATTGAAAACAGATTATTATCAGAAGGTTGATAAAAAGAAACTCGTTAATGGAGCTATTAACGGAATGGTAGAAGCACTTGGTGACCCATATTCCGATTATATGAGTAATGATGAGTCGAAAAGCTTTCATAATAGTATCTCTTCTTCCTTCGAAGGGATAGGCGCTGAAATACAGGAGAAGGAAGGACATATCGTTATCGTTTCACCAATAAAGGGATCGCCTGCAGAGAAAGCAGGGCTAAAGCCGAATGATATCATCCTTTCTGTCGGCGGAAAAAGCCTGCAGGGAATGAATTCTACCCAGGCGGTTTCGTTGATTAGAGGAAAAAAAGGAACGAAGGTTGAACTGACAATTCAACGGCCAGGTACTGAAGGACCTGTAAAAGTTTCCATCATCCGCGATCAAATTCCAATTGAGACAGTCTACGGAGAAATGGTCGGAGACGGAATTGCCAAAGTCCAAATTACCAGCTTCTCCAGCAATACAACAAAGGAACTTGTTACAACCCTTGATAATTTACAAAAACAAGGAATGAAAGGACTCGTCTTGGATCTTCGCCAAAATCCAGGCGGATTATTGGACCAAGCTATCAATATTTCCAGTATGTTTGTGCCGAAAGGGAAAGTTCTTTTTAAAGTAGAAGACCGTGATGGAAAAACAAAAGAGTATACTTCTCAAAACAAATCTGACCAAGCGATGCCGTTAGTTGTTTTAATTGACAGCGGCAGTGCCAGCGCCTCGGAAATTGTTTCCGCAGCTGTAAAAGAATCTGCAGGTGTTCCGCTTGTTGGGGAAAAGTCGTTTGGTAAAGGAACTGTTCAGACTGCTGAGGACTTCCCGGATGGATCAAATTTAAAATACACGATGGCTAAATGGCTTACTCCTGATGGAAACTGGATTCATAAAAAGGGATTAAAACCGGATTATCCTGTTGCATTGCCGGATTATGCTTCGCTGCCAATCATTAATCCTGACAAAGAATTAAAGCTTTCAGATGCATCTACAGATGTGAAAACAGCACAAAAAATGCTGAAAGCGGTTGGTTTCGATCCTGGGAGGGAAGATGGCTTCTTTGATGATAAAACACAAAAAGCTGTAGTTGCTTTCCAGAAAGCGCAGCAATTACCGTCAGACGGTGTCCTTAAAGGAGACACGACCTTGAAATTAATGGATCTCCTGCGTCAAAAAATCCAGCAAAATGACACACAATTACAAAAAGCGGTTGAAATTCTTAAAGAAAAAATGAAATAATTGATCAGCCTGATCCTGATTGTACTAATGGATCAGGCTTTTTCATTTAAAGAATATCCTGATTGTTTGTAGTTGAAGGGAAAATTCGATAAAATGGACAAGCAATTGAATTATTCACCGAGGTGAGATTTTGAAGCAAATCATTAAAGTTGACGAGGAATTAAAGAAGAAAATTATCGAATTAGAAAAAAAATGCGAATGGATTTGCAGCCATCTCGCAGAGAAATATCAGAATGAGTTTCATCAGCATAATCAACAGCTTGTCATTGAATTCATGCGTACTATAAATGGAAAAACAGTAACAAATCAAAATTTATTTGACAGTCATTATGAGTCATATATCGAAATTGGTGTTGAGCAGGACGATGAATATTTCCCAAATACAACGATACCAATTTGGAAATGCAAATCAGAATGGTTCCAAAAAATTGGCTATTTAACAAGACGAGATTCAATTCAATTGGAAGAAATGATTTCTTCAATTGTAAAAGAAATGCTTGATGATAAAGAGGGAGAGTAGAATGGGAAAGGTAGAGGTCTTCATATTAACAGGATTCTTAGGGAGTGGGAAAACAACACTGTTAAAACGTTTTCTTACAGATGAACGCAGATTAAACAGAAAAACGGCGGTCATTATGAATGAGCTGGGTAAAATATCGATTGATTCTTCAGCAGTAGAAGAAGATGTAACATTGAAAGAACTTTTGGGAGGGTGTATTTGCTGTTCGATGCAAGATAAGCTTGAATCACAGCTTCAGGACCTTCTTTTTCATGAACAGCCCGATGTAATCTACATTGAGGCTACGGGTGCTGCACATCCCGTTGAAATCGCAGATGCCGCTTTATCTCCATTATTTGCAGACCGCATAAGCTTGAAAGGGATTATCACCACGGTTGATCCATTTAGATGGATGGACCGGGGAAAACTAAACCCTGCTCTGCAGCAGTTGCTGCTTGAACAGGTTCGTTATGCCAACCTTATCCTAGTTAATAAATTTGACGAACTTTCCGAAGAGAGTCAGGCTAAAATTACATATGAAATACAATCCATCAATCCTAAAGCTCTTTGCCTTCTGACCAATCACTCGAAAGTTTCATTTGATAAAGTACGAAATCTTTGTACTTCTCAGGATTTTTCGAGATCAGATTCCAATACAATCAGTTTGAACTTAACAAGTTTTGTCTATCCATTTCATTCGCCTGTAAATCAGGAAAAGTTTGAGCATTTTTTAGTCAACCTGCCTGATTCGATTTATCGAATAAAGGGGTATATAAAATTTGAGCAATCCCAGTATCCTGTACTATTTCAATATTCCTACGGAATGCCTGTTTATTTAATGGAGTATATGAATTTACCTTTAAATTTAGTTTTTATAGGGGAAGGGATAAATTGGTCTGAAATTTCAGAACAGTTGGCATCCCTTGAAAATGGATAAAGAAAACTCGATGCTTGGGAAGCCGTAAAGGCGAAGACAGAGGCGCAGCAGCACTTAATCTTTCATATAAACTAAAAAATAGCCGCTTATTTACAGGAATGATTATAATCTTCTAAGGTTACTCTTTAAATAGGTATTTCATAAATGGGGGTTCTTGATGAAAAAAGCGGCTGTTTTTTGTTTTCTGATCTTTCTATTTCTTGATGGGAAGGGGATTCAGGCTACAAATCAGATAAGTTTTAGTATTGAAATGGCTCCGTGGAAGGAAGCAGACAGAATCCTTCCTAAATACTCCAAATTCACCGTAATGGATGTTGAAACAGGAAAGCATTTTCAGGTGCAAAGGCGTGCGGGAAGTCATCATGCGGATGTCCAGCCATTAACAGCAAATGACACAAAAATAATGAAACAAATCTATGAAGGCAAATGGAGCTGGAAACGAAGGGCTATCATCATCGTACATAAAGATCAGTGGATCGCTGCTTCAATGCATGGAATGCCTCATGGTGCAGGAGCACTTCAAAATAATTTTCCTGGTCATTTTTGTATCCATTTTTATGGGAGTACCACACATCGAACCAACTCGATGGATCTCGCTCATATGCTGATGATTTTCAAAGCAGCGGGAACATTAGACACCTATTTGGGAAAAGCAGATCCATATGAAGTAATTAATGCTTATTTCACAGGTTTACAGCAACAGGATAAAAAACTTACGTCTGCCCTTTCATTACAAAAGATGATTTGGAAGCCGGTTTATTCGCAAGTAAAAGCGGTGAGAATCACTCGATTACCGATGCTTCCGCCCGAAGATCTGACTGATGAGATCAGCCTTCATATACCAATTGAAATTGATTGGGTTATAAAAAATATTGGCAGGCAAACATTCAAAGGAACTATTCATATAATCCGTTTTTCTCAATACGATCCGTGGAAGGTTGATTCTGTTCAGTTATTTAAAGAAAATAACGTTAAATATAAAGTAAGAAAGACCTCTATTTCTAAAAAAGGAATAGGGTCTTTTTTGGTTAAATTCTTTGTTCCCCGAACTTCACAAATGTTCTTTCATCTTCAATTAAACCGCAGACTGCACACTGTATCCGATAGGCGGGACCATTATATGGAATATGAAAAGGTTCGATTTGCCCTTCGCCATATTCAAGGAGGATATCTCCAGAAGCCGGATCTTTTTTTACTGCATGTACGACTTGTTCAATCAGATTAAAACGGCTTCGGTTTGTTTTGCAATTTGGGCATCTGTAAGGGGCTGCCATAACTTGCTCCTTTCTCAGAATATTTTTAGGGTTATTTTTTGCATTCTGATAAGGAAATATGTAACAATTCATAAGGAAGTTTATTTGCTCAACTTCATAACGAGCCGATGGAGGAATTTTAACTGGGGGGAAATATGTGAAAAAATTAGTCTATGTCTTTTTATCCATTTTCGCAGTGTTCGCATTAACAGCATGCAGCAGCCAAAAGCAGCAGCCAAAAGATTCAGTCCCAAAAATGCTTGAGGTAAATTTAACCGTTAGTCCTGCGAAAGGAGAAGTGAATCAGCAAGTGACTTTTAAGGCAGAGGTGACACAAGGTTCAGAAAAAGTAAACGATGCTGATGAGGTCACCTTTGAAATATGGCGTTCTAAGGATCCGAATCATGAGAAAATAACCATTAAAAATCCTAAAAACGGAGTTTACAGTCTCAAAAAAACATTCCAGCAGGAAGGGACATACTATATCATTTCTCATGTAACAGCAAGGGGTATGCACAATATGCCTAAAAAGGAATTTGTTATTGGACAGCCAAGTGAGAAGGAAGATTCTCAATCTAACAGTTCAATGGGTGATATGAAAATGTAACATTAAAGCTGTTGAAAGAAGGCAGTCAAAACTGCCTTCTTATAAGAGTTACCTTGTTTTAGCTATCCTGATTATCTGACGAAATCGGGATATCCTCGACTTCTTCACGAACGATAGGCATTCTAATCGTTAAGATCCCATCTTTTAAATGGCTGCATCCCTTTTCCAAATTGACTGGGAATGGGAGGATAAGTTCCTTTTTAAATTTAAGGTTGGCCCGCTCCTTAATAAAATATTTCCGTTTGGGCTTTAGTGATTTAAATTCACCTGTGAGGGTTAAGGTTTGCTCGTGAACGGAAAGGTGAATATCCTCTTTTTTTATCCCTGGAATTTCTACCTCTAATACGATTTCACCCGTTTCCTCAAATAAATCACATTTTGGAAAATAGTCCTTTGCAATTGAAAATGGATTAGCAGAAATTGGTGACTGAAAAGATGATTGTTTATCTGAAAAAATTTGTTTCCAAAAACTTTCAGCATTATATTGCTGGGCAAGATCCAGCCATTTGGTAAATTTATCCATTTTTTACTCTGCAGCCCCTTTCCCTTAAAAGATGAAATCCTATAGCTTTTTTAATGTTCCATAACATCAATTTCAGAAAACTGCATATCAATATTTTTAGGGATTCTTACTTCCAGCGTTCCGTCTCTATAATTTGCAGCAGCCCCCTTTTTTTTGACAATAGCGGGCAAAGTAAAGACATGTTTATCTTCATGATCCGGGATTCTTTCAACAATTAATTGGTTTGAAGTATGATAAATCCGCATTTTTCTAATCCAGTCTTCTTTTTTTATCGGTATTCTTACAAAAACAAAGTCGTGCGTTTCAAACGCAGCAGCATTTAAAGTGTTACCGGACTGTTCCTGCACATTCGACGGTTGACCGCTGTTCATTAATTCATGAGGATTCATCATTCCTCTCAAGCTTCCCGGCAGCATTTTTTCCAATATGTCCTGAATATATTTATTGATTTCCTCTGGATTCATTTTTTTTAGCATATTTTGCGAGTCGTTATTAAAAGGAAACATATTCCATGGGAACAATTTGTCTCATCCTCTCAGGAGAGTTTTTGATTGATTTTCGCAGCTGAACAAATGTTGGGGTGAGTCCGGAATAAAGGGTAAAAATAATAAGCTGCTTTCAGTCTTATTTCATCCTATGCAGCTTTTTGCCCATCCGTTATCGAAATTTTAAAAAAAGAATGTTTTTCGCAGGATAATGGCGAATTATTTGCATATCAAGATAAATCTTTTTACCATATAGAGAAGAATAAATAAAATTGTGAGGTTAACACTGGGATGGGAAAATATGCTTTGATTACAGGGGGAGCATCTGGAATAGGAAAAAGGACCGCCTATTCCTTAGCGGAAAAAGGATATCAACTGGCTATTAGTTACCGCAAAAGTGAATCAGAAGCCCTTTCTTTAGTTAAACAGCTATCTGATCAATTTGGAACGAGACATATCTGCATCCAAGGGGATGTAACCAATCAAAAGGATTGCGATTTTGTCGTTGAAAAAGTTTTATCCTCTTTTTCTTCCATTGATGTTCTTGTTCATAATGCCGGTCCATATATCCGTGAACGAAAAAAGCTGACAGATTATTCTTTTCTGGAGTGGAGCTATATATTAAATGGTAACTTAACTGCAGCTTTTTATTTGTCAAAGCTTATTATTCCTATTATGAGAAAAAGAAAATGGGGGCGAATCGTTACATTAGGCTTTGACAGGGCAGAAACAGCTCCAGGATGGATTTATCGTTCCGCATTTGCAGCTGCCAAAACAGGGCTGGCCTCTTTAACGAGAACAATTGCCTTAGAGGAAGCTGAAAATGGGATTACAGCGAATATGGTTTGTCCTGGAGATATTGTTGATGAGTGGAAAGAAAAAGATATTGAGACCGCTATATCCATTAATAACAATGAAACTCCTGTTGGCCGGCCCGGCACTGGTGAAGATATTGCGCGGGTCATCTCCTTTTTAGTCGATGAGAAATCCAGTTTCATTACAGGGAGTATTATCCCAATTACCGGGGGAATGGATGTACTGGGGAAAGTTTTTAAGCGAGAACGCAACGAATGATGGATACGATAATATAGTTATGTAAACTACAAGAACGTATTTTTTGTTTGTATGAATGAAAATACCTCCTTTTGTCAATCATAAGAAAAAAACAGCTATGGAAGGAGCAAAAACACATGAGTTTTAACTTAAACCGGATCAATCCAAACCAAACACAAGTTTTTTTTCATGATGGCCGTTTTGAAACGTTAACAAATGAAGAACTGGAAGACTTTTTGCTCCAAATGGGAGTCAGTGATGTCGGTGAAATGGGCCAACAAGACTTAAAAGAATAAACTAAAAAAGACTAAATCGATCGCTGATTTAGTCTTTTATAATATCATTTTCATTAAGCCAATTTGGATGTATCGGATAGGTCAGCAGAGGATCTCATCAGATGCAGAGTATATTGATCTTTTGGTATTTCGTAAAGATCGTATATATCCCCAGCTGCATTCAACTGATCATATAATGATTTACGCGTTTCGTTTGCCTTAACGACATAGGGGAGCTTTTCAGCTGCCTTGATTGAGCGGATATTTTCTTTTCGGATTCTCATAAAAATCTTTTCAATATTCACTTCATAAAATAACTCTTGGAAAAAGGCTTCTTTAGCTGGACTGTTATATCCTTTCCCATGATAGGGTTTTCCAAGCCATGTACCAAGGAAACCAGCGCTATTTTCAATATCATACAGATTGATGGTTCCTATTGGTGCACCCCATTCATCCACGATTGTACGTGAAATTAATTCTCCGCGCTCTTCTGCTTCTATCGTTTGTTTTGTCATAAACAAAAATTCATCATAAGATGCTGCTTTTTGACGCACAAAAGGGAAGACATCCGGGTGCGTCATTAATTCGAATAAAGCATGACATTCGTGAAGATCACGTTTCTTCAACATGAATATCCCTCCAATCGGGCATTCCGCTCCATTGGTAAAAATAGCGGTCCACCCTCGAAATTTTTTATAAATAAACCTAAAAAATTTCGGGGTGGGAATCGAACCCACTAGAACCAGGAGACCTGGTGGCGCACCATTTGCCTTCCCTATATCATTTTTTTTGAATAATAAAAACGAATTACCTCCATAAATTAAGACGACAAGGTTTACTTAAAGTATAATACTAGAAAACAAGCGAAAAAGATATAGTCTTTTTATTTATTTTTTGTAAATTTTTATGGCAATTTTCGCAAATATTTATGTTTGTGAAAAAACAATTTTACCCCCGATCATCGTCCATTTTGGCTTCGCTAAATAATGAAATGGATGATGGTTCCAGAGTACTAAATCAGCATCTTTTCCTGTTTCAATACTGCCAAGCCGATGATCAATTTTTAAATTTTTTGCTGGATTGATCGTAATTCCTTCCAACGCTTTTTGCTCTGATAAACCTTCCCGAACTGCTAATCCTGCACAAATGTTTAAATACTGGATAGGAGTATACGGATGGTCTGTTGTTATGGATACTTCTACACCATGGTTCGCGAGCTCATGATAGGTATCCCACGTTTTATTTTTTAATTCAACTTTTGATCTCCTAGTAAGGGTAGGACCGACAGATACCTTTAGCCCCAGACCAGACAGCTCCCGTGCCACTAGATGTCCTTCAGTACAATGCTCTATTCGCAAATCAAGATTAAATTCCTCTGCAAGACGGACGGCGGTGATAATATCATCTGCACGGTGGGCGTGGATTCGAACCGGAATTTCTCTTTTTAATGCCATAATGAGCGGGGCAATTCGAATATCTTCAGGATTATCGGAATAAAAGGCATGATAGAATGCCTCACGAAGATTGCCCATAATTCCCATCCTTGTCAGCGAGCCATTGCTGTCATGGCTGTGAATTCTCTTTGGATTCTCCCCCAATGCAATTTTTAATCCTGCGATTTCTAATACGAGCATTTTTTTAATATTTTTCCCGCAGGTTTTAATAACGGAAGTGGTTCCGCCAATGACATTTGCACTTCCCGGCATGATATGCACGGTGGTAATTCCGCTTTTAAGCGCATCTGCAAAAGCGGGGTCCAATGGATAAGCACCATCGATAGCCCGGATATGAGGGGTCAGGGCTTCGGACGTTTCATTTGCATCGTTTCCAGCCCAGCCGGTTCCTTCATCATATAGACCTAAATGAGTGTGAACATCAATGAAACCGGGGAAAAGAAACAGCTCGTTGCAATCTATCATTTTGACATTTGTTTCGGTTGTAATGTTTTTGCCTATTTTGAGAATTTTTCCGTTTTCTATTAAAACATCACCAGAAGGGATGGGGTCTGAAGTAACGGGATAAACCGTGGCGTTCTTTAGTAGTATTTTGGTCATAATATCCCTTTCTTTTTTTGGAATTTTATTTAATCTATTTTATCCAAAGAGGGTTTTTTATAAAAATATCCTTGTATTTTTTGTGAAGAAGGAATCCTATTTATCCTTCTTCCGTAAATATAGTGGGAGAATATTAATATTTTAAAGGGGGCTTCAATATGCCGAAGAATGATGAAAAGTTGCTGGCTGCATTGATTTATGTCACCAGTTTTTTTGCACCAGTTTTAGGGCCGCTTATCATTTGGCTGCTTAAGAGGGAAGAATCGTCCTTTATCGATTATCACGGTAAAGAGTATTTAAATTTTATGATTTCTTATTTTATTTACACGATCGTAAGCGGGTTATTAACCATTGTCATCGTCGGTATTATTGGACTTTGGCTGTGTGGTATTTTCGCAGCGGTATTTACGATTGTGGCTGCTATTAAAGCATATGAAGGGAATGAGTATAGAATTCCGTGGATTATCCGTTTTATTAAATAAAAAACTTTTAAAAATCCCCTATTTTTTTGAACGTTTTTTGCTTGCCATACGTCTTATAGTTGAAAAATTGCAAGGAGGTCTTCCCAATGGAAACGGTAAATATTAATTGGGCATTAGTTGCACCGGTCATGGTTATTCAAGTCATTGTCTTGATTATTGCCATCATCGATCTGGCTCGGATTGAAAATACAAAAGGGCCTAAATGGATGTGGGCAATCATTATCTTATTTTTTAATGGTCTCTGTATCGGATCCATCCTTTACTTTGTTATTGGAAGGAGAAGTTATTAATGCCCCTTATTAAAATTAATGGATTAAGAAAAAGCTTTCAGGGGACCGAAATAATTAAAGGATTAGACTTGGAGCTTGAAAATGGGAAGTGCACAGCATTATTAGGACCGAACGGTTCAGGGAAAACAACAACATTGCGGATGCTTTCGGGACTGATGAAACCATCAGCAGGTACGATTGAATTTGATGAAGCGGGCAAGGGGCAGGATATCCGCAGCATTATTGGTTTCCTTCCGCAATTTCCTGTCTTTTACGACTGGATGACCGGGTTCGAGTTCATGGTGTTTGTTGGGAAACTAGGAGGACTTAAACATAAAGAAGCCAATGATAGGGCTTTGGAACAACTTTGCCTCGTCGGTTTAGAGAGTGCAAAAAACCGTAAAATCGGAAAATTTTCGGGGGGAATGAAACAGAGGCTGGGAATTGCCCAGGCTTTGATTCACCGCCCTCGTCTTGTCATGCTTGATGAACCTGTCTCAGCATTAGACCCCATCGGACGCAGAGAAATTTTGGAACTGATGGATTCATTAAAAAAAGAAACAACGATACTTTTTTCCACTCATATTTTAAATGATGCTGAGGAGGTATGCGATAAGGCTTTGTTTTTACACAATGGCAGCATTGTTGAATCAGGTTCTCTGGAAGAATTGCGCGACCGTTATCAGCAATCCCAGATCAATTTGTTGTTTCATGGAAAAGCAGACTCGTATGCAGCGGTTTTAAAGGATTTTCAATGGGTTCAGAAAGCCGAGGTTGAGGG
This sequence comes from uncultured Bacillus sp., assembly GCA_964484065.1. Classification (GTDB taxonomy): domain Bacteria; phylum Bacillota; class Bacilli; order Bacillales; family Cytobacillaceae; genus JAEVLT01. The sequence continues at coordinate 96,765 of CAZAEW010000003.1, forward strand.
CAGCAGGATCCAAGTGAATGTTCATAATTTGGAACAGGCACGTCAGGAATTATTAAAAATTATAACAGATAATCATTGGCCCTTATTAAAGTTTGAAATCAGCAGTTTAACGCTTGAGGACCTTTTTATGATGGTGGTGGGAAAATGAGGCAGTGGCTGACGCTATGGCAAAAAGAATGTTTAGAGATGTGGAGAAATTTCAAATGGATTTGGGTTCCGGTAACGTTTATACTGCTGGGTGTAAATCAGCCCTTATCGACTTATTACTTACCTCAAATCATTGATGCAGTAGGTGGATTGCCTAAAGGAGCAGTAATAAAAATGCCCACCCCTTCCGCTGCAGAAGTCTTAGTGTCGGGGCTAAGCCAGTACACGACGATCGGGGTATTGATTATTGTCCTTACTACAATGGGATTAATTGCAGCGGAGCGAAAAAGCGGCGTAGCAGCGATGATTCTGGTTAAGCCTGTTTCATACGGCTCGTTTGTTACAGCAAAATGGGCAGGAGGTTTGGCCTTATTACTGTTTTCCTTTTTCTTGGGATACTTAGCTACATGGTATTACACAGGGGTCCTATTTGATTGGGTTTCACTTGAAACCATACTGCCATCTTATTTTTTGTATGTATTATGGTTTACCTTCGTTTTAACAGTTACCTTATTTTTCAGTGCTTCCATGTTAACTCCTGGCTTGGCAGGATTTAGTTCACTGGCTGTTGTCATTGTTTTAACGATTGTTAGCAGTTCTTTTTCTCATTGGCTCCAGTGGAGCCCGGCTCAATTGACCAGCTATTCTAATCAACAGCTTTTAACAGGTGATGTCTCCAAGTATACAATGCCCTCCAGTTTCTTAACAATAGGTTGCATTGTTATTCTGCTCGCGTTGAGCATCGTGATATTTCGAAAAAAAGAACTTGCAGAATAAATTTCGGCTGATAGCAATATATACCATTTGTTGATTTACAAAAGATAGGTTATGAAAAGATGAAGAAGCGATTTTTGCCTTTTTGTCTTTTCATTACCTATCATTTTTTTGATTATGGATTAATAGACTATTTTAAGAGAACTTAATCCAAGGAGTAACGGAAATGAGAATTGACGAATATTACAATAATGCGGCGAAAATGAATTTAAACGCCAGCCTCCTGGCCTTACTCCCGGCTGTTTTTATCACAGGGGGCAACTTGTTTGTTTTTCGTCTTCATGAAATTATGCTTTTGACAGTTCCTTTTCTTATCTACAGTATCATAAGTTTTCAAATGTTTTTAATGAAAAGGAAGATGTCCATAACACTAAAAAAAAATTTGCAGGGCTCAAGCATAAAAAATAATCAATCATTATTGGCAGCTAAAAAACTAGTTGTTTTTTATCATGATGCCATACCGCCCAAGCTGATGCTTTACTTCCCTGACGGACAATTTGCTGGTGAATTAACCAGATTTCGGCCGAGAGGAAAAAGTTTCACAAGAAAAGAAAAAACTTTTCTTCTTCAGGATCACCTCAATCATATAGTCGGTTTCTACAAAGTGAAAGGCAGAAAATGGATAAAGATTGAAGTCTATAATCATGAGAATGAATATATAGGCTGTTTTGAAAAATCAAAACAGGTTTGGGAAAAAAAAGATAGGAAAGAGCTTCTGGATGCCTCCGGAAGATTTGTTGCCGAGGTTGAAGGTGCCGGTTACTACATGGACGAGCAAGTTGTCAATTCGAATAACAGGCTGATGTGCCGGCTTCAAAGAGGAATAATGCCTTTGGAATGGAGCAGACATTTCCCGGAGGCAAACACCCCTGTCCTCTCTCTTGACCAAGAAATTTCTGAAAAGAATAAAATCCTCCACATGGCGATCTTAATCCATGAGTTTTTTATTGAAAGATAGCGGTTTTCCTTGCTGAATTTTGATGTTAATTGGTTTATTTCCGGATAATGGTTTGATAGAATAGGACTATTATAATGAATTCGGAGGAATTACCAGTGCAAATTCAATTAATTAAATGCCATGGATCAGGGAATGATTTTCTCTTAATTGATGAAATTTCCAATCCATATTCTTTTTCAGAAGAAGAAAGAGCAAAACTTGCGGTTTTGCTGTGTGACAGAAATTCAGAACTCGGTGCAGATGGAATTTTGTATGTCATGAAGAGCGATCATGAAAATGTCAACGGAAGAATGCGCATTTTTAATGCAGATGGTTCCGAGGCATCCATGTGCGGAAATGGTCTTAGGCTTGTGGCAAGATATATTTGTGAAATGTTTCAATTGAACGAAGGTGTTGTTGAAACAATGAAAGCTGATTTAGCTGTCAGCAAACAAGCGGACCTATATCCGGAGGTTGCAACCTATCAGGTGGAGATTTCACCTGTCTCCTTCGCTTTGAAGGATTTGCCATTAATGCTAGACAAACCTGAATTAAAAAATGAAAAAATTGAACAATTATCAGATCAATTAAGCTTTACTGCATTAGCAGTTCCGAATCCGCACGTCATTGCGATTGTTGAGAAACATCAACTGGAAACAGATTTACAGAAACAAATCAGTGAAAAAGTGAATGGACCGAATGAACTCTTTCCGGATGGAGTAAATGTAAGTTTTGTAAAACCAATTCACCAAGGCCATATTTATGTAAGAACATTTGAAAGAGGGGTCGGTTTTACGAATGCTTGCGGAACAGCTATGTCTGCCTCAACTCTTGTGACATGTATAAATGGATTAAATGAATTTGAAAAAGCCATTAACGTTTATAATAAAGGCGGTAAAGTTCAGTGTGTTGTTCATCAAAAGCAAGGAGGATTTTATATCGATCTCATTGGAAATGCTACCTATCTTTATCAGGCGGAAATTGATGCTGATATCCATAGTGGAACATTTTCGGTTCGATCCCAAAAGGATTTCGCTGAACAGCAAACGTATGAAAAATTACAAACGGAAGCTCAACAATTTTTAAAGTTGGAAATGTAAGGATAAGGAAATTTCTTATCCTTTTTTGTTTTTTAAGAAATCCAAAATGGGCTCGAAGGGCTGATTCATTTTTGTTTCAAAGTAACTCTTGAAAGGGTCCAGCTTATTTTTAAGCCGCTCCATTACGTTTGCCATCGTAAACTTTTTAACATCCAATTTGTCACACACCTCATCCCAATATAATGGAGTAGCGGCACCAGCAAGTTCATTACCTCTTAACGAATAGGGTGCCACTATGGTCTTTCCTTCGCTATGCTGCACATAATCTACATATAAGCGGCCGCCTCGATTTTTCTTTAACCTTTCGATTGTAAAGAAATCAGGCTCCTTTGAAACCAGGTAATTTGCAATAAAGCTTGTAAACAATCTTGTATCATCAAAGGAAAATCGCTCATCCGGCAGGGGAATATAAATCTGCAAACCTTTGTTTCCTGACGTTTTGACATAGCTGGTCAGTTTCAATTGATCAAGCACTTCTTTTATCAGAAGCGATGCTTTTATTGCTAGATGAAAGTCTTCCCGGGAAGGCGGGTCTAAATCAAAAACGATTTCGCTTGGACCCTTTCCGCGGAAGGTTTGGAAAGGTATATGAAATTCAATTGCCAGCTGATTTCCAAGCCAGATTAGGGTATTTAGGTTATTGCAAACGATATATTCAATGCCGTCTTCTTGATGTGTTTCGACAAATTCAGGGGCATAATCAGGACAATTTTTTTGAAAAAAAGGCTCTCCAAACATACCATGCGGATAGCGAATAACAGTTAATAACCGATTTTTTAAGAAAGGGAGCATGTATTCTGAAACTTCTTTTAAATAATAAATATAATCAGATTTGTGGATTTTTTCCACTTCCCAAATCAGCTTTTCCGGATGAGTGATTTGTATGCTTTTAGCGAAATGAATGGCAGGTGACAGGAATTTATCATATGTACAATCCAATGGATTCAAATCAAATTGAAAATGATTAAAATGTGGTTCTCTCAGTTCGTTATCGTATAATTCAAGGTACTTTACATCAAGACAAATAGCTGGATCAACATAAATATAACGGTTATCTTCTCCGATATTGTTTTGTTTGATAATCTGGAGCAAAGCCTGTTTTTCCTCCGGCTTTAGTCCGAATAGAACCTGACCGATCCGCAGGATTTGATTATCCTTAAACACGCCGATATAAAAATAACCATTTTCTTTATCATAAGAAGTAATAAAACAGGATACTTGTTTCCAATTTTTATACTTTAACCACTGAGCGGACCGTTTTCCTTCCTCCCAAACGCTGTTTTTATGCTTGGCGATAATTCCTTCTCCATCATACAAGATCACCCTTTCCCACAGGTTGTTAAAGTTCTGATGAGCTTTAACATGCTGTATTAATTGTAGGTCTTCTAAAGACGGTTCCAAGCTGAGCTTTGCCTTGGAGAATATTTCAATTAGAACCTCTTTTCTTTGATAGAAAGGGAGGTTTTTCAGGCTCTCTCCCCTTATGAGGAGGACATCAAAAACCATGAACCGGCAGGGAATTTCCTCCGAGCATTCATAAATTTTCCTTGCAGAACGCAAACGCCCCCGTACTTGAATTTTCGAAAAATTTGCCTTGTACAGATTTTCAAGGATAACAAGCTCTCCGTCGAGTTGAAAAGGGAGAAAAGGCTCAAACCGTTCTTGATGAGCGATTAAAAAAGCTTCCAACTCAGGGAAAAGGGCAGCTAACGGCTTTCCATTTCTGCTTGTTACTTGGATTCCATCCTTGTCCCAAGTTAAAATTGCCCGGAAACCATCATATTTGACTTCATAAAACCATCCGGGATTTTCGGGAGGGTCAAAGGTTAAGGTAGGAAGCATCGGTTTCATCCATTTTTACTCCTCTTTTTTCTTTTATTTTGGATTAAATGCCAGAACTTCATCCTTTTCCAAATGTTTCTTTGAATTCTTGTTTTTGAATGAAGCAAATTATTAATAAAAAGATGGGAGAAACAATATGCATACAATGTGGAAAGGCAGCATCAGCTTTGGCCTTGTTAATATTCCAATTAAGCTTCATGCTGCGACAGAAGATAAAGACATTAAGCTTAGGACGCTTCATAAAAAGTGCCATGCTCCAATAAAATATGAAAAAATATGCACTCATTGTGAAGAAGAAGTGAAAAATGAGGATATTGTAAGGGCATATGAATATTCAAAAGGGAAGTTTGTCGTTCTTGATGATGAAGACCTTGAAAAACTTGCCAAGGAGAATGAAGACAAGGCTGTGGAGATTATCGATTTTGTAAAGATGGATCAGATCGATCCCATTTATTTTGATAAAAGCTATTTTATGTCACCACATGAGGGAGGAGGAAAAGCATATTCTCTGCTCCGTGCTGCATTAACGGAATCAGAGAAGGTAGGTCTTGCGAGAGTCATCATTCGCTCTAAAGAGCAGCTTGCTGTAATTCGGGTTTATAATAACACGTTAATAATGGAAACCATCCATTATCCGGAGGAGGTGCGAAAAGCGGAGGATGTACCAAACGTCCCAGCGGAAGACAAGGTATCTCAAAAAGAATTAGACACTGCGATTTTATTGATTGATCAGTTAACAACTGATTTCAAGCCGGAAAAATACAAAGATGAATATCGGACTGCTTTGCTGAAGTTAATAGAAGATAAGCGCATTGGTAAGGAAACGGTTGTACCTGCAGCGAAAGAAACAGTTTCAAATGTGACTGATTTAATGGCAGCATTACAAGCTTCCATTGACCGCACAAAGCCGGTAAAAACGGAAGCTCCAAGGAAGAAAACACCTTTAAAAGTAAAAAAACAAGCTTAATTCTTAAAATGAACCGAAGATTATCGGTTCATTTTTTTTGCCAAAAAATTCAGTGTTATGTATTATAAGTTGTTAGTATATGAAAAGGGTGTTGGGTTTGGAAAACAATGGTTCGAAAAAAAATCTACTTTATCTCAGCTTTGTTATGGCTATCCTTTGTTTATTGATCATTTCCTTTATGTTAATCGCAAATGAAATAGAAAAAAGTTCATTAGTACGGTTTGACCGCTTTATTATTTCAATAATACAATCCCATATTTCCCCTGCCTTAACAAATGTTATGGAAATATTTACTTTTATCGGTTCAACCACATGGCTCACTGCAGGTGTTATCGTCGCTGCTAGCGCTTTGTTTCTTTTCAGGAAATGGTCACTTGGGTTTTTTATGCTCTTATCATCCGGTGCCGGTTCTTTTTTTAACTCTTTGCTGAAAAATATTTTTAAACGCCAGCGTCCGGACATTCATCCGCTTATATCTGAACATGGCTATAGTTTCCCCAGCGGTCATTCAATGGGATCGTTTATTTTCTATGGAGCTCTGGCTTATATCATTCTTCATTCTGCACATAAAAAAAGCAGGAAGGTCTTTGGGATCTTGCTAATGGCTTTGATCATCTTATTGATTGGAACAAGCAGAATTTACCTTGGGGTTCATTACCCAAGTGATGTTGCGGGAGGCTACATTGCCGGAGCATCGTGGCTTTTCATCTCGATGTTATTATTTAGATATTATGAGTATTTAAAAAATCTCTAGTCAGAAAAAATCTAAGGAAAAAACAAATGTTATTTTAACTTATACTTGAATATCAATAGTCTTTTTGGTAATATAAATTGTTTGACATAATTTTAAAAAAAGGGTAATATTAAGTTACGCTTTTAAGTTCGATAAAATATTTGAAGTATTCGTAACTGCACAAATTGTGGGTGATGTTTACTCCGCAATCGTCTGTTGCGATTTTTATTTTAAAGTGGTTGATTGACTAAAAGTGAACAAAATCTTGGAGGTACCAAAGTTATGAAAAATGGTAAAGTAAAATGGTTTAATGCAGAAAAAGGTTTCGGATTTATTGAAATTGATGGTGGAGAAGACGTATTTGTTCACTTTTCTGCAATTCAATCTGAAGGCTTTAAAACTTTGGAAGAAGGTCAATCAGTTTCTTTTGATGTAGTAGAGGGTACACGCGGACTTCAAGCTGCTAACGTTCAAAAACTTTGATTTTTGTTTAAATAAGGTGGTGCTCGCTAGTGCATCACCTTTTTATGTTTAACAAAATAACACGGGGGTGGACAATTTGGCATTTGGCAGAAGAAATGAAGAAGAAGTTGTTTTGGAAGATACAAAGATTTGGGAATGCACTTCCGATCAGTGTAATGCTTGGGTTCGTGATAACTTTAAAAGCAGCGAGGTACCTCTTTGTCCTATTTGTAAAAGTAAAATGACCCTGACGACAAAAAAATTACAAGTAATCACTAATAATAGCAAAAACTTCATTTAAAATGATGTGAAGTTTATGGTTTCATTAGAAAAAGGATGAACCTAGAAGAGTCAATCTTCTTGGATTCATCCTTTTTTTGTGTTTAGTCAATGATGTGTTCTTTACAATAGGATTTTACTAATTCTTCTTCATCCTCTTCCAAGGCAAAATCTAATACGTTTTCACTTTCTTTTTCATAAAAGTGATAGTGGGATATTTTAGAACTCCCATCTTCAACAACAAAAATGACCTTCAAACCTACTCCTTTTTCCGAATATAGTTCATCTTCTTCATCAACATCTAAATCAAGAAAGAATTCATAACGATCACCTGTTAAAAGTCCAAACGGATCTTCCAATTTTTCAACTTCATGACCTGTAATATTCATAACATCACCCTTTTCTCCAGCTTCATACCTATTATACACATTTATTAAAATTTCCTAAGGCATTTTAGAGTTTTTTGGGAATTGCTGAACTAAATTACGAAATGTCAATAGGGAAATGACAATTTTCGAATTATATGTGAAATAATGAACAAACAAATCTTTTTGCAGGAATTGTAAGGTAATATGAACATATAAACACGTAAAAATTCGAAAACACACTAAGGAGGGGGATTTTTATGTCTGTAATGACTCAAACGATCCAAACAGAGCTTGAGTCATTTTTTAAGGCCAGAAAGAATGTATATCAACTTCTTCATTTTCTTTTTCAGGAACCTGTTTATGAATCAGCTTTGCTCGAAGTCAGGGACAGCGGAAAAATCAGTGAACTAGCTGAAATGCATGAAGGGGGAAAAATTCTAAGCAGTTTTTTTAGCAGCTTAACAAAGCAGCAGATTAAGGCTGAACGAGAGGAATATCAACGGCTGTTTTTAGGTCCTGGTCCGATTTGTGTCCCCCCATGGGAGTCCTATTATCGGAGTAAAGACCACCTTTTGTTTGAAGAATGGACGTATCAAGTAAGAAAAGAATATCATCGTTTTGGATTAACCTTTATTAGAGAAAACAAGGAGCCTGATGATCATTTATTACTTGAATTAGAATATATGATTTTTCTTGTTAACATGTGTTTGCAGAAAGTGGAAACGGTTGCATTACGCCAACTGATTGAAGATCAGATTTCGTTTATTGAAAACCATTTAATGGTCTGGATCCCGCAATTATGTCAAAGAGTAATTGACTGTTCCAACAGCCAGCTTTATATTGGAGCGGCTTTGCTATTAACCGATTTTTTAGATTTCGATTTGGATACTCTTCATGAGGTTAAGGAGGCACTAACGGATGTTGGAAAATAACAACTTAAAGAATTTGCTGAATAATAAGCTGAAACGAAGGACCTTTTTAAAATGGTCCGGTGCGATCGGTGCTCCTCTTGTTTTGGGCGGCATCGGTGCAAAGGAATTGATTGACCATAATAAGGAGAAAAAGGAAGCCCATCAAGCTGTAGCCAAGGAAGCAGCAGAGGAAATCATTTCTACCTGCAGCATTACCAATTGCGGCGGCCGCTGCGTAATTAAAGCCCATGTCAAGGATGGAATTGTGACAAGGATTAGTACTGATACGCAGAAAGCAGACGATTTATCAACTCCTCCGCTCAGGGCGTGTGTGAGAGGAAGAAACTACCGAAAAATGCTTTATCATCCCGACCGCCTGAAATACCCGATGAAGCGTATCGGCAACCGCGGGGAAGGAAAATTCAAACGAATTACCTGGGATGAAGCGATTGAAACAATCGCAAAGGAAACAAAACGGATTGGGGATATGTACGGACCTGAGTCCAGATACGTTAATTATGCATCCGGCATGTCTTGGGGGCTTTATGGCGGAAGTACATGTGCGAAAAGATTGCTTGCTTTAACGGGGGGGTTTTTAAAATCCAGAAATGACTACAGTTCGGGAGCAGGGAACGTCGCGACCCCATATACATATGGAACAAATGAATCGGGCAGCAGTTTTGATTCCCTGCTTCATTCAAAATACATTATTTTGTGGGGGCAAAACCCTTCCGAAATGATCTTCTCAACTCCTTACAGGGAATATTTAATGGGTGCTAAGAAAAATGGGGCCAAAATCATTGTCATCGACCCGAGATACACCGATACGGCCATTGCCTTTGGGGACGAATGGATTCCCATTTTGCCAACAACGGATAATGCCATGATGGATGCAATGGCATATGTCATTATCTCTGAAAATCTGCATGACCAAGCTTTTCTTGATCAATATTGCTTAGGATTTGACAAGAACCATATGCCTGCGGGGGTACCGAAAACAGAGTCATTAAAAAGCTATTTGTTTGGTGAAAAGGACGGGGTGAAGAAAACCCCTGAATGGGCTGAAAAGATTTGCCGGGTCCCGGCGGAAAAAATCCGCGAAATTGCCAGGAATTATGCAACGATGAAGCCGGCAGCCCTAATACAGGGCTGGGGCCCGCAGCGCCATGCATACGGTGAGCAGGTGATGCGCGGAGGAGCGCAGCTGGCATGTATTACCGGCAACGTCGGGAAGCTTGGCGGATGGGCGGCAGGTACCGGATATTGGAGCCGTGCTGACATTGTTTATCCTGTGAATGTTGAGAACCCTGTTAATGCATCGATTCCATGTTTTCTTTGGACAAAGGCCGTTGAAGCAGGAACGGAAATGACTGCAGCGGATGGTTTAGAAGGGACAGATAAGTTAACCACCAATATCAAACTTATTTTTAACATGGCCGGGAATATGCTGATCAATCAGCATGCTGATATCAACAAAACAAAGAAACTTCTTGAGGATGAAAGCAAAGTCGAATTTATTGTTGTCAGTGACCTGTTTTTGACTCCAAGTGCAAAATATGCTGATATTTTACTGCCGGGAACCACTTTCTTTGAACGCTATGATATTGGTGTTCCATGGTGTTTTGGGGACTATGTTGTTTTTGGTAATAAATCCATTGATCCGCTCTATGAATGCCGCAATGAGTACGATGTATTTACGGATGTCGCCGAAAAATTGGGGATTAAAGAAAAATTTACGGAAGGCAGAAAACCGCTTGATCTTGTAAAAGAAAGTGTTGAGAGAACCAGAAAGGAACTCGATCCAACATTCCCGAGCTTTGAGGAGTTCAGCAAAAAGGGCGTTCATCATTTTAAATTTTCTGAACCGTTGATTGGTTTTAAAGCGCAGATTGATGACCTTAAAAAGAATCCGTTTAAAACCCCATCAGGGAAGATTGAGTTATTTTCCAAAGCGTTGTGGGACATGAATGACCATGAGAACATACCTGCCGTAGCCAAATACGTTCCGGCATGGGAAGGTCCCGAGTCTCCATTAAAGGAAAAATATCCGCTTCAGCTGATCAGCTGGCATTATAAACGGCGCTGCCATTCAACTTATGATAACCAGCCCTGGCTTGAGGAAGCAGCCAAACAGGAAATGTGGTTGAATCCGGTTGACGCCGAAAAACGCGGCATCAAGGATGGTGACCGAGTCCAAGTCTTTAATGACCGCGGAACAATCAATATTGATGTAAAAGTAACCCCGAGGATTATCCCAGGAGTTGCTGCCATTCCTCAGGGCGCATGGTATACCCCGAATAAGGAGGGCATTGACCAGCGCGGTTCGGTGAACGTCCTGACATCACAGCGCCCAACCGCTCTGGCCAAAGCAAATCCGCAGCTGACCAATCTTGTTGAAGTCAAAAAAGTGTAGAGGAGTGATTCGGCTTGGGACAATTAGGTTTTTACATTAATCAGAGTCTTTGTTCCGGTTGCAAGACTTGTTCTGTTGCTTGCAAGGATAAGAATAATTTGGATGTCGGACGCAATTTCCGCCGTGTATACAGCCATGAAGAAGGGGCCTTTCTCGGGCAGCCGGGCGGCGGGATTGTAACAAATATAAAATCGTATTATTTCAGTATCTCTTGCAATCATTGTTCCATTCCCGTTTGTGTAAAAGCTTGCCCGACAGGAGCCATTACGAAACGGAAAGAAGATGGAGTTGTCACGATCAATCAGGATATCTGTGCGGGGACAAAGCTTTGCATAAAGGCTTGCCCATATGGAAGCCCGCAATACAATCAGAAAATTTTTAAATCCAATAAATGTGATTTTTGCATTGATTTGCAGGAAAAAGGGGAGGATCCGGTTTGCGTCGCATCCTGTCCAATGAGGGCAATTGAATTTGGTCCTATTGAAGAGCTGCGTAAAAAATACGGGAAAACGGATCAAATAAATGGGCTGCCTGATCCTTCTATTACCAAGCCAAATATTGTGATCACCCCGCATCGGGATGCTGTTATAAAAGGGTGATGTTATGTCCGTTATCATCAGCTGGCTCGAAAGCTTACATTTTGAGATGAAAATAACAAGCAGATGTTCGCGCAGCCTTTCTTCACGTTCAACATGCACTCAATGTTTTGAAACGTGTAAGCTTGATGCGATTGTGATTCATGAAGGTGCCATTAGATTGAATCCGGAAAGATGCAACGGCTGCGGGGAATGCGCAATTAGCTGCCCGCTATCAGCGATAGAAGGAATTCCTGCAGGCCGAAAATTTGAAAAAAACAGCCTGGCTTATGACCCGCTGTTTACTCCATCGATCAAAGAACTGTTGATCTACAAAAAGAGAAATATTACAAGCATTCTGCTTGGGCCGGATGTCTTGGAGGTAAATAGTGAATGGAGCCAGGCTTTGGCGGATACAAATGAAGTTCTGCTGCAATTGAGTGAAGAACCATTAACCATAGTGAAAAAGGAAGAATCTGTAATTTCCCGCAGGGAGCTGTTTCATAATGCCAGAGCGAAAGGACAAAAACTGGCAAAGGATCTGGCGCCTGCGCGATGGAAGGCAGCAGGTGATGACTGGCTCCTTGCGAAATTTTATCAAGAACACCAATTTTATGAGGTAGCAATCGATACAGATAAATGTATATTATGCCGTGCTTGCTTTGCCTTATGTCCGCAGTATGTATTATCTATTACCACCTCCAGTTTAACAATTGAGAATTACAAATGCGTCAATTGCGGATTATGCGAGGATGTATGTTCTGAAGATGCATTATCAATAAGGAAAAAGGCAGCTGAGAAACAAGAAAACACCTTGAAGGTATTCGAAAAACGCTGTCAGGAATGCGGACAAGCATTCTATTCGTTTCAACCTGAAAAACAAAATTGTTTGGTTTGTTCGGATCGTGACTCAACCTGGCTAAAACCATAAAAAAGCGCCGAAATCGGCGCTTTTTTGATTTGGAAAAATAAAAAACACTTTAAAAGTGTTCGGTTTGTTATGTATGGAGGAGAAGATGAGATTCGAACTCACGCAACGGTTGCCCGTCCTAGCGCATTTCGAGTGCGCCCCCTTGAACCACTTGGGTACTTCTCCAAGTCATGGAGCGGGTGAGGGGAATCGAACCCCCGCCGTCAGCTTGGGAAGCTGAAATTCTACCATTAAACCACACCCGCATTTAATATATCGGGAAAACAGGATTTGAACCTGCGACCCCCACGTCCCGAACGTGGTGCTCTACCAAGCTGAGCTATTTCCCGTTGGCAACATGATTTTTTTGTTTGATGCGGATGAAGGGACTCGAACCCATACGAGATTGCTCTCACTAGAACCTGAATCTAGCGCGTCTGCCAATTCCGCCACATCCGCATGATTAACTTGACGTTTATTAATATAACATAGTTCTTTTCATTTTTCACTAGGAAATTAATGAAAATATGGATAAATCCTAAAAGTTTTTTTGACATTAATATATTAAAATAATAAAAAATGCGGATATTATAGGGGGATTGATACAAATCGTTCAAAAACGTTCACAATGTGAATGAAATTGAAAGAAAATGATTGATTTCTGCAACCGATTCCAATTATAATGACATCAGATGATCATTCAAGAGGTGATGAAACTGTTAACCCCGGAACGGCATCAAATTATATTGCAATTACTGAAGGAAAAGAACATTGTAAAAATCCAGGAGTTAATGGAGCTGACGAATTCGTCCGAATCCACGATCCGACGTGATTTATCATTACTTGAAGAAAAGAAGTTTTTAAAGAGGATCCACGGAGGCGCTTCAAAGCTTCAAGGCAAACTTCAAGAACCAAGCATGGTTGAAAAATCATCCAAAAACCTTCATGAAAAACGACAAATTGCCAAATATGCGGCAAGCCTTGTCGAGGAAGGTGACTGTATTTACCTCGATGCAGGTTCAACGGTAATGGAAATGATTGAATATCTTCCAAACAAGAATATCGTTGTCGTGACAAACGGGTTGATGCATCTTCAGCCATTATTAAAAAAAGGGATAGAGTCCTATTTAGTTGGAGGATATGTTAAACAAAAGACCAATGCTTTAATTGGCAGAGGCGCACTGGCGAGCTTCGACCTCTATCGCTTTGATAAATGCTTTTTGGGAGTGAATGGAATACACCCCCAATTCGGGTACACAACACCGGATCAAGAAGAGGCGCTCGTAAAGGAAAAAGCCCTATCCCTATCCAGAGAGGCTTTTGTTCTGGCCGATGAAACAAAATTCGCAGAGATAGCATTTGCAATGATTGCTTCGCTTGATGCAGCAACCATTATCACAAATGAAACTGATCCAAATTTATTGGATCAATATCGGGAGAAAACAACAATAAAGGTAGTGACAGCATGATTCATACATTAACACTTAACCCTTCTGTCGACTATATAGTTGAACTTGAAGGCTTGCAAATAGGTGAGTTAAACCGATCAAGAAGAGAAACCAAATTTCCTGGCGGAAAAGGGATCAATGTTTCGAGAGTTCTAAAGGAATTTGGCATAAACAGCAATGCACTCGGTTTTATCGGCGGATTTACCGGGAGATATATTGATGAATATCTTCGTGAAGAAAAGATTGATACGAATTTTGTCAAGGTCAAAGAAGATTCAAGAATTAATATTAAATTGAAAACGGGACAGGAAACAGAAATCAATGCAAATGGACCGTCCATTACAGATTCTGATTTTGCCCGATTAAAAGATTCCATTCAGTTTCTTACAAACAATGATTTACTTGTTATGGCAGGAAGTATTCCAGCAACACTGCCTGAAACAACCTATCAGGAATTGGCGGAAATTTGTAAACAAAATCAAACTGATTTTGTTGTTGACGCTGAGGGCGGCTTATTAACAAAGGTGCTTCCATTTGAGCCGTTTCTCATCAAACCAAATCATCATGAACTTGGAGAATTATTTTCCGCTGCGATCACAACTTGTGAAGAAGCAGTGCCTTATGGAAAAAAACTGATTGAAAAGGGTGCAAAAAATGTCATCGTATCACTTGCGGGTGATGGTGCTGTTTTTGTCAATAAAGATAGCGTGCTGTTCGCAAATGTTCCGAAAGGAGAAGTGAAAAATTCAGTTGGGGCCGGTGATTCAATGGTGGCCGGATTCTTGGCTGAATACCAAAGAACAAGAAATGTACAAGAAGCATTCCGTGTTAGTGTTGCCGCAGGAAGTGCCACAGCGTTTTCATTAGGCTTGTGTCAAAAAGGATTCGTGGACGAGCTTCTCAATCAAATCCACATCACAGAAAGATCATAAGGAGAGAGAAACCATGAAAATTACTGAACTGTTAACAAAAAACACGATTCTCCTAAATATTGAAGGCAATGAAAAAGGAGCAGCAATCGACCAACTAGTTGATATCCTATTTCGAGCTGGCAAGATAACAGATAAAGCTGCCTTTAAAGCAGCAATCATAAAGCGTGAAGAACAAAGTACCACAGGGATTGGCGAAGGGATTGCGATTCCTCATGCAAAAGTAGCGGAAGTAAAAGAAGCGGCTATTGCCTTTGGAAAATCTGTTTCAGGTGTCGATTATCAATCCTTGGATGGCCAGCCGGCTCACTTGTTTTTTATGATTGCCGCACCCGAAGGAGCCAACAATACCCATTTGGAGGCCCTTGCCAGACTATCTGGAATGTTAATGAGTGAGGAAGTACGTAAAAAATTAGTGAATGCGGTCACTGCAGAAGATATCCTTCATATCATTGACAGTTACGATCAAGAAGATGAGGAAGAACAGGATATTTCGAATACACAAAATGCAATCGTGGCTGTTACTGGATGCCCAACCGGGATTGCTCATACGTATATGGCAGCGGACTCATTAAAAGCAAAAGCAGCAGAAATGGGCGTTACGATCAAAGTTGAAACAAACGGCTCAGGCGGGGCAAAAAATGTATTAACCAAAGAAGAAATTGAAAAAGCCACTGCTGTTATTATCGCAGCTGATATCAATGTTGAAATGGAACGTTTTAAAGGAAAGCATGTCATTCAAGCAGCGGTTGCAGAAGGTATCCGCCGTCCGCAGGAATTAATTGAAAGAGCCTTAAAGCAAGATGCACCTATTTACCAAGGAAAAGCTGGGACAGGGGAACAGACAGGTACACAAAAGGAACAGCGCAAAGGGTTCTATAAACATTTAATGAATGGTGTTTCAAACATGCTTCCGTTTGTTGTCGGCGGCGGTATCCTAATTGCGATTTGTTTCATGTTTGGATATAACTCCTTTAAACCTGGAGATCCAACCTACAACCCGATCGCTGAAGCATTAATGACCATTGGCGGCGGCAATGCTTTTGGATTGCTTGTACCAGTACTTGCCGGATTTATTGCCCTTAGTATTGCAGACCGCCCTGGTTTTGCACCAGGTATGGTTGGCGGTATGATGGCAGCCAGCAGCGGTGCCGGATTCTTAGGCGGTATTATTGCCGGATTCTTAGGCGGATATATAACTGTATTATTGAAAAAAGTATTTGCTGGTCTTCCACGTTCGTTAGAAGGTATAAAAAGTGTATTGTTATTCCCGCTTTTCGGTATTGCGATTACAGGCTTCATCATGTTGTTTGCTATTGATAAACCTGTAATGATGTTAAATAAGGAAATCACTCATTTATTAACGGGTCTTGGAACTGGAAATGCTGTATTATTAGGAATTGTTTTAGGACTTATGATGGCATTTGATATGGGCGGACCGGTAAACAAAGCAGCATATGTATTTGGAACTGGATTGCTTGCAAGCGGTGTATACCAGCCAATGGCAGCGATTATGGCTGCCGGTATGGTTCCGCCGCTAGGTATCGCTTTAGCAACTACTTTCTTTAAGAATAAATTTACTAAAGAAGACCGAGATGCCGGAAAGGCCTGCTATGTAATGGGGCTGTCATTCATTACTGAGGGAGCCATTCCATTTGCGGCTGCAGACCCTCTGCGTGTAATTCCTTCCATTATGATCGGTTCTGCGATTTCAGGGGCAATGTCTATGGCATTTGGAATTGGACTTAGAGCACCGCACGGCGGCATCTTCGTTGTTCCGCTTGTCGAACATGGTGTAGGGCAATATGCACTTTCAATTTTAGTCGGAGCTGTTGTATCCGGATTGTTAATTGGTTTCTTAAAGAAACCGGTAAAATAATATTTTAAAAAAAACGGGGCAAAGTAGGTATGCTCCGTTTTTTTTTATGGGGCAAGGAGGGGATTTTGCAAATATGCCTTTTTGTCACTTAAAAGGAATTCAAATGTTTTATGAAGACAGAGGGTCCGGAATTCCGATTATCTTTATCCATCCTCCGGGAATGGGCAGGAAAGTTTTCTTTTATCAGCTCCTTTTAGAGGAACATTTTCGAATCATCCTGCCTGACCTAAGCGGACATGGAGATACGAAAGGATCTCAAGAAACCGTTACGATTAATGGTTTTGTCGAGGAAATAAAAATGCTTATGGATAAATTGCAAATCGATAGAGCTGTAATATGCGGTTATTCATCTGGGGGCATTGTTGCTCAGGAATTTTGTCTGCAATTTCCCGAGCGGGTAATTGGTATTGTTTTGTCTGGAGGATTTGCGGAAGTACAATCGCTGATTTTTAAATATGAACATATAATCGGAATGTACATGGTGAAACATTATCCGGCAATTCTGGCAAAAATGATTGCCGGAAGCCATACGAACTTCGACCCTTTAAGAAAGTTATTGTTCAGACACATGTTAAAAGCAGACCGAAGGATTTGGTTTGAGTTCTATAAACAATCGCTTTTTTATACATGTTTGGATCGTCTCACTAATTGGAGCAGGCCGCTTTTGTTGATTTATGGGTCGAAGGATTTTACGAACCAGCATGCTAGGGCTTATCAAAAAACAACTGACATCCAGTCCATATTTATCAGAAGTGCATCCCATCAAATTCCGGTTCAAAACTGGAAAATTTTCAATCAAATGATATCTGGGTTTGCATTGACCTATACAAAATAGAAAACGTAGGGGATTCCATCCCCTACGTTTTCTTTGTTTTCTTTTGTTCTCCTGGATGAATTGCCTTGAAAACCACAAATGCTGTAACGATACTTATTAGACTCAGCATGATAATAATCCAATGATGAGAGTGCTTCATCAATAATGCTACGATTGGAGGCCCTGCAGCCACACCAATAAATCTCATTGAACTGTAGATAGAAGTAACGGTTCCCCGTTCGCCCTTCTCAATTCCTTCTGTAATCAGCGCATCTAGGCATGGGAGACCAACGCCAATCCCTATTCCGCTTATCAAAAACATTGTGATCATAAACCACAGCTTCATCGATAGATACAAGGAAGAAATTGCGGCCCCGGCAACCAGAATCCCCGTAAATATAATCCACTTCATTAAGTTTTTATTCTTTTTAATTACTTTACCAGTAATAAATGATGAGAGGCAGAGTGCTCCAAGCGGAAGTGCTAAAAAGAATCCTTTTTTTAGATCTTTTATACCATATTCCTTCTCGAATATCTCAGACAGATAAAACAGAATGCCAAAAAGAACAAACATGAGAATGCCGCCAATAAAAAAAATTGCATACAGCCAATGTCCTTTTTCGGTGAAAATATTTTTCAAATTGGCCAGAAATTTTTTAAAAGGGAGCGGCTCTTCCTTTGTTTTTGGACATTTGACTAAAAAGATCATCATGATGGTTGAAAGCAGACAAAAGACCGGAAAAGAAAAAAAGGGTAAAAACCATATAAACCCGGCTAAAAAGGCCCCCAAAATTGGACTCAATACTTTTCCTAAGGTGTTTGAGGTCTCGATAAGACCTAGAGTGCTGCTGACATCGTCTTCATTGCTGAACATATCCCCGACGAGGGGAAGGACAATTGGGAATGCACCGGCAGCTCCCACACCTTGCAACGATCGGCCAGCTAAAATAATCCAATAGGAATTAGACATTTTCCACGCTGCAAATCCGGAGATGAGACCCCCTATACCAGCAATAATGAGACTGGGAATGATGATTTTTTTTCGTCCAAGGTGATCTGATAAATATCCGGCAATCGGTATCAGAATAATGGCTACAATCGAATAAACGGTAATGATCATACTTGTCTGAAAAGAAGTGATCGATAATTTTTTTTCAATGGAAGGTAATACGGGAATCAGCATCGAATTACCTAAAGTCATGACAAGCGGTATGGACGAAATCGACAGAATCGCCCATTTTTGCTTTGAAACTTCATTGGATTTTTTATTCCCTGCTTTCGCGAGCTTTTTAGAAACAGTCCGCGGTGCCGAGCACAAGCGTTCAATATTTTCCATAGGAGTTCAATACCGCCTTTATTGGTTTTCCTGATGTTAATATTGGCTAATTTATATTAAAATAATGATATGCGTTCAATCCTTTTAATGGAAGTTGGGGAACAAAAGATGAATCCAAATATTATCAGCTTGGCAATTGGTAAACCAAAAAACTATTCTTGGAAGAATACCGAGGAACAATCAGCAATTGGAAAAACAAGGGTATTCGAGGTCTGCTTAAAAAAATCAGGTTTTATCGGTGATGGTGTGGCCAATGAGGAATTTCACGGCGGGGCAGACCGCGCTGTTTGCCTGTATCCATATGAACATTATTCCCGTTGGGAACAAATTTTTCAAACAAAACTGCAGCTGCCTGCTTTTGGGGAAAACCTGACGGTTACAGGAATGACTGAAGAGGATGTTTGTATAGGAGATATTTACAAAGCTGGAAGTACTTTGATTCAAGTGACACAAGGAAGAGTTCCTTGCTCCACTATCTCGAAATATAATGGCGAAGAGCGGTTTTTAAATAAAGTGTTTGAATCTGGATTGACCGGGTATTTTTTTCGTGTCCTTGAAGAAGGAACGATTTCGATGGATTCGAAAATAGAATTGGTTGAAAGGAACCCAAACCGGATCACCGTTTTATTCGCAGCGTTAACTCTTTTTCATCATCACGATAAAAAGGCAATTGAAAAGATTTTGATGGTAAAGGAACTAGCTGATGATTGGAAAAGAAGATTTACGAAATTGTTGTGATATTTCAAAAAATCAAAAAACAACTTCTTGACAATTGTTTGTAAGTTCATTAGTATAAAAACATAAGTTAAAACGTTAGGGCAATGATAAAGAGTAGTAGCGTTTGCGGATTCTTTAGAGAGCTGGTGGATGGTGAAAATCAGCGTTGACGTGATCGTGAATGGACTTTGGAGCCTCCAAACCGAACCTTCTTACGGAAACAGTAGGCTTTGGCGAAAATCCCGTCGTTACATGGGTCAGATATTCAAGCAATCTGCTTTGATATCGGTAAAGTGAGCTGTTTATCAGCTAATTAAGGTGGCACCACGGGTCTTCCGTCCTTTTTGGATCGGAAGACCCTTTTTGTTTTGAAAAATAAAGAAAAGCGTTGCGCAAGAATAGTACACAATTCATCATTCTTTCCAGAGAGTCGGGGACGGTGGAAACCCGATAAGAGTAGATTTGTGGAATGGGCTTGCAAGTGTCAGCTTGAACAGGAGCAGTAGGGCTGAACGGAGTTCCACCGTTAAAAGGATAAGATATCGGTCAGGAATGGCTCGTATCTGAAGAGAGGAAACAGTTGCACTGTTTCAAATGGAGGTGGCACCGCGGTCACAAGAATCGCCCTCTATATACATAAAGTTTTTATGTATATAGAGGGCGATTTTTTTTTAGAATTTTCTAAGGGGAGACAAAAAATGAAGAAGATTGCAGATTATTTTATAAAGGAAATCAAAGGAGATACGTTAACACCCATTGCCATTTTGCAAAAAATTTCAGGCTCAAAAAAGTTCTTATTGGAAAGTTCACATAAATACAATGAATCAGGCCGGTTTTCTTTTATCGGCACAGACCCTTCGCTTGAATTTATTTCATATGGAAAAACAAATCAGATTATCAAGCGCAATGGTGAAACCTTAACAGTTGAGGGGAATTCTCTGGATGTGATAAAAACACTTCTGCCATCAAAGGGCCCAAGTGATTTACCCTATCCTTTCTTGACGGGAGCGGTTGGTTATATTGGCTACGATATTATTCGGCAGTATGAAGATATTGGCGAAATGCTGCCGGATGAACTGCAAATTCCTGATAGTCACTTGATGTTTTATGAAGAAATCATCGTTTTTGATCATCTTGAGGAAAAAGTCTTGATAATCGGAACGCCTCTGGATAGCAGCAATGAACAAGAAGTGGAAAAAAGGGTTCAATTAAGAGGAGAAGAACTGAAAAAGCCATTCGATCACCAGGATATCGAAACATTTTCATTTCAAGGGTTTATCCCGGAAACTTCAAAACAAGAGTTTATGAAAAATGTAGAAAAGGCAAAAGAATATATTGTTTCAGGAGATATTTTTCAGGTTGTTCCGTCACAGCGGATGAAATCAGCTTTTTCAGGAACACCGCTATCCCTCTATCGAAAACATCGTGCAAATAATCCAACACCATATATGTTTTTTATTGATTTTGACAAGTATACGGTAATTGGCTCCTCACCTGAAAGCCTCATCAAAACAAGAGGAAGGCAAGTCATTACAAACCCGATTGCCGGAACGAGAAAAAGAGGCAGAACGATGGAAGAAGATTTACGAAATGAAACGGACCTTCAAGGTGACGAAAAAGAGCTGGCTGAACATAAAATGCTTGTTGATCTCGGCAGAAATGATTTAGGCCGCGTTTGTAAATTTGGAACCGTTAAAGTTGATAAATATAAGGAAATTGAGCGTTTTCGGCATGTAATGCACCTTGTTTCTGAAGTAAGCGGGGATCTGAAAGATGATCTCACACCGATAGATGCACTTGCGGCATGTATACCTGCTGGAACCGTTTCAGGGGCTCCAAAAATCAGGGCGATGCAAATTATTAACGAACTGGAAAAATCAAAGCGGGGCCTCTACTCGGGTGCCATTGGTTACTTATCAGCAAACGGAAATATGGATTTTGCACTAGCGATTCGAACCATGATCTTAAAAGATGATTTAGCGTATATTCAGGCCGGGGCAGGAATTGTCTATGATTCCGATCCTGAAAGCGAGTATGAGGAAACCATTAATAAATTGAAATCCTTTTTGGAGGGTGAAAAATGATTTTACTGATTGATAATTTTGATTCGTTTACTTTTAATCTTTATCAATATATAGGAGAGCTGGGCGAGGAAGTAATCGTTTACCGAAACAATCAGCTGACAACCGAACAAATTCAAGCATTAAACCCAAAAGCAATCATTCTTTCACCTGGACCCGGCCGTCCGGAAGATGCGGGAATCTGTGTTGATGTTATTCGAAAATTTCATAAAACGATCCCCATTTTAGGGATATGCCTTGGCCACCAGGCGATCGGTTATGCATTTGGCGGAGTTATTAAAAGGGCAGCCACTATCAAACACGGGAAAACTTCCTATATTACCCATACCGGCGGGATTTTTAATTATTTAACAAGTCCTTTGGAAGTCATGCGATATCATTCACTGTCCGTTGATAAGGACAGTCTCCCGGAAGAACTTGAAATCACAGCAGAAGCTATGGACGATCAAGAAATTATGGCTGTACAGCATCGGAAATATCCGGTTTATGGATTGCAATTTCACCCTGAATCGATTGGCACGCCATCAGGGAAACAAATATTGAAAAACTTCTTAACGGAAGCAGAAAGGATGAAGAAAAATGAAGAATTTTTTACTCCAATTAGCTGATCAAAAATCATTTACGGAAGAGCAAATGCAAGCAGCCTTTCAACTCGTTTTGGAAGATGAAGTAACAGAAAGTGAGATTGCCGCTTTTTTGATGGGATTAAAATCAAAAGGGGAAACAGTTGAAGAAATTGCCGGTATAGTCAGAGCAATGAAAAGCAATACGTATTCTTTTAAAGAAAATTATATAGATGTATTAGATAATTGCGGAACCGGCGGCGACGGTTCATCGAGTTTCAATATTAGTACTACATCCGCTTTTGTGATAGCAGGTGCCGGAATCACCGTTGGAAAACATGGAAATAGAAGCATTTCAAGCAAGACCGGAAGTGCAGATGTTTTAGAGGCTTTAGGAGTTAAATTGGATCTGCCATTAGAAAAAACAGAAGAAATCCTGAAGGAAATTGGCATTGCTTTTTTATATGCTCCGCATGTTCATCCAAAATTAAAAAAGGTAAACGCAGTCAGGAAGCAGCTGAAAATACCGACCGTTTTTAATTACATCGGTCCGCTGACAAACCCAATTGATCTCGACTATCAAATGCTCGGTGTAAACCGCAGAGATATTATCGAACCGATTGCTGAGGTACTAAGAACTCTCGGCCGGAAACGGGCAACCGTTCTCAATGGAGCAGGAAATATGGATGAGGCTTCCCTGCAGGGCGAGAATCACCTGGCTATTTTAGATAATGGTACAATTACTTTGAAAACATTGTCTCCAGAAGATGTCGGACTTAGCCGATACGAAAATAGTGCCATAAAAGGCGGAGATGCTGAACGAAATGCTGAAATTTTGTTAGGTGTATTAAAAGGAGAAAAAGGGGCATACCGCGATACCGTTTTACTTAATGCCGGAATTGGAATTTTTACCGCGAAAAAAGCCGCCACCATTCAAGAGGGAGTAAACATTGCACGTGAAATTATTGACTCTGGCGCCGCGTTGGAAAAATTAACCCTTTTAATTGAAAAATCAGGGAAGGCGAAAAAGGAGGCAATCTAAGTGGGAACAATTCTAGACCGGATTCTTGAGCAAAAGAGAATAGAGATTGCCAGTTTGCAAGGGGGCCAATCCTTTTCTCAAAACTTTAATAGAAAGTCACTAATTCAAACATTGGAAAAAGCTGAGGAAATATCGATTATTTCAGAATATAAGCGTGCCTCACCTTCAAAAGGGATCATTAATACCGGGATAGGGCCTGTTGAACAGGCGCTTCAATATGAAAAAGCCGGTGCCTCGGCTATTTCTGTTCTGACTGATCAGACTTTTTTTCAGGGTTCCTTTCAAGACCTGACTCTGATCAAAAAAGCCGTGAATCTTCCGGTTCTTTGTAAAGATTTTATTATTGATCCTCTTCAGATTGATGCAGCTGCTGCGAGCGGGGCCGATCTGATCTTGTTAATTGTGGCTGCATTGGACGAAAAACAACTGACAGGACTATATCAATATGCGAGATTATTAGGCCTTGAAGTGCTGGTAGAGGTTCATAACGCAGCGGAACTGGAAACAGCTCTAAAAACGGGGGCAAGACTGATTGGAGTAAACAACAGGGATTTAAAAAACTTTCATGTTTCTCTGGAAACGGTTGAAGAACTGGGGCCAATTGTCAGATCCTCAGGGGCCTTTTTGATCAGCGAAAGCGGCATTCATCAAAAAGAAGATGTGGAACGGGTCCGTCAGGCTGGCGCTAACGGAATATTGGTCGGCGAGTCATTAATGAAAAGCCGGGATATTAAAGGACATATTCAATCATTTAAACTTCCTCTTAAACGGGAGGTAAAATAATGAAAGTGAAAATTTGCGGCATTACGGATAAGGCTTCCGCTCTGGCAGCCGTTGAATTCGGCGCAGATGCACTTGGTTTTGTTTTTGCCGAAAGCAAAAGGAAAATCGACACAGAGACAGCAAAAAAAATAATTTCTATATTACCTGAACGTGTAATGAAGGTAGGGGTTTTCGTTAACGAATCGAAAGAAGAGATTGAGAAAATCGCTTCGCAAGTTGGATTGACTCATGTTCAAATCCACGGTAATGAAACACCTGAATACTGCGGGACTCTAACATTTCCTGTAATTAAAGCGATTAGTATCGAAGGCGGAGCAGATCTTGAAAAGATGGAAAGCTTTCCATGTGATTATATTTTGCTTGATGGTCCAAAGGGAAAATATCATGGCGGTAATGGATTATCGTTTGACTGGGATTTGGTACGAAATTTATCGTTAAAAACGAAAAAGATCATTCTCGCCGGCGGATTGACTCCTGAAAATGTCAAGGAAGCCATGCAAAAAGCCAAGCCTTACATGGTGGATGTCAGCAGCGGAGTAGAGACAGACGGAAAAAAAGATCTGCAGAAAATAAAATTATTTATTGAACAAGCTAAAGGCAGCCTTGTTGGGAGGAAAAAATAATGAAATATACATTGCCTAATGAAAAAGGCCATTTTGGTATTTTTGGCGGCAGATATGTCCCGGAAACACTGATGAAGGCAGTAGTGGAATTGGAACAAGCTTATGAAGAAGCCAAAAAAGACCCTGAATTCCAAGCTGAATTTGAACGATTATTATCACAATATGTGGGCAGACAGACACCGCTCTATTTAGCTGAAAACCTGACCAAGTATGCCGGGGGAGCAAAGATTTATCTTAAAAGAGAAGATTTAAATCATACAGGTGCTCATAAAATTAACAATGCAATCGGGCAGGCCTTACTTGCGCAAAGAATGGGAAAACGGAAAATCGTGGCTGAAACAGGAGCCGGTCAGCATGGAGTTGCGACTGCAACGGTTTGTGCATTATTAAATCTGGAATGCATTGTTTTTATGGGTGAGGAGGACATCAGGCGTCAGGCATTAAATGTTTTCCGGATGGAGCTGCTCGGGGCAAAAGTGGTCAGTGTTACATCAGGAAGTGCAACATTAAAGGATGCTGTAAATGAAGCCTTACGATATTGGGTTGCCCACGTAGATGATACGCACTATCTGCTGGGATCAGTCATGGGGCCGCATCCCTTCCCAATGATTGTCCGTGATTTTCAAAGTGTCATCGGAAAAGAAACAAAAGAACAATTTATGGAGCAGGAAGGAAAGCTTCCTGATGCACTGGTTGCCTGTATCGGCGGCGGCAGTAACTCTATGGGCATGTTTTATCCGTTTGTGGAAGATGAAGAGGTAAAACTTTATGGGGTTGAAGCGGCAGGCAAGGGAATTGATACGGATTTTCATGCAGCTTCCTTAACGAAGGGGAAACCTGGAATTCTCCATGGGGCCCTGATGTATTTGTTGCAGGACCAGGATGGCCAGATACAAGAAGCATTCTCGATATCAGCAGGACTCGATTATCCCGGTGTCGGACCAGAACACAGTTATTTTAAAGAAATCGGCCGTGCTGTGTATGAATCGATAACGGATCAGGAAGCCCTTGAGGCATTCAGTCTTTTAACGAAACTTGAAGGGATCATTCCGGCTCTTGAAAGCTCTCATGCAGTCGCATATGCCGTTAAGCTTGCGGCGAAAATGGATAAGAATGAAAGCATCGTTGTCTGTCTTTCAGGAAGAGGCGATAAAGATGTTGATCAGGTGAGAGCCATCATGAAGGGGGAAAACTAAAGCCATGAACCGATTTCAGCAAAAATTCAGTGAATTAAAAGAGAAAAATCAAAAAGCGTTTGTTCCCTATATAATGGCAGGAGATGGGGGTCTGGACTGCTTGACTGACCGACTGTTAACCCTGGAAAAATACGGCGCGTCAGCCATTGAAGTGGGGATTCCATTCTCCGACCCGGTTGCGGACGGACCTACTATCCAGCTTGCAGGATTGAGAGCCCTTAAAAATGGTACCACACTAACTGCCGTAATAAAGGAGCTCGCCAAGGCAAGGGAGCTGGTGAACATTCCGATCATTATCATGACCTATTTAAATCCTGTTTATGCCTATGGGATTGACGCATTTGTCCGTGATATTAAAGCGGCTGGAGTTGACGGCTGCATTATACCGGATCTGCCGGTTGAAGAAGAGGAATTGATTGAACCAACCCTCAAAAATGCAGGAATTGAGCTGATTCGTCTTGTAACGATGACAACGCCAATGGAGAGAATTGCTTCTATTTCAAAAAGCGGGAACGGGTTTTTATACACTGTGACAGTTAAAGGAATAACCGGGGTTAGGCAAGACTATGATCAGAAACTGGGCGATTTCTTAAAAGCAGTAAAAGAAATAAGTCCAATCCCAGTACTGGCTGGTTTTGGCGTTTCTAATGAAGAACAGGTAAAAAAACTTTCTTCATACTGCGACGGTGTAATCGTAGGAAGTAAAGTGGTTGATCTATTTGAGAAAAATGATTTGGAATCATTAGAAAAATTGATGTCTGTCCTTTAGACCCGAACAAAAAGTGAATTAAGTAAAATTCCACTCTTA
The DNA here is from genome assembly GCA_964484065.1 of uncultured Bacillus sp. Lineage (GTDB taxonomy): Bacteria > Bacillota > Bacilli > Bacillales > Cytobacillaceae > JAEVLT01. Next base: position 123,402 of record CAZAEW010000003.1, read on the forward strand.
TTCAAGAGTGGAATTTTTTTATACAGAGGAGAAAACAAATTGCGTGCTATTTGTTACATCTTTTAAAACTATTATTTACTATAATGAAATCGTGGAAATCACATTTTTGACAATAAGAAAACAAATGATGCAGCTTGAGGGTGAGGAATTTTGAGGATATATGAAAAAATTCTTTCCATATTAGAGGAAAAAGGGACTTTAACAGTACCTTTAATTTGCAAGGAGGTAAATCATTTGCTTCCTGAAAGAGAAAAACCCCTACTACCATCACAGGTGAAATCAATTGTTGCGAGGAAAAAGGATCTATTCCACGTCAAAAATGGGAACATCATGATTCACCCTGACAAAAGTCCTCAGGCATTAATCGCCACGTTGGATAATGAGAATGGAATGAGTCTCAAAGTAAAAATTGACTTTTCCAAGAAGCTCTTTATCTATTTTGAATGGAGAAATAGGGGGATTTTTGATATGAATTTGGACACTTCATCGAGAAATTTCGGTGATCTCGATTCCTTTAAAAAGGAAATCTATGCACTCAAAATATGGGAATGGGCTCCTATTTATGGACATACAGAAGGAATAACCATTGGGAAAATCAACTGGAATGTCCAATTAATAACGGCTGGGAAAACCTATTTTAGTGAAGGAACGGATTGTTACCCTGAAAATTGGCATAAATTTTGCAAAGCAATTGAAAAACTGACTGGAACCATTTTTTGCCATTAAATCAATGACAAGGGCTGTCCACCGGGCATCCTTTTTTTAATTTGATTGCTTGCCCATATTTTTATATAATTGAAATATCGGATTAAAAATGTTAGCAGCAGAAAAAAGTGTAAAAATGCGATTTCGAGGACTTCCGTTATATGGAAGTTTTCTTCGTTTCAAAAGGTTCTGTATCTATAAGGAGAGTTGTTATTTTGAAGGAAATTACGGTTGAAGAACTTTTTCATAAAAATCATCCAGTTGTGATCGATATTCGCTCACCAATTGAGTATAAGGATGATGCGATTCCGGGTGCAATTAATATACCGCTGTTTTCAGATGAAGATAGGCAGGAAATCGGGACGATATATAAACAAGAAGGGCAGGATGTGGCAAAGTGGAGAGCAATGGAAATTGTATCTCCGAAAATTCCCCAAATGCTTCAATCCATTAAAACCGCTGCTTCTGAATCAAAAGAACAGCCGATCATTCACTGTTGGCGGGGCGGAATGCGGAGCAAAGCGGTTGTTACTTTTTTGGAGTACGCCGGCATCCGGGCAAAGCGCTTAACAGGCGGTTATAAAGCTTATCGGCAGTATATTTTAAAAGAAATACCGAGTTTGATTCCTGAAAAGGCTGTTGTTATTCATGGACTTACAGGGGTGGGCAAAACAAAAATCCTTAAAATCCTTCAGGCAAAGGGATACCCGGTTCTCGATTTAGAGGGAATGGCAAATCACCGTGGTTCTATTTTTGGAGGAGTTGGCTTAGGAGCGGGGCATAATCAGAAACAATTTGATACCCTTCTATTCAAGCAGCTTCAGGAACTCCAAGGAACATCCTATTTTTTGATGGAAGCGGAGAGCAAAAGAATTGGAAAGGTGACGCAGCCGGATGAATTAATGTCAAAAAAAATGAATGGAATAAACATTCACATTCATACTCCCATTGAGCAAAGAGTTATTCACATTGCCGAGGAATATATTGATCCTTATCTGGATCAGCCTTGGTATTTTGATGTTATTAATGAAGCGTTGGACAAAGTTTTGCGCCGCATTAAGGATGAAGAAATAAAAAAATGTCTCATTGAATTACTGAATAAGAATCAATATAAAGAGATGATTCAAATCTTGCTGGAAAAATACTACGATCCGAAATATGACTATAAACGCCAGGAATACACCGGGGAATTTTTTGATATTATGGCAGAAAACCCGGAAGATGCAGCGGAAAAAATTGCGGATCAATTGGAAAAACTGTCATTAAAACCACAATTCATCTAAATTTAATGCAATCTTAATAATCTTTTCATATGGTTCTTTTATATATTCCTTAGGATAAGTTTTGAAAGAATAATTTTATAACTTTCCTTATTGCACATGCCCGGAAAGCATGTGTTTTTTCTTAACCTTTCCACTTTAAGGAGTTACGGCAAAAGAGCAAATTAAAATTTTGCTAAAAAAGATATAGGTGAGAGTGAATTATATGCCGCGGATTTTAATTATTGAAGATGAAAAGAATCTGTCTAGATTTATTGAATTGGAACTTAAATATGAGGGATATGAAACAGAAACTTGCTTTGACGGAAGAAGCGGTTTGAGTTTGGCCCTTTCAGGGCAATGGGATGCCATTTTGCTGGATCTTATGCTCCCTGAATTGAATGGTCTGGAGGTATGCAGAAGAATCAGGCAAACTGATAAAACAGTTCCAATTATTATGATTACTGCCAGAGATAATGTATTAGATCGCGTTTCCGGCCTTGATAGCGGTGCTGATGACTATATTATTAAACCTTTTGCCATTGAAGAACTGTTAGCGAGATTAAGGTCGCTGCTTCGCAGAGTGGAAGCGATGAATTCAAAGGAATTAACCACATTAACTTTTAGAGATCTTACCGTTGAATTAGAGTCTTGTGTCGTTAAAAAAGGGGATCAGATCATCTCCTTGACGAAACGTGAATATGACTTATTGGTTATCTTTATGAATAATATTAACATTGTTCTCACCCGAGAAGTACTGTTAAATAAAGTTTGGGGTTATCATACCGGCGTTGAAACAAATGTCGTCGATGTATACGTTCGTTATTTAAGAAATAAAATTGATGATAAAAATGAAGTAAGTTATATTCAGACCGTCCGCGGCACAGGGTACGTGATGAGATGATAACAAAACTTCAGAATCTTTTTCAAAAAACGCCTTGGCAGACAAAATTAATTCTGAGCTGCACTGCAGCCATTTTTTTAACGTTTACGCTGTTTAGCCTTCTAGAATATAATTCTGTTTCAAAATGGATGTTAAAAAGAGAAGAACAAGCTGTAAACAGAACGTTAACCGACATTTCAAGCTACTATAAGGGCATGACAAGCACGGATATTAAAAACAGTTCAGCATTTTTAAGAAAAATGAATGATAAGGACCAGCTAATCCGTATTTATGATCAAAACGGGAAAGTGCTTGTTTCTGATAAAAACGGTTTGTTTCCCGCCCTTGAGTTGGCATCTGAAAATGTGAAAAGCATAGAACAAGTCACGGTGGAAGAAAGGGAAGCCATTATTGCCCGCTATCCGCTAAAATCGGATCATTTTCAGGGGACAATTGAAATTGTCCGTGAACTTAATTCATATAATAAAATGATGGATCATCTATTTATGGTGATGTCTCTTTTTGGTGTCGCAGCCATTCTTTTAAGTGCGTTAAGCGGATTTTTCCTAGCCAAACAACTGCTGAAGCCGATTCGAAGTCTTTCTGCTGCCATGCAAAAAATAAAGGAAAATGGGTTTCAGGAAAGAATGAAGGGGTACAAACAAAAGGATGAATTAACGGAGCTTTCCAATCTCTTTAATGAAATGATGGATGAAATTGAGCAGTCGTTTTTCCAGCAAAAACAATTTATAGAAGATGCTTCGCATGAATTGAGAACTCCTGTTTCGATTCTGGAAGGACATTTATCTTTGTTAAACCGCTGGGGCAAAAAGGACCCCGCCATACTAGAAGAATCTCTTCAGGCATCATTGCAGGAAGTATCCCGGTTAAAAAAACTTGTTGTTGATTTACTTGAACTAACACGTGCAGAAAATTCCAGAGGATCTTTTTCACAGGATAGTATTTTCATTCAGCCAATTTTGCAGCAAGTCGCAAAGAATTTAGAATTAATTCATCCTGAATTTCAGATTGAATTAATAATAGAAAAGCCGGTAAAGCCAGTCAGGGTTTCAGAACAGCACTTACAGCAAATTCTTATTATATTATTGGACAATAGCATTAAATATTCAGGTGAAATTAAAAAAATGATTATTAAGGCAAATGACACCAAGCAGGGATCGGTTATAACCATTGAAGATTTTGGTATCGGAATCCCAAGGGAAAATATGGATGACATCTTCAATCGGTTTTATCGGGTGGATAAAGCAAGGAGCAGTCAAAGCGGAGGAACTGGGCTGGGATTATCAATTGCGAAACGGCTCGTTGAAAAATATAAAGGAAGCATTACAGTGGAGAGTCAAGAAGGGAAAGGAACAAAAGTCCAGGTAGTTTTACCGGATTAACATGAAGGAAAATTCGAAATATTTACACATTAATTTTGGCCGATTTCCGATTATAATAAAAAGGTAATCCATTGATGAAAGGAAGCTACGGCCATGAAGGAACCTGTAAAAAACAATCATCGTATCATCGATTGTGAGGAACATGCCGTTTTTATGTTTGATGATGGAATTGATGTGTTAGGAAAAAGTGCGGTAACAAAGACATGTCTTAACTGCAGCCATTCCGAATTGCCATATGAAGGAAAAGACGCCATTGATCTTTTGATGAATGAAAGTCATCAAAATCCTCTGTTTCCAGCACTTCTTCACAACCGTTCCAGAGAATTTCTTTAGGAAAAAATGGTCTTAGTCTGTTCGGTATCATTAAGAAAGGATGTCTTTAACAGACATCCTTTTTGGTGATGCACATGAAGTTGTTGATATATTTAGCGATCTTTGAAAGGCGTTAAACCCCGTCTCAGGATTTCATCCTTTAACAGTCTAATCCACTCTTTTTCTTTCCCAGACTTTAATGCATCCCGATAAGAAACAACTAACTGCTCGTTACTCATTATTTTCAATCTAAAATGCCTCCCCGGAAAATGGATTTAATTAAATATTCAGTTTTTTATATTGTAAGGGTTTTTCTCACTTTTGAAAAGCCTTGACATAAAATATTCACTTTTAGTTTAATTTTTATTTTAATTTTACAGACAGACTGAATAGGGTTGCAGTTGGACATGTTCCTTGATTATACTTAGAAATGGACAATAAATGTGAAAGGGTGAGTTAAAAATGATCCATTTAGGATGGCATGATCGTCAAACGATAAAAAAAGTTAAATGTATCCATACGGATGCAAAAAAATATATTGTCAACCATGCATTAACAGTAGGAAATAGCTATGAAGTGAAAAACGAGACAGAGGAATTTTATTTTATCGTTGATAATACCGGAAAAGTTGGAGGATTTTATAAGGAATATTTTCAGGAAGTTTAATATTGCTTTTTGAGAAAAATGCCTGGCCGGATGGTCAGGCATTTTAAAATCCTTGTTTATCTTATTTCATATCCGGGAAAACTCTTTGAATGGTTTGTGTGAATTGTTTAAAAAATCCTGTTACTGGTTTCCCGCCTCTAATATCATTTGCATATCCTTGCATATGTTTATAAAAATCAGGGTTTGCAGAAACATAAACACGGTCAATGTCACGGTCTGTTGATTTTACCCGTTTTGAGATTTTTCTTTCCAGCTTATTAGAAAGATTTGTCCCTGAAGCCAGTTTTGCTGCTACAAAAGCATTGTTATTGGTAACAATCACGTTTGCCGTATCCACTTCGGGAAGATCAGCGATTTTCTTAGCTGCTCGGTCAGCGACTCTCATTCTTGAATTGTTTGTTAAATCATTCCTAACAGTTTCATTATTATCGCTGGTATATCTCACCCGATTTGGATCATTGATATCGGTAACCTTTCGATTGTCATAATTTACTCTTGCAGGGTCCAAATTATCATTATTACGGTAAGCGACTTTGTCATTATTTACGTTATTCCTGGCACAACCTGTCAGACAAAGACTGAAAAGCAGTGACGCAATGAAAAAGGCTCTAAGTTTCATTTGAGATTCTCTCCTTTGTAAAGTTGTTCAAAGATAGCTTTCCAATTCATTAAAATTCTATACTGGCTGGTGAAGAGGAAATCCTTGCAAAAAGTATGATAAACTAAAGATGATTTACAAAAATCGAGGTGTTTGGTCTGCTCTACATTTATATAGGTTTAGGTGGAGTTTGCGGAAGTTTATTTCGCTATTTACTAGCCACTGTAACGGGACATTTCTGGATGTTTGATTTCCCGCTTGGGACACTCATCATCAATATCACCGGGGCGTTCATATTGGGTTGGTTTACCGCTCGGTTTGTTATGCGTCAGAAGATGCATCCTTATGTTTTAACCGCGTTTACAAGCGGTGTTGTCGGTTCTTATACAACCTTTTCTACATTATGCACAGATACAGTTAAACTGATCGACCAAGGAGCATATCTGCTAAGCTTACTGTATATATTTTTAAGCTTAATTGGCGGGCTCCTTTTTGTAAAAATGGGTCTATTATTAGGCAGTAAAAGTTGAAAAAGCGGGGACACTAGAATGATGGAAATTTTATATGTATCTGCTGGAGGCTTTATAGGTGCTATAAGCCGATTTATATTGACTAGAATAATCCAACAGAAAAGAATTTTTCCGCTTGGAACGCTAACGGTAAATCTGATTGGTGCTTTTCTGTTGGGACTTATACTGGGGATGCAAGTGGAAGGTCATTTGTATCACTTATTTGGTGTTGGATTTATGGGTGCATTTACAACCTTTTCCACCTTCAACCTTGAATTAGAACAATTAAGGCAAAAGAAAAGGACAGTTTATTTTTACTCCTATTTACTGGTAAGCTATATTTTTGGAATTGGATTAGCAATTATCGGGATGATAATCGGAAGAAATATCCAGTAAAAAAGAAGCATCGTGAGAGATGCTTCTTTTTTACGACTTATTTGTTCTAATCTTTAACTGGAACAGCTGTTGTTTGCTGGTAGAGCCTGCGGCTTAAATAGGTTTGAAGGATTAAGAATGTTCCTCCGACCACCCAATAGAGCGGCAAGGCAGCTGGAGCGGAAAATGAGAACATCACAATCATGATAGGAGACATAAGTCCCATGTATTTCATTTGTTCTTGTTGAGCGGCAGGCATGGTTGACTGTGAAACCTTAAACTGAAAGTAATAAATAACCCCAGCGATCAGAGTTAAGACAATATCCGGTTTTCCTAAGCTAAACCATAAGAATTTATGGGAAGCAATCTCGTGGGACCCCCGTATGGCATAATAAAAGCCAGTAAGGATAGGCATTTGAATTAAGATTGGCAAGCACCCCATGTTTAAAGGATTTACCCCATGTTTTTGGTAAAGCCCCATCATTTCTTGCTGAAGTTCCTGCTTCTTCTTTGTATCTGTTTCTGCTTTTAATTTCTTTTGAATAGCATCCATTTCAGGCTTTAAAAGATCCATCTTTTCTTTCATTGCCATTTGGTTTTTATATTGCTTTAGCATGAATGGCATAAGAGCCAGCCTTATTAAAAATGTAATCAAAATAATGGATAATCCATAGCTTCCAAAAAGCATTTGTGCTGCGGCATGGATTAAATAAGTGAATGGACTGACAAAGTAAACATGGAAGAAGCCGCTGTTGCTTCCTCCTTGTGCAGAACAGGCTGAAAGCAAAAGGGTTGTTGCTGCAATTAATCCAAAAAGTAAAATAGTAGAATGTTTAATTTTCATATTTCCTCCTGAAATGTGTTTAATGTAAATGTTTAATCGAAGCAGAAGGAAATAGGCCCTTCAGAATCGTCCTGTGAATATTTTTTTCTTCTTATTCGTTTAACGATTCTAATTAAAATAAAATTATGATTTAGAAAACTTTTTTTACGGTAGAAAAAGAAAGGATGAATCGCTTTGGTGTTTGCCGGCTCCGACAGGGAGTCTAGAAAAGAGTATTTAACATTCCAAGCCCAAAAGAATTTTAGCGAAATTCCAATTGATAAACTAATGTAAAGGGCATTCAACGTATTGATATCCATAAAATCAATTATGACCTGAAACAAAAAGACTCACCTCCCAAAATAGCCGCTTATATGAGTATATCGGAGAAAAGGACAAGAATCAATTTATTCAATTATTTAAAACTGAGTGAAAATTAAATAACGAGAGGATTTGTTATTGTTATAAAGTTATCACTTTTATATCCCGTTTTATTTTTTGAGCAGGCGGTTTCAGGTAACAAACGCCCATTTTTTTCATATGTTGAAAAGAGCTCACAATAGGAGGGGAATAAATGCATTGGATAACCATCGTTATGGTCGGCCTTGCTGCTAATTTAGATAATTTGGGTATTAGTATTTCATACGGAATAAGGAAGATTAAAATTCCGTTTTTATCCAATCTTATTATCTGCCTGATTTCAATGGCAGCAACATATATATCTGTCATCATGGGAGATTTATTAACTCACTTTGTATCTTTATACTTAGCCAATTTACTTGGCTGCCTTTTATTATGTTCAATCGGAATTTGGGCGCTCCTATTTCACAGACAATCCCGTTTGTCGCTTTTGGACCATTCCGAACAAGCGGACTGGGATCAAAATCAGGTTATATCTTGGAAAGAAGCTTGCTATCTTGGGGCTGCCTTATCCCTAAACTGCATAGCAAGCGGAATCGGGGTGGGAGCCAATCAAATTTCTCCCATGTGGACGATGATGTCGGTAGGAATTTTTTCACTATTGACAATTGAATGCGGCCAGCATCTCGGGCTTCAGCTTGCCAAAACTGTTTTTGGAAGGTATTCAGCCGTGATTGGGGGCTTAATGCTCATTATAATCGGTGTCATTGAATTTTTTAATTAAAAAAACGTTCGACAATTTTATCGAACGTTTTTATTATGCCAGTGAGCTGTCAGCTTTTCAAAAGCGAAGGTAACACTTTCTTCTGTTGGCGGCTCAATATTTTTCAAGGGATATTCATGACCAAGAGCTTCCCATTTATAAACCCCGAGTTTATGGTAGGGGAGAATCTCTATCTTTTGAACATTTTTGAGTGTTCCAATGAATTCCCCAAGTTTTTGCAGGTCCTCGGGATCATCAGTAACTGAAGGTACTAAAACATGACGGATCCAGACAGGGATGTTTTTGTCTGAAAGGAATTTGGCAAATTCTAAAATATGATCATTAGCCAGACCGGTTAACTGAATATGTTTTTTTCTGTTAATATGCTTTAGATCCAGCAAAATTAAATCGGTATATTGCAGCAGCTCTTCCAGCTGATCTGTAAAATGTTTGGAACTGGAAAAGCATCCCCCCGATGAATCAATTGTTGTGTGAATATTCTTCTTCTTGCATTCTTTAAATAACTCAATTAGAAAGGGGATTTGCAGCAAAGGTTCGCCGCCGCTTACGGTAATACCTCCTCCGGAAGCTTCGATGAAAGGAAGATAGGAAAGAAGGTCATCCATGATTTCTGAAACAGTCATTTGCTTGCCGGTACCGATTTCCCAAGTATCGGCATTATGACAGAATTGACAGCGCAAAAGACAGCCTTGAGTAAAAACAACATAGCGTATACCCGGACCGTCAACGGTACCGAAAGTTTCAATGGAATGTATATTTCCAATCATGATGATGATCTCCTTTCAAATGGGCCAGCTGCCTATTATATGGGCAGCTGGCCAGCTTTACTTTTTTCCCGCATTAACGGGCAGAGAGACCCCCACGTCAAGGGTATGAGTGAAAATGAAATCCCGGGTGGGGGACAACTGCCCGTAGAACGGGACTAGCCATCAGTGGAGGATGATGAACCCCCCACTGATGGAAGTTTCACTTTATAGTGATTCATGGAATGTCCTGTTGATCACGTCCAGCTGCTGTTCTTTTGTTAATTTAATAAAGTTTACAGCATATCCGGAAACACGAATTGTTAGTTGCGGATATTCCTCAGGGTGCTCCATTGCGTCTAATAGGGTTTCTTTATTAAAGACGTTTACATTAAGATGATGCCCTGATTTAACGGAGTATCCATCAAGTATGGAGACAAGATTAGAAATTTGGCTTGTCTCATCTTTTCCCAATGCTTTCGGAACGATTGAGAACGTATTTGAAATTCCGTCCATTGCATAGCTGTATGGCAGTTTTGCTACAGATGAAAGGGAAGCAAGTGTTCCTTTTGTATCGCGGCCGTGCATTGGATTTGCTCCTGGTGCAAATGGCTGTCCGGCACGGCGTCCGTCAGGTGTATTTCCGGTTTTTTTACCATAAACAACATTTGATGTAATGGTTAAAATGGATGTTGTGTGAACAGAATCACGGTATGTGTGATATTTGCGAAGTTTCTTCATAAAACGTTCAACAATATCTACAGCGATGCTGTCAACACGGTCGTCATTGTTCCCGTATTTAGGGAAATCGCCTGTCGTTTCGAAATCAATGGCAAGCCCATTTTCGTCACGAATGACCTTCACTTGTCCGAATTTAATCGCGCTCAGTGAGTCAGCTACAACGCTCAAGCCAGCAATTCCTGTCGCCATTGTGCGGAGAATTTTTGCATCATGGAGAGCCATTTCAATCCGTTCGTAGCTGTATTTGTCATGCATATAATGAATGACATTTAAGGTGTTGATGTAAAGACCGGCAAGCCATTCCATCATTTGATCATATTTTGCCATTACTTCATCAAAATCAAGAATATCAGATTGTATAGGCTGGTACTGTGGACCAACTTGAATTTTCAATCTTTCATCTACACCGCCATTGATTGCATAAAGAAGAGCTTTTGCAAGGTTGGCACGGGCTCCAAAGAATTGCATTTGCTTTCCGATTTCCATTGCAGATACACAGCAGGCGATTCCGTAATCATCGCCATATTCAGGGCGCATAATATCATCATTTTCATATTGAATTGCGCTCGTTTTAATGGATGTTTTAGCGCAAAATCTCTTGAAGTTTTCAGGAAGCCGTTTGGACCATAAAACGGTTAAGTTTGGTTCTGGTGCAGGTCCTAAATTATCGAGAGTATGAAGGAAACGGAAAGAGTTTTTCGTAACTAAGGCTCGTCCGTCATTTGCAATACCGCCGATGGATTCTGTAACCCATGTTGGATCCCCGCTGAATAATTCATTATAATCAGGAGTCCGGGCAAATTTAACAAGACGAAGTTTCATAATAAAATGATCAACAATCTCCTGAGCTTCGCCCTCAGTTAATGTTCCATTTTTTAAATCGCGTTCTACATAAATATCAAGGAAGGTTGAAACACGTCCCAAGCTCATTGCAGCACCGTTTTGCTCTTTTACGGCTGCTAAATATCCAAAATATACCCATTGAAATGCCTCAACAGCATTTTTGGCAGGGAAGGAGATATCAAATCCATAGCTTTTAGCCATTCCTTTTAATTCTTTTAATGCTCGTATTTGCTCAGCAAGTTCTTCCCGAAGCCGGATATTATCTTCTGTCATCACTGTGCTTGTATTTTTTTGATCTTTTTGTTTTTCTTTAATTAAGAAGTCGATGCCGTATAAGGCTACCCGGCGATAGTCACCAATTATCCGTCCGCGGCCGTATGCGTCTGGAAGTCCCGTAATTATGGCTGCTTTTCTGGCAAGCATCATTTCATCTGTGTAAGCGTCAAAAACACCTTGGTTATGCGTTTTACGAAATTCTGTAAAGATTTTTTGAATTTCAGGGTTTAACGTATAACCGTATGATTCACACGCTTGTTTTGCCATCCGAATGCCTCCAAAAGGCTGGAGGGAGCGTTTAAACGGTTGATCCGTTTGAACACCAACTACTTTTTCTAATTCATCATTTAAGTAACCGGGGCCGTGTGAAGTGATTGTAGAAACAATCTCTGTATCCATATCAACTACGCCGCCATTTTCTCTTTCTTGTTTAGAGAGTTCCATGACTTGTTTCCAAAGCTGATTTGTTGCTTCAGTTGCTCCTTGTAAGAAAGAGTCATCTCCCTCATACGGAGTGAAATTTTTTAAGATAAAATCGCGTACATTAACTTCTCTTGTCCAAGTTCCTTTTTCAAATCCTTGCCATTGTTCCATGTTATTCCACCTCTTGTTGTTAGAAAAAATATATAACAGTTTTGCTCTATTTAGCATATGCCTAATATAACAGATTCTTTGTGAAGAGTAATACAATAAAATCGGTTATTTGTTAAATTTTTGTGAAGTACATATCTTTAGAGCGTTTTGGTGGTTTTTTCTCTGTTGATTATGACAGAATTTTAAAATAAAATATCAAACTGTACTATAATTATTCGGTGGAAAGAGGATTCTGTTATATAAAAAAGGACATTGAAAACATTATAGTAATAGTGTAAACAATCCAGCTGATTATCAGGGGAGAAAATTATGTTGAAATGAAAAAATAGCTGGGAACCCTTCCATTAACTGACAACCACGTAAGCACTTGTCGATAAGTAAAATTTGTTAAATGAAAGATTCGCCAATAGTAACCGTGTTCTTCAGAATTTGCAGTCAATCTAGATTGCTATATCATTTTATGTAAAAAGAATCTATTTTTTCTTTGTTTTTTCCTATGAAAGGCTTATATTATTAACAGTAATGAAAAAATAGGAGAATAGCATGGCAGGAGTTAAAAAAGAAAAAATTTTTACGATTGTTAAATTTGTCTTCCCGCTTTTTTTACTAATTCTTGCAATAATTGAAATAAACAAGTTTGCTAAAGGCGTTAATGTCGAACTGCTTCAGCAAGAGGTTAATCACTTGAATTTTGGAGTGCCGGTGGTTATCTTCATCATTACATTAGCTGCCATTTTTCCCATGTTTTTTTATGATGCCATTCTTGTCCGCGTACTTGGTTTCAGTGTTCCAAGAAGGAAACTTCTCGAAAATTCCTTTATTGCTAATTCATTTTCAAATTTAATTGGCTTTGGGGGAATAGTCGGGGCAATGTTAAGAACCTATTTCTATCATGATTTTGAACACGATAAACGAAGGCTGCTTGGCGGAATTGCTTCTGTTTCTCTTTTTTATCTGACAGGAATATCTTTATTTTCCTGGATTGTTTCGATTGGATACCGTAATTTTCCCCTCCTTTTAAAAGAAAAATGGCTGTACTTTGCCGTTCTTGCTGTAGGTCTTTACCTGCCAATCTTTGCGCTTATTCACATTGTTAAAAATAGAAAAGAAGAAAGTACATTAATCACTCTTAAAATTGGAATTAAGCTTGTAGTAGTCTCGATGCTGGAGTGGCTGGCGATCTTTTTCACTATTTTCATCTTGAGCAGACTTCTTGACATATCTGTTGGGGCCGGCGATCTTATTCCCGTTTTTATTATTGCCTCATGTGCCGGAATCATCAGTATGATCCCCGGCGGACTTGGATCGTTTGATTTGATTTTTATATGGGGAATGCAGGATTTGCACGTTGGCAACGAAAAAGTCATCGTTTTGCTGTTATTCTATCGGATTGGCTATTACTTTTTGCCATTTTTAATCAGTGTTGTCCTTTTTGTAAAATCCTATTGGGAAAAATGGAATGTTTCATGGAGCAATTTGCCGCGGGCCATTGTCCAAGGCATCAGTCATATCATTTTAACAATACTGATTTTTATTTCGGGGATGATTTTAATCCTTTCCGCCAGTGTGCCGGGGATTATGTCACGACTCAAGTTAGCCCATGAATTATTATCATTTCCCATCATGAATTTATCACATCAGCTTTCGGTATCTGCGGGATTCTTATTGTTAGGCTTGTCGAGGGGCATAGAATATTGTGTAAAACGTGCCTATGAACTGACGATGTTTGCACTTGTTTTAGCCGCATTATTTTCTATTTTTAAAGGGATTGACTATGAAGAAGCCATTTTTTTAATTATTGTGGCGATTTTACTCAGGCTCTCAAAAGGCCAATTTTATCGGAAAAGTTATGTGATAACATGGGGGAAAACCACATTTGACATAACGCTCGTATTACTGATTACTTCCATGTATTTAATTATTGGTTATTCTAATTTACCTACTGCAAAAATTAATATTCCAAGTAATTTGCAGCCGTATGTAATACTAGATGACCAAGACTTATTTAATAGTGCATTAATTGGTCTTTTCATTGCCTTCATTGTCCTGATATTAGGATATTTTATCAGTAAGCCAAACAAGTGGACGATGGAAAAGTCCTTGAGTCAAGAGACGGAAATTCTGAATCATATACGGGCATATCGTGGCAATGAGCTGTCTCATTTAATTTTTTTACATGATAAATATGTTTTTTGGAATCAAAAGCGAAATGTTTTAATCGTCTACCAGCAATTTGCCGATAAGTTCGTTGTTTTAGGGGACCCAATCGGAGAAAAAAGTGAAATTTCAGCTGCAATTGAAGAATTCCAAGAAATTTCAGATTTGCACGGTTTTACTCCCGTTTTTTATCAAGTCAGTGAAGAAATGCTTTCTTATTTGCATCAGGGAGGTTATGCCTTCTTTAAATTGGGAGAAGAGGGATTTATTAATTTAGCAAATTTCAACGATTCCAATAATGGGTTCAAAGGACTTCGTGCTATACACAACCAATTTATTAATGAGCAATTTTCTTTTGCCATTACACAGCCGCCTCATTCATCCGAATTATTCACTGAATTGAGACAGGTGTCCGATGACTGGCTTGAGGGCAGCAGGGAAAAAGGCTTTTTATTTGGCACTTTTGATCAAAACTATTTAAACAGAACTGATATTGCCGTTATCAAGAATAACCAAAATAAGATAATTGGATTTGCCAGTATTATGCCTGTTTATGATCAAAACGTTACCGCAGCAGTTGATTTATTGAGAATACAGCCAAATGCGCCAGAAGGAGCCGCAGATTTTCTGTTTTATTCATTATTTCAGTGGGCAAAAAAACAAGGATATCAGCGCTTTCATATAGGGATGACTCCACTTTCAAATGTAGGTTTATCACGTTTCTCTTTTTTAAGTGAAAGAATCGCTGCGCAAATTTTTTTACATGGACACTTTATTTATCATTATCAAGGATTAATAAAGTTTACGGAACAATATGCAGATATGAAAGAGCCAAAATATTTGGCATATAGACGAAAATCATCCTTGCCATTGACAATGATGCAAATAACCCTGTTAATATCCAAAAAAAGAACATAAAGTATTTTTCAGGCGTGAAGAGACACGCCTTTTTGTATTTCCACCTTTTGAATATTTCTGGTACGAATTCATGTTCATTCCTCATTAAAGAGAAATCAAAACTAGATTACCGCATATAAATAAATAAGTACTCATAATATTAGGGCAAACGCTTTCTGTTGATTTTCTTTTAGGATGGGTGATGAAAGCAATGGATGTTGAAAAACTAAAGCAATGGATGGAGTTTGCTCAAAATATGCATGGCGGAGAGTTTTGGAACAATATTTTTGACCAAGAGTTTGCCAGACAGTTTCTGAACGAAAATCCATTTAATAAGTCCACATCGTCTAATCCTGAAGAGTCAACTTCAGCAAGAAAAGGAGAAAAAGCCCTTAAATTCCCAGTAATGGAGATAATGGAAAGTCCTCAGGAGGTCTGTATCATTATTGAACTTCCGGGAGTGAAAAAAGAAGATATTGAATTAGGCTTAGCGGGCAGCCTATTAACGATTAAAGGGTCCATTCTCCCGATTTACCCTCATTTAAAAAGAACAAGTACCGAAAGGTTTTTCGGGGAGTTTCAAAGACAAATACCACTGCCGGATGCTGTTCCCCCACGTAAACTTAATGCCCGCTTTTGGAACGGACTTCTTATTGTCAGTTATCCTCGCTCCTTTGCAAAAGTAGAAATATCGGACTAGTAAAATCACCAGATTTCGGACATGTTCTGTTGAAATTTAAAGTGAAAGAGTAAGGGAGAGTTTACTGAATGTCTTTAAAAGATTTATTCCTCATATTCAGTAAAAATGATTACGAAAAGGAGTTAAAGGAAAAAATTACAGATTTGGAGATAAATCTTCAAGAGTTAAAAAAGGCGGTTATATTGATTCAAAAAGGAGAATCGGAAAATGTCATCCCAATTGAAAAAGATCCGCCCATCATCATTGAAAAAATAAACATTGAAAAAATCATCTTCGACAAATATGAGCTTAATAATAACTTAGGGCAATTAGGTATTAAGGAACTAAAAGGGAAACTCAATATAGGTGCAACATATGGCAGTGACATCATTCCAAAACCGAATATAGAGGAAAATAAGAGGTTACAGCGACAACAAAAAAACAATACGACGAAAGGGGAGAACGTTCCAAAAGTAAATATTGTATCAAAGAAGGAGAAAGTAAAAGACTAAAGGCTCATTCCTTTAGTCTTTATGCTATTATCGCAGCCTATTTTCAACCTCGCGGCATACCTCATCTGCGGTCAATCCGTTTGCTTCAATAACGGATCCTTTTATGGAGGTATCATGCATACCCATTACATTGGAATCTAGCCCAGTTATCACACAGCAAGTGCAATCCCTGGCATCTGATTCCTGCTTTAATTCCACTACTTGGTAACCTTTGTCTCGAAGAGCTTGTTGAACATTTGTAAGAGATTGCTCAACTCCAACCTTTGCCATACAAAACACCTCCTCCTGATAATATCTTGCCAAAGTTGAATGTAAATATTCTGATCTGGATAAGGTATAAGAGAATTCTTTCTATCTAACAATAAGTATGGAGGTGCAGAAGATGGGAAAACGAAAAGCAGATCCATCAACGATTGGTCTTTCTTCACCGCAGGTGGAAGGGCAGGGGACAACAACAGAAGAAACGGGCAGCAGAATGGTTTCTTCAACACGTAAGAAGCAAAAAAAAGATAATCAGTAAACTTATAAAGGAACGTGCCGATTGGCGAGAGCTGCTGGTCAAAGAATGAGGCGAAATTGTCCAATATACTTTTTACTCAGCTGAAAAAAGCGGGCATCCGGAGTGTTCCGTTTGCCCGCTTAAAAATTATTGGTACATTTCCGAAATTTGCTTTTGCAGATCTGTATTTTCTAGATATTCATCATAGGTTAACTGTTTATCCACTAAACCTTTTGGAGTCAATTCAAAGATTCGATTTGCGATTGTTTGAATAAACTGATGGTCATGAGAAGCAAACAGGATGGATCCTTTAAAGTTAATCAGTCCATTATTTAAGGCTGTTATAGATTCCAAATCAAGATGGTTGGTTGGTTCATCAAGCAGTAAAACATTGGCACCGCTCAACATCATTTTTGAAAGCATGCAGCGGACTTTTTCTCCCCCTGATAATACGCTTGCTTTTTTCAGTACCTCTTCACCGGAAAAAAGCATTCTGCCTAGGAAACCGCGTAAAAAGCTCTCGCTGTCATCCTTAGGAGAAAATTGCCGGAGCCAATCAACAAGGTTAACTTCACTGTTTTCAAAAAACTCCGAGTTATCTTTTGGAAAATAGGCCTGAGAGGTTGTAATTCCCCATTTAAAAGAACCGCTGTCTGCTTCGATTTCCCCCATTAAAATTTTAAACAAGGTTGTCTTGGCCAGTTCGTTTGTACCGACTAATGCGATTTTGTCATCTTTATTCATTGTAAAACTTATGTTATCAAGCACTTTAACCCCATCAATTGTCTTGGAAAGTCCTTCGACACGAAGAAGGTCATTGCCGATTTCCCGGTCAGGTGTAAAACCGACGTAGGGGTATCGCCTTGATGATGGTTTAATATCATCTAAAGTAATCTTATCCAATAATTTTTTTCTGGATGTGGCCTGTTTAGATTTTGAAGCATTAGCACTGAAGCGGGCAATAAAGTTTTGCAGTTCTTTGATTTTTTCTTCTTTCTTTTTATTCGCTTCTTGGCCCATTTTTAATGCCAGTTGGCTAGATTCATACCAGAAGTCATAGTTCCCGACATAAAGCTGGATTTTACCAAAATCCAAATCAGCAATATGTGTACAAACCTTGTTAAGAAAATGACGGTCATGTGAAACGACAATAACGGTATTTTCAAAGTTAATTAAAAATTCTTCAAGCCACTGAATAGCCTTAATGTCCAGATGGTTCGTCGGCTCATCAAGAAGCAGTACGTCGGGGCGGCCAAATAAGGCTTGGGCAAGCAGAACTTTTACTTTTTCGGCTCCGGTTAATTCAGCCATTTTTTTCGTATGGGTATCCTCATCCATGCCAAGGCCTTTTAAAAGAATTGCTGCTTCTGACTCGGCTTCCCATCCATTAAGCTCAGCAAATTCCCCTTCAAGTTCAGCTGCTTTCATGCCATCCTCATCTGTAAAATTTTCTTTCATATAGATTGCATCTTTTTCCTGCATAACTTCATAAAGTCTGGCATGACCCATAATAACGGTTTTTAACACTTCGAATTCTTCATATTCAAAATGGTTCTGCTTTAATACGGCTAATCGTTCGTTAGGACCAAGCTGAACATTTCCTGTCTGCGGTTCAATTTCACCGGAAAGAATTTTTAGGAATGTCGATTTCCCGGCTCCGTTTGCCCCTATTAACCCATAACAATTTCCAGGCGTAAATTTTATATTAACCTCTTCAAATAATTTCCTATCCCCATATCTTAAACCAATATTACTTACGGTAAGCATTGATACGTCCTCCAAAAAACAAAATATGTACAAAATTATATCATTAATTTCTTCAAAGGGCGAATTCTTTTTTAAATTAAAATGTCAAGGATAAAAAAAGGGGTGGATTCAAAAATATTTTTAAAATTTCACACTTTATTCAAAAATATAGTGTAGAATGAGGATAGATAAGCATATTAAGAAGGTGGAGTATATGGCTAAAAAACAAATTACGGAACTCGTCAATAAACTTAAAAAGTCCGGAATAAAAGCGAGTTTAACAAAACCAAAGTCAAATTACCTTTTATCATTACAGCAAATTAATAAATTTACTTCATCTGTTAATTAAAATAAATCGAAAATGAAACGCTCATCCTTTAATTAAAGTAAAAAACGGTTATCATCGGATAATCGTTTTTTACTTTAATTCGCTCATTATATAATGATAGATTTCTTTCTTGTTAAAATCTTTACCCATTGGAAACTTTTTAATGAGTATGTTGTTTTTGTCTAATAAATAGACAGAGGCAGTGTGACTGAAGTAACCATTTCCAGAGTCTTGATACTGAAATCGCAATGCATTTGCTGCCTTTCGAATTTTCTTTTGTAAAGTTGTTACTTCCTCTTTTTTTCCGCTAAGAAAAATCCAATTTCCGTCATTCTTTAAATGAAATCCATTCATATAGTTATTCAGTACCTCAATTGAATCACGAAAAGGATCAATTGTAATGGTTATATATTTAATTTCTTTTCCATAGACACCTGCTTTTTCAAAGTCCTTTTGAAGAAGATACATCTTTTGAGTGGTAGTGGGGCAGATACTTGGGCAATGTGTATAAATGAATTCAATCAATTTCAACTTGGTATGATCCTTGCCAAAATGATAATCCTTTCCATTTTGGTCAACCAGTGTGATATTTGGCATTTTTCCATTCTCGGTTCGGTTCAGAAAAAACATGACACAAATGATGCCAATTAATCCAATAAGACAGAAAAAAAGCTGTTTTTTCTTCATTTAATCCTCCTCAAAGAAAAAATTTAATTTTTTTAAAAAAATGATATGTATATTTTGTGAACAAAATGGATGTATTATGAAATCTTTTCCGCTATAATTAAAAATAAGTCAATAATGAGCAAGGGAAGTAGTAAGCGTATGTTGAGAAAAGTCGGAATATTTTGTCTTCAATTAATGTTACTCATTTTCATTTATCAGTTAGGGAACTTCATAGTTATGGATTTACATTTGAAGATTCCCGGAAATGTTCTTGGCATGATCATTTTGTTTGGTCTATTATGGCTTAAAGTTATACGGATTAATCAGATTCAGTTTACGTCCAATTGGCTTTTAAAACATCTTGGCTTCTTTTTTATTCCCATTTCAGTAGGTCTAATGACATTAGGTCCTATTTTACTTCATTATGGTGCCGCTTTTTTATTTGTTTTGTCCATTAGTGCAGTAATTGGAATGGTGACAGCGGGCAGGGCCACGCAGACAATGATTTTGAAAAGAGAACAGGGAAAGGTACCTTATCGTGATCACTCTATTTAATATTTTTTTAACAGTCGGTGTTTATTTATTGTCTCTCGGTATTTCCAAAAAAATTAAATCACCTTTTACAAGTCCCGTTTTTTTAAGCACAATCATTATCATATTCATACTGCTTCAATCCAAAATTTCGTATGGGGAATATTTGCAAGCAAAAGGTGTCATGACTTTTCTTCTTGGACCGGCAACTGTTGCATTAGCAGTTCCTATCTATATGAATCGCAAGTTGATCCTCCGTTACCTTATGCCTGCCATAATCGGTTTAGTATTTGGAACGTTTACTACAATAACGATTGCCTTCATTTTTGCCAAACTATTTCACTTTACCAAAACCGTTATTCTATCAATCAGTATTAAATCTGTAACTGTTCCGGTTGCTGCAGAAATCGGAAAAATCATTGGAGGAAATCCATCGTTAATTGTTGCCTTTGTGATTGTAACCGGAATGTTTGGTGCGATGTTTGGTCCTAAATTATTAAATTTATTACAGGTGCATCACCCGTTTGCCCGGGGTCTCTCAATTGGGACCATTTCCCATGGAATAGGAACGGCAGAAGCGGTTAGGGAAGGGGAAATGCAAGGTGCTGTTGCGGGGGCATCAATGGGGATCGCTGCTATCTTGACATCGCTAATCATTCCTTACATTATTCCGTATTTAGTTTAAAAAAAGAGACAGAGTACAAAATGTGTACCCTGTCTCTTTCTCTTAAACGGTAACGCCGACAAAAAACTCTTCGTATAATACTTTTACCGCTATTTTTTCATCAGCTTCTTTTACTCCAAACATCATGCTGACTTCTGATGATCCTTGGTTAATCATTTCAATGTTAATGTTAGCCTTCGCCAATGCTTTTGAGGCTCTTGCCATTGTTCCGATATTGTGGCGCATTCCTTCACCGACGACCATTATTAAGGCGATGTTTGGAATGACTTCAACTTCATCTGCATGGAGTTCATCTTTAATTCGACTTAAGATTTCATTTTCCATATCAGAATCCATTTGGCTGTGTCGGAGAATCACGGATAAATCATCAATCCCAGATGGAATATGCTCGTAAGATAATCCGTATTCCTCTAAAATCCTTAATAGTTTGCTGCCAAATCCAATTTCCCGGTTCATTAAGTATTTATGAACGTAAATACTGCAAAAGCCTTTTTCACTTGAAATGCCAATAACAGGATCATCTTGGTTATCCCGATAGTTGACAATTCTGGTTCCGGGAGCATTTGGGTTATTTGTATTTTTTACTTGAACAGGGATTCCTGCTTGGAATGCAGGGAAAAGGGCTTCCTCATGAAAAACGGAGAAGCCGCCGTAAGCCAGCTCCCGCATTTCTCGATAGGTGATTTCCCGAATTGCTTTCGGATTTTTGATAATATTAGGATTAACAGAATATACCGCATCCACATCTGAAAAGTTTTCATAAAGGTCAGCTTTAACACCATTCGCTAATATGGAGCCGGTTATATCTGACCCGCTTCTGGAAAAAGTCACAACCTCATCATCTTCACTATAGCCAAAAAATCCAGGGAACACTAAAATACCGGATTTTTCACGCAGTAAATACAAACGTTTATAGGATTCAGGCAAAACTTGTGCATTTCCTGGCTCATTTGTAACTAGGAGTCCCGCTTCTTTAGGATTGACATAGCAAGCCTCAACTCCTTGACTTTGAAAATAGGCAGCTACAAGCTTAGCATTGTTATCCTCACCGCTTGCTTTTAATAAGTCCAAAAATTTCTCTGTGTTACTTTTATCAGCTTTAAGACGTTCTTGTAAATCAATCCGAATGGTATCAATGATGTCAGGAGAAAGATTTAATTCATTGGCAATGCTTTCGTATCTTCCTAACACAGCTTGTACTTCTTTCTCAGCATCTTCTTGTGCGAGAGCCTTATTGGCACATGCAATTAATAAATCAGTAACTTTAATATCATCCGAAAATCTCTTTCCAGGTGCTGAAACAACCACCACTTTGCGTTCCGGATCGGACATAACAATTTGATAAACTTTTTCTAATTGTTCTCCAGAGGCTAGAGAAGACCCCCCAAATTTAACGACTTTCATCCTAACAACTCCTGATCTAAAAAAAATTCTGAAATTTATTACTTATTATTACTCTAAAAACAAAAAGAATCAAGTATAAATCCTTTTAAGGAGGACAAATGTTTATATATGATGGATTTTTTGAAAAAGATTGCTAAAAAAGGGGGGACTGTTTCCCGGAATGCGCACTCCATTAAGACTTTGCTTAAAAAGTATTCATTAAGTTACGAACTCCCATTTGTTCTTTTAAATAAAATGAGTCTTTTTGAACATAATAGTAATATTGGATAATAAAGGAGGCGGTTTCGATTTTTTATGGGAAAAGGAATAATGAAGAAAAAATCGAAAATATACTTATTGAAACTGAAATTTATTCCTGTGTTGACGAAGGCTGCATCGGCTGGATGAGAAAGGATTTTGCAACTGAAGACCTGCTATGTCCAATGTGCGGCAATGAGACGGTAAAAGAAGTAAGAGAGCTTCCCAAAATATAATAGAAGAAAAGCTGCCAAAGTTGGCGGCTTTTCTTCTATTATAAACTTAGAGGTTCTCGTTTTGCTGCCGGATTTCATCACCAGTGATCAGCGTATTGGCCTCTTCTAGTAATTTATGCTTGTTTACCGAATCTCCAGGAACATTCTTGGAATTAGGGAAAATTGAGCCATTGTTGATCGTCATTTGTTCCTTTGGAGGGGCCGTCGATAAATAGTCTTCTTTTTTTGCCATATCCATCATCTCCTTTTTTAAAGCTTTTCCTAAGAAAATTGGATTATCCGCTTTAGGAGGCACAAAAAAACCCCCGGATGGGAGTTTAGTTCTATTCATCTTTTTTGGAAAGGCAACGCTCACATTCGCTTATATTAGATTCTGTTTGCTCTTCAAACTGTTCACCACATTCAGGACAAACCTTCTTTGGAATTTTACGGGAAAGTTCAATCGAATTCATCATTTGAAATGCCTCCTTTTTATTTAAAGAGAAAATGGATGCCTAGAAAAGAAGAGTTATTCTGCTTTTTTAGAAAGACAATGGTCACATTCATTAAGATAAGAAACAACTTGTTCCTTTATGGGTTCCCCGCATTCAGGGCAAACTTTTTTAGGATTTTGATTCATATTCAGCATCAGGTACTCCTCCTTTTTTAATACAGATTATGATAAATAAGTTTGTTATAGTACAGTTGGGGTAAAAAATTATTCTGCTTTCTTGGAAAGGCAGTGTTCACATTCATTTAAGTAAGATTCAGCCTGTTCTTCGATTTGTTCTCCACATTCAATACAAACCTTCTTTGGCAATTGTCTAAAAAACTCAACTGGGCTCATCAACATTTGAAACGCCTCCTTAATAAATAATTTATAAAAATTTCCGATGGGATATTACAGTGTTTGTTGAATTCTTTATTCTGATTTTTTAGAAAGGCAATGGTCACATTCATTTAAATAGGCTTGAGATTGCTCTTCAATTGGTTCCCCGCATTCAGGACAAATACCTTTTTCAAAATGACGATAATGTTCCGCTGAATTCATTTAACTCGCCTCCCTTTTGTAATACAGAATAATTAAAGTTCTATCTGTTGTAGTACAGTATAATCAAAAATTTACATTTTGTGTAGTACTTTTTTAAAAAATTTTTTCTTAAAATTCTTTTTACCCTAAGTTTTTCTGCGGAATTCCAAAAATTCATTTTTAATAATCCGTTAGACCGGGGAAAATATTCATATAAATTTCACATTTATCTTCCCTTAAAGGATTGTTTCCATTACAATCATAGTATAAATAGATGAATAATAGGGGGGAGGAACAACAATGAATGAATTAATTAGTACATTTCACCCAATTTTTCTGTTTGTTGGGATTGGGCTGACGATTGCCGCAGCATATACAGCAATTGATATGTTAACACTAATTAAAGCAACTGAAAGAAATAAAACCCTTTTATTTTTGGGCGGTACCTCTTTAATGGGGTTAGGGATTTGGATTATGAACTTTTTTGGTTTGGTTGCTGAAGGCATTTCTCTTTTTGCCCATTATCAAATTCCACTGACCATTTTATCTATTGGAATGGGTATTGTTTTAACAGGAATAGCTTTTTTCTATCTTATCGGAAATACTGTTCGCTGGTTTCATATCATTCTCTCCAGCTTCTCCTTGACGTTAGCGATTCTTTCTGTACATCTCATTGGAGATAAGGCGATGAATTTGAATATGAATTATAACGGTGTCACGTTGACGATATCCTGCATTTTGATTTTTGGAACCTTCCTTTTATCCTTATGGCTGGTGTTTTCAAAAAGTTTTACTTTTCGTAATTATACTTTGCTAAAACCAATTAGTTCGATCATCGTTACCGGTGCCATCGTTGAGGGACATTTCCTTATCAACCACGCCACTTTGTTTCCCGCAACAAACCAGTTTAGTATATACCACAGTTCGATTGATTCATTTGTCATTTACTTTGTTTTGTTAATTTCGATTTTAATCCTGGCAGGGTTAATTGGCTCAAGTACTCTAATGAGTAAAAAATTAGCGATATCCGATCACAATCTCAAAGATATAGAGGCAGCTCTTGACGAGTCTTCAATCGTTACCATTTCGGACAAAAATGGGAAAATTGTTTATGTAAATGACAAATTCGAAGAAATTTCAAAGTACAAGAGAGAAGAAATCATCGGAAAGGACCATAGAGTTTTAAATTCGGGTTACCATTCAAAGGCTTTTTTTCAATCCATGTGGACAACCATTATTTCTGGTCAAGTATGGAGGGGTGAAATTCGAAATAAAGCAAAGAATGGAAATCTCTATTGGGTCGATACAACGATTGTTCCGTTTTTAGATAAATCCGGAAGTCCCCGTCAATTTATTTCGATTCGAACAGATATCACGAAACGGAAAAAAGCGGAGCAGGATTTATTAAATTCGATGAAGGAGACGAAGGATATAACATTCGCTCTTGATCAATCTTCGATCGTAGCGATAACCGATCAGCGCGGAATTATTACCAGCGCTAATGAGAAATTCTGTGAAATCTCAAAATACTCGCGGCAAGAACTAATTGGGCAAGATCACAGTATTTTGAATTCAGGTTATCACAACCGAGAATTTTTCAAGGATTTATGGATGACAATTGGCTCAGGACAGGTTTGGAAAGGTGAGATATGTAATCGAGCCAAGGATGGAAGTGTATATTGGGTCGATACAACGATTGTTCCGTTCCTAAATAATAAGGGAATGCCCTACCAATATGTTTCTATCAGGACAGATATTTCGAATCGAAAAAAGGCGGAGGAGCATTTAAAAGAAACGCTAAAAGAAAACATGGATATAAAGTTTGCGCTTGATCAATCATCAATCGTTGCATTTACGGATGACAACGGAATTATTACGAGTGTAAATGATAAGTTTTGCGAGATATCCAAGTATAGCAGGGAAGAGATTATCGGAAAAAGGATGAGCATCTTAAACTCAGGCTATCATTCTAAACACTTTTTTGAAACGTTATGGAATACTCTCGAATCCGGTAAGGTATGGAAGGGGGAATTTCGTAATAAGGCAAAGGACGGCTCTCTGTATTGGGTCGACACTACAATTGTTCCATTTTTAGATGATAAAGGGAAACCATACCAATATTTAACGATTCGAAATGATATAACGGATCGGAAAAAAACAGAGGAGATTCTCCACCGCCAGGATAAATTGGCTGCCGTCGGCCAGCTTGCTGCGGGAGTGGCACATGAAATCCGTAACCCGCTTACATCCATGAAAGGTTATGCCGAGTTTTTACAATTGGACGAGCAGGATCCGGAAAGACTGGAATTTCTAAATATTATTCTTGATGAAATTGAACGTGTAAATATGATTGTTGAAGATTTTATGGTATTGGCAAAACCGAAAGTTGTTCAATTAGAAGAAAAAAATGTAGTACCTGTTATTCAAAACGTTGTCTCACTGCTTTCCTTCGAAGCAAGGAAGAGAAATGTCCGTCTGCATTTTGACTGCCGCCAGGAAATTATTCAAATTGATTGCGATGAAAACCGATTAAAACAAGTATTTTTGAACTTCATTAAAAATGGTATTGAAGCAATGCCAAATGGCGGAGACTTGGTTGTAAAAGTCAATATTCAGAATGGAAATGTTCAAATTTCGATACAAGATACAGGGGTTGGAATTCCAGAAGAAAAACTAAGAAAACTTGGGGAACCATTTTTTACAACAAAAAAGAATGGTAACGGTCTTGGTTTAATGGTCAGCTTTAAAATTATTGAAAATCATAATGGAAAGGTTTTTGTTGAAAGTGAGCCTAATAAAGGGACAACCTTTAATATCGTTCTTCCGGCAAAAACTGCATAAAAAAAACCGAACAAGTAAG
>CAZAEW010000004.1:0-116272 GCA_964484065.1 uncultured Bacillus sp.
TATTCGATTAGGTCGGATTGAAGATAATGATATAAAAGTTTGATTGTATTTTCTATCGATTTTTGATGTGTTCTTTCAAAGGCATGGGAAGAATCGATTCCCGGACCAATTAAGCCATGAATGATATCATGCCCCGACCGGATTGCGGCTGAAGCATCTGAGCCATAGTAAGGATAGATGTCAATTTTATATTCAACCTTGTTGTCTTCTGCAAGCTGAACCAGTTTTTTTCTAAAATCGTAATGATAGGGACCGCTGGCATCTTTAGCACAAATGGAAACCGTGTATTCATCTGAAGCCTGGCCATCACCGATTGCTCCCATATCAACAGCTAAATATTCGACCGTCTCAAGAGGAATATTTGAGTTGCCGCCATACCCGATTTCTTCATTGTTCGAAATGAGGAAATAGGTTGTACACGGAAGGGGAATGTCTTCTTTTTTGATTTGTTTTATTAACTGCAGGAGAATGCCTACGCTCGCTTTATCGTCTAAATGGCGTGATTTTAGAAATCCGTTTTCTGTTATTTCGACTCTTGGGTCAAAGGAAATAAAATCCCCGATGTTAATCCCGAGTTTCCGGACATCTTCAGCATTATGTACCTCCTCATCAATCCGGATTTCCATATTTTCTTGATTACGTTCAAGCTTTCCAGCATCCTTATATACGTGTACAGAAGTTTGATGCATAAGGATGGTTCCTGTGAAGGTTTTTCCTGAGCTTGTTTCAATTTGGCAGTATTCACCCTCGATTGAGTTATATTTAAATCCCCCAATGAGGTCCATTCGAAGTCTTCCGTTTTCTTTAATCTCTTTTACCATTGCGCCCAAGGTATCAACATGAGCGGTAAGCATCCGGCTTCTGCTGGAATCTTCTCCGGGGATAACAGCAATTAAACCGCCTTTTCGGTTTCTGTTTACCTCCATATTTAAAGTAGAAAGAAAATTTTCCACAAAAGAAATGACCTTATTTGTATTTCCCGAGGGGCTGGGAATTGAAACTAAATCAGCAATTAATTTCATTGTTTCCTCTGTATTAGGGTATGCCAAGATACCATCTCCTTTTTTAATTTATGGCTTATCTTATTATACAGTTATAGAAATAACATTAATTGAAATGGAATGTTTTTTTGAAAAATAAAAAATGAAAAACGCAGGGAATTCTGCGTTTTTCTTACTTAAACCACCCTTTTTTTGAAAACCACCATGACATGCCGATTCCAATAATCAGCATTAGAAGCAGTGCTCCAAAATATCCATATTTCCAGCCCAACTCGGGCATATAATGAAAGTTCATTCCGTACAGCCCAACTATAAATGTTAACGGCATAAAAATCGTAGTAATAACAGTCAGGACCTTCATCACGTGATTGGTTTCATGAGAATTCAAGGAAATATAGCTGTCTCGTATATCTTGTGCAAGTTCACGATTTGCCTCAATCATTTCCGTTAATTTCAGCAAATGGTCATAGATATCTGAAAAATATACCTTTTTTTCTTGTAAACCTTCCAGTCGCTGAGAATTTAAAATCCTGTATAAAAGATCCCTCATAGGTGTAATGGTGTGCCTTAAGGAAAGGAGAAGCTGCCGCGTATCGAATAAATCTTCGAGTAATACCTCCATTGACCTTTGTTTGGAGTTTTCATCAATTTCGTTTAAGCGGTCTTCAATTTGGTAAACAGGCGAAAAATAATTGTCAACCATTTTATCAAACACCGAATATAGAATATGGGATGGATCCCATTTGTCCCATGCATCCGAAAGCAGAAGACGGTTCCATACATCTTCAATTTCAGCAGTTGGTTTATGGTGGAAGGTTACGATGTAGTTATGCCCTAAGAAAAAATCGACTTCTTCCTTTGTCAATGTTACTTGATTTAAGGACTGAGTTACAAAAAAATGATTATTTTCGTAGTAGTCGAGTTTTGGACGCTGAAGAGTATATATGCAGTCCTCAATCGCTAATGGATGAAAATGGAGCGGATTCCTCAGACACCGGCATTCTTCTTCAGAAGCTTGATCAAAATCAATCCAATACCACAGAAAATTACCTGATACGATCTCGTGTACGCCAAGATCACGAATTAGTTCTTTTTTCATGTTAAAAGCAAGCGTTCTGATCATTTTTTCTCCTTCATTATTATCTGTAAAAAAGAGTTTTCTTTACCCAAAGCATTTCCATTATCCACCGAAAATATTGAAGGAGATTGTGGAGACCTGATGAAAAACAGAGGCCGTCCGGAGGACTAAGTAGTTCAGCTATCGAGTAGAAAATTAAAATACACAACGGAATTATCATCAGAATTAACACTGCTCTTTTACGAATCAGCAATTGATTTAGCATAAAAATGCTTGGTCCGAAGATGCCCAAACTTCGGACAACAATGATGTGATTTGGCTTTCCTCTGTCTGAAAAGATACCTTGGATTCGTACAGCATGGATGATATCTTCTCTTCTGCTGTTCTGGTTTCAGATACAACTGTCCGTCTGATGTTTTGAACGGCAAGCAGAAATTAAAATAATTTAGAGTCACATCGACCACCATATTTATCAAAACAATTTCACAGGAAATTAGCATTACACTTATCGCATTAAATAACATATAACTAAAAACAATTGTCCGCTAGCTAACTTATATTTTTTAATGCTATATTAAGCATTTATCCATATAAACCTTGAGCTACCAACAAAGGTAAATAGTCCAATTCATTTGCGAATTGGACTAAAAAATAGAATGATAATTTTGTTTTTCTACTTTAAAACTGAACTACTTATCCCGATGACGCCTCTGTTCATTTTTATAAAGAAGGTTCTGTTTCTTTCTTTCTCATAGCCAGCGGAATATATACGCAGAATGGTTCGCTTTCCAAATAATCGCCTGTCACTGCGTAGGTTCTTGAACGGGATCCTCCGCACATTTTGTTATATTCGCATACACCGCATTTGCCCTTATAGTTATCGGGCTGTCTAATTGCTTTTAATACAGGTGATTCCCGATAGATTTCTGCAAGCGGCTTTTCACGGACGTTACCTACAACTATTGGTAACAGGCCGCTCGGCATAACTTCGCCGGTGTGCGAAACAAAGATAAAGCCATTTCCATCATTTACGCCTTTTGGTGCACGTTTTAAGCCATCATGCATCGAAGCAAAATCAGTCGTAATTGAGTCTTCGTAATGAATTTCACCTTTTTCAATCAGATGATCCCGAGTTTTTTGTTGAAGGACTACGCGGCGGTAATGCTGAGCCGCCGTTGTCTTGATATCATAAGGTGCTGTTTTGCTAAGTTCATACAGCCAGCGGAATACCTTTTCATGCTCAGCAGGGGAGATACAAGCATCCATTTGCCCTCTTCCTGTTGGTACAAGTAAGAAAATATACCACATAACTGCTTTTAATTCGCCAACTAATTTGGCCATTTCCTCAAGATGGTCGTAATTATAACGAGAAATAACGGTATTAATTTGCAGCGGCATATCAAGCTCATTTAAATATTTAATTTTTTCAATGGTAAGATCGAATGAACCGGGAGTTCCCCGGAAAAAATCATGAATTTCCGGAGTAGGGCCGTCGAGGCTAAAGCCCCAGCGGGAAAGACCGACTTCTTTGGCACGCTGCATTTTTTCTTTGGTAACATTAGCTGTTGCGCTTGGTACCATTGAAACGCGCATTCCTTTTTTTACAGCATATTCGGCAAGTTCAAAAAGATCTTCCCTCATCATGCAATCCCCGCCAGTGAAAACGAGCATCGGATTATTCATTTCGTAAATTTCATCTAGCAGCTTTATACCTTCTTCATGTGTTAATTCACGCGGATCTGGTGTAAGCTGCGCATCTGCGCGGCAGTGAACGCATTTTAATTGACAAGCTCTTGTTACTTCCCAAATTACTATAAAAGGATTTTTATCGTAATCGATTTCCATACCTACACCATGCGGATGACCCATTCCATGTGGATGAACCGTTCCATGCGGATGTCCCATTTTATGCATTTTCATCACCTGGATTCCTATTTTTTTAAAGCATTTATGACAATATTACTATTTAAACGATGCCTCTATGAATTATTATAGATTGGTTATCTAGCAATGCATGGGAGGTTTGTTACAATATTTCTACATTACAATCCTGAAGAACTTGCTATCAATACGACTAGTAAAATAGTTCTGGTTTGATATATTAAAAAAAGATTACAGGAATATTTCAAACTATTAAAATCAATCGAAGGAAAAGGGGGGGAAGCCGCAATAAATATGAATTAGCTCCATTTTGGGGGCTTGTAATATAGAATGCTTTCATTTCCATAGGGGGTGTTTTATCCCAAGGTCTCCATATTTTTTTTATATTTTTCATGTTTTCCAGTCTTTATGATGAATGTACAGTACATCACACAAGAAGGAAGTGTAAACATGAAAAAGCAACTAATGGCAGCAGCTGTCACCACGGGGATTCTCTTTACCGCTTTTGGAGCTCCAGCTAGTGCCGATCAGAGCACATATACAGTTGTTTCCGGTGATAGTTTATGGAGAATTTCACAAACGTACCATGTGACAATTGATCAATTAAAACAATGGAACAATCTATCAACTGATACAATCTATGTTGGTGAGAATCTACTACTCGTACCGCCTTCAAGTCAAACAACTGCTACATCAACTGCAGATCTTGCAACTGCGAATATCATCTACACGGTAAAATCGGGAGATTCACTATCCCTTATTGCAAAAACTTACAATACAACGGTGGATGAAATAAAAATCTTAAATGGCTTAACTTCCGATCTCATCAAAATTGGTCAGCAATTAAAAATCCCAAACACAAATTCAACAGCACCAGTAACTTCACCGGCACCTTCAACAGATGCAGCAACCTATACGGTTCAAAGCGGCGACTGCTTGTCTATAATTGCTTCCCGTTTTAACTTAACTGTTACTGACTTAAAAACATTGAACAATTTATCATCGGATACCATTTACGTAGGACAAGTCTTAAAAGTCAGCGGAACTGTATCACAAACAGGAAGCAGCACCACAACTACTGCATCGGCACCAACAGGTACTTCCGTTTCAAAAGCACAAGCAGTTATTGATGAAGCAAAAAAATATATCGGAGTCCCTTACCAATGGGGCGGAAGCACTCCGTCAGGATTTGATTGCAGCGGTTTAGTAAACTATGTATTTGGAAAGGTTGGCATTTCTGTGCCAAGAACGACAGCAACTTTATGGGCTGGAGAAAAAACGGTAAGTGCACCTAATCCGGGTGACTTAGTCTTTTTTGACATCAATCAGACTGGTACTCCATCCCATGTAGGGATCTATCTTGGAAACAATCAATTTATCCACGCCGGTTCTTCGGGTGTAACGATTTCAGATATGACGTTATCCTATTGGAAAACGAGATATTTTGGTGCAAGAACTGTATTTTAAGAAACAAATAGAAAAGAAAATGAAAATAAGGTTAGGACTGACAGGGAAATGAGTCAGTCCTTTTTTTGTCTATAAAAACAATTTTTTAGCTTGTTTCTCAATCATGATGACTTCGTTAAAAAAGCTTTTGAGCATCAGCCATCTTGCCGGGTATGTTTTGATATAGTCCTCAATGACCTCAGGTGAATAGAATAAAAGGAGATCCAACTGAAGCTTTTCTTTTTTTAAATCATAGTAAAGGGCATGGGGTACAGCATAATGTTTATTGATCTGGCAAGGATTTAATTTTATCGATTTGATTTTTCGTTCTCTCATAAACGCTAGAAGCGCTTTTTTTTGCAAATCAAAGCTTTGCTCTTCGGATAAACCTTTTAAGCGGATCCTCTCATTAATGAAATAGATTCCCTTCAAAACTCTTCCTCCTGTCCAAGCCGGTTTAGTAACGTTATGGACAGGTATGATTAAATCTATACGTCAGCATTTCTTCGTTGTAAAATCAAAGATAAAAGAGTTTGAGGGGGAATAATCATGTCATATTGGGGAAACAGCGGGTTTTTAATCAGTACTTAAAAGGGGCATCTTGATATCGATGATAAAAGAGTTTAAAAATATATAATTAGGAGATTTCAAAATGATCGCAGCTGGTATCCACGGTCTTTTACTATCATTCGGCCTTATTTTACCATTAGGAGTTCAAAATATTTTTGTTTTTAATCAAGGAGCTGCCCAAAGGGAGTGGATCAAAGCTCTCCCTGCAGTGATTACAGCAGCTTTATGCGATACCCTGTTAATTTCGATGGCTGTTTTTGGTGTTTCTGCTGTTGTTTTTGGATATGCTTGGCTAAAAATCCTCCTCATCGGAGCGGGAATTTTATTCCTGTGTTATATGGGGTATCTTACTTGGAAAAGTCAACCTGGCAGTCATTCTTCTGCGGATAAGCAGCCTTTTTCAGCGAAAAAGCAAATCCTCTTTTCCGCTTCCGTTTCACTGCTAAACCCGCATGCCATTATGGATACAATCGGTGTCATCGGAACAAGTTCTCTGTCGTACTCAGGCCTTGAAAAAATGGTTTTCACCTTAGCTTGTATACTGGTTTCATGGATTTGGTTTATTGGACTGTCAGTTACCGGAAGGTTTGTAGGAACATTGGATGCAACCGGCCGTATACAATTGATGATCAATAAGATATCTGCCATCATCATGTGGGGAACCGCATGCTATCTCGTTTTTTCTATTTAAAAAGTGGGGTTAAAGGTCATTGTTTTCCAACAATGTTGAGGGGAGCGATAAGCGAAACGCCTGGAGGGTAAATCAACAGGCAAGTTTAACCCAGCCTTTAAAAAAATATCCAGCGTAATGCTGGATATTTATCATCTATATAAATGGGTCTGCGGAGGGGGCTCTTTAGGACCTGTCTTTATCATAGCCCCCAAAGATGAAAAAAATATGAATGAATGGTTAATAATTTACGAAAAAAAGAGGGGAATGTATGAAAAACTATCATTGCTGCGCAACATGCCGGCATTTTAAAGCAGAAAAAAACTCGAGGATTTCATACCAATGCACCCGCTTAGGCTATTCCACAAAACCTAATTATCAATTTAATTGCTGGAATCCGCGCGAAGATATCCAGAAAAAAATAAAACAGAACAGAAGCTAAATTTGTGCTAAAAATTCTTCTGTTGTTCGAAGTCTGCCAATACGCGGAAAAATAAACTTCAGAGTTGCTTCATGGGCTTCTTGACTGAAAGTGGTCATGGCATCGGTAACAAAAATTTGATTATAGCCATATTGGAAGGCTTCCCGAGCTGTGCTTTCAACACCAATATTGGTGGCGATTCCTCCTAAAACGATCGTGTCAATTCCTCTTCTGCGAAGCTGAAGATCCAGATCAGTACCAAAGAACGCTCCCCATTGCCGTTTTGTTACGACATAATCTTCGCTTGTAACTCCAAGTTCAGGAACAAGCTCGTCCCAGCCATCGGGGCGGCTTGAAGGGGAGGTCCCAGTTTCATCTGTCTGTGGAATCAAGACATCTTTACCATCTAAAAAGCTGACACGGACGAAACAAATAAAACCGTTGTTTTTTCGAAACACGTCAACTAGTTTTGCCGCCTTTTCAACTATCTCACGTCCGCCAGGAAGGGAAGCAATCCCTTTTTGCAAATCGATCAGGACTAATGCTGTTTTTTGAAAATCTACAGATAAACTATTCATATTTAAAACCCTCCTTATATGTAACAAACACCAGTATCTTAACTCCTTTCGAATGCTTAGGCAAATTTTTAAAAGAGAAAAAATGAACCCAGGATGGAGTGTCCCGGGGTAACATTCATGATGGATGAGGTTTTATGATATACGGCCGCATCATTTCGTAATCTTCATGTTCAAGCATATGGCAATGCCAAACATACTGTCCTGAAAAGGGGAAAAAAGGAATGATGATTCTTGTTGCATATCCAGGAGGACATCTGACGGTATCCTTCCAGCCTGCTTCCGTCGGATTTGGAGGGATGGCCTGCCCGGTATAGGTTAACTTTCTTGTTTTTTTATATTCATCTACATCAAAAGGCCTGCGGTCAAGAATTTGAAATTGCACAAGATGAATATGAATGGGGTGGTCATCTTCATTTATGTTGATAAAGTTCCAAATTTCCGTACTGTCAACTGCTGGATTTTCCGTAATAGGGTCATCCCACTTCTTTTCATCAAGCAGAAAGAAAGACCTTCCATACGTATCTTTTTCCTCGCTTAAAATTAAATCCCGTGTACGATTTGTGATGCGTCCGCTAAGCCGATGAGTTTTCTTCAAAAAAGCGGGGATCATGCTAGTGTCAATACTTGATAGAGGCTTTGTGACGCAAAATTGCATCACAATCCCGGTTGTCTCTTTGCCAGCGGGATTTCCCCTTGGAAAATAGGTTGGTGCATCGTTTGTCAGGATAATTTTTTTTCCAGAAAGATTGCTGAAATCAATAATCACATCGGCCCGTTCTGCAGGAGCAAGAAGCAAGCTTTTAACAGCAACCGGTTGCTCAAGAAACCCGCTGTCCGTTCCAATTTGAAAAAACAACTGCCCGGAATCAAGTGCAAGCCTGAAAAAGCGGGCATTTGCTCCATTTAAAATCCGAAAGCGGTATTTCCGGGGCTCAACCTCAAAATAAGGCCATATTTTCCCATTAACAACAGTTATTTCGCCAAAAAATGCCGGAATAATCGAGGGGCTTATTCCTGGTATGGGCGGTTCCGGCTCGTGGGGGTAGTAGAGCGTCCCATCTTCGCGAACGGAGCGGTCCTGAATCAGGAGAGGAATTTCAAACAAGCCACCCGGTAAATTCAATGATCGTTCAAGTGGATCACGAATAATATAAAATCCTGCCAGCCCGGCATAAATATTTAGTCTCGTAATTCCGATCGCATGGTCATGATACCAAAGGCAGCGGGCTTCCTGAAGATTCTGATATTCATAGACTTCTTTTTGATAGAATGGGCCAACCTTCGCAAAATTATTTGTAAACCAGGCTTCAGGATATCCGTCGCTCCCCGGTTCAGTTCTGCCGCCATGCAAATGGACAACGGTCCTTATCTCTGGCACTTCCTCACCAGCACCATGCACAGTATGATCAATTGGAAATAAGTGGCGCGCGGGAAGCTGATTTAACCATTTGACATATACTTTTTCTCCCATTTCCACTTCAATTGTCGGGCCTGGAAAAATCCCTTCATATCCCCAAATTGTTGTATCCGGCAGTCTGCTGTGCAGAGAATGTTTTGCTTCCTTCATGGCCGCTTCGTAATAGGTAAAATTCTTCGTCTTCTGCACGGGTTTTAGCAGGGGAGGGATAGGAAGCGGATCGATAAATTTAGTCAGCCTCATATGGGAACTCCTTCTGTTTTTATAAAAAGAATATGAACGATCACGGTGAAAAATTATCCCTTCTAGAATAAGAATGGTTTTGAATATACATATATTATGCTTTTAGTTTGAAGTGGAGGGAAAGAAATGGATGATATCTATTCCATTCTTGATTCAATTGACCGTCCGGGCAAAAAAGTGTTGGCAACCATCGTTGATGTCGAAGGTTCAGCATATAAAAAAGAAGGGTCCGCAATGGTTTTTTTTGAGGATGGAACGAAAATAGGCATGCTGAGCGCAGGGTGTCTTGAGGAAGACCTAAAGTTTAAAGCAGCCGAGGTAATCCGAAAAGGGACTATTACAACTGTTCAGTATGATATGAGGGATGAAACGGACTTAAACTGGGGCCAGGGGGCAGGCTGCGGGGGAGCGATTACCATTTTGCTTGAATTGATTGATGACAGGCTGATTGCAGATTTATTTCGATTAAAAAATTTGCTTGAAGCGAATATTCCTGTTTGGGGACTGAAAAAAATCGGAGAACTGGGGGAATATTTATTTTTGCCAATGGAGGGAGAACCGTTTGGATGGTGGGATGATGAAATTCCTGAAGATTTCTATGAGGGAAGAAGCGGGATGATACCTGATGAGCCCATTTTCCAGCATCTTTATCTGCCAAAACCGCGTCTTATTCTGTTTGGGGCGGGCCCTGACCTCAAACCGCTCGTTCACCTTGCGGCAAGGACCGGATTTTCTGTGATGATTTGCGACTGGCGGAATGAATATTGCAGAAAAGAACATTTTCCCGAGGCAGACCATTTCATGGTAGGTTTTCCTTATGAAAATATAAAAAAGATCCATTTTTTCGCAACGGATTTTGTTGTGATCGCTTCCCACCAGTTTCAAAAGGATCAAGAGGTACTATTGCATCTGCCTGTTAAAAAAGTTCGTTATGTCGGAGTTTTGGGCCCAAGGGAAAGAACAAAACGGCTGTTCCGTAACCAGGGAATTCCAGAATGCATCCATTCTCCGGTCGGCTTTTCCATTGGTGCGAAAGGACAGGAGGAGATTGCCATCAGCATTATGGCTGAGATGATCGAGGTGTGGAGAAACCCTGTTCACGAGCGGGTAGGGACAGCATGAAAAACAGTCCGGTTGTCGGTATTTATCTGGCTGCGGGCAACAGTTCAAGGATGGGGAAAAATAAGTTGCAGCTTCCACTTGACGAGACTTGTTTAGGCAGTAAGTGCTTCAAGTCTGCATTGGAATCAAAATTGGATTGGACTGTTGCGATCACCCGCAGAGATGACCCTCTTCATTGGCTTGAACCCTACTGCGCTAAAAGAGGATGGAGCATGATGCAATTGCAAAGCCTGCAGGCAGACCGCGGACAAAGCGAATCGATTAAGGCAGGGGTAAGAGCGGCAATGTCATTGAATGCCAGTGGAGTTGTCATACTCTTGGCAGACCAGCCTCTAGTTACAAGCAGGATCATTAATCTTCTGCTTCGTCAGAACAGTGCTGATTTCGTTGCTTCTGTCCAAAAAGGAGTGATAACCCCGCCTGTTTTTTTTTCGCAAAAGCTGTTTCCAAAATTATTGCTATTAAATGGTGATGCGGGGGCTAGGGCACTGCTGCAGGGCAATGAGGGCGAAAAGGGGATGTTTGTTGAAATAGAAGGGGATTTCCTGATCGATATTGACACTGAAAAGGAATATCAAAAGCTATTAACAGATTGGAGGGAAAGGGCTTGGATGTCATCGGAAAAAGTGTGATTCGAAAAGAAGCTTATGAAAAAGTGACAGGAAGGGCGAAATACACAAATGATTACCAATCTGTCCAAATGCTTTCAGGCCGAATCGTGATCAGCACATATGCCCATGCCCGGATAATTGAAATCGATGTGTCAGAAGCTTGGAAGGTGTCCGGTGTCAGGGCCATACTCACTGGTGATCATTTACCGCTGACTGGTGAGGAAATAAGAGATCGTCCGCCAATTGCAGCGGGGAAGGTACGCTATCACGGAGAGGTTGTAGTCTTAGTAGTTGCTGATACTCCGGTGTCGGCAAATAAAGCTGCTGATCGGATTAAAGTAAAATATGAGCTACTGCCAGTCGTCAATTCTCCGATGGAAGCATTTCAAAAAGATGCCCCGCTTGTACACGAGCGTTTAGGCGAATATAAAAAATTAGCTGACGTCTATCCTGTCCCCGGTACCAATATAGCAACGAGAGTTAAAATTCGCAAAGGAAATATGGAAAAGGGCTGGGCCGAAAGTGAAGCAGTGGCTGAAGAGAGCTTCTCATTTGCCCCCTCGGATCATGCGGCAATGGAAACGAGATGCTCCATTGCCGAAATCTTGCCGGATGGAAAGATCATTATTACAACTTCGTCTCAGGCTCCTTTTATGGTCAAAAGACTGATATCCGATTACTTCAATGAGGACATGGGAAAGATTATTGTCAATACTCCACTGGTAGGGGGCGCTTTTGGAGGAAAAGCTTCCGTTCAGTCAGAAATTCTCGCGTATTTGGCATCAAAAGCAGTCGGAGGCCGAGCGGTTAAGGTCTTCTATACGAGAGAAGAGGATATTCTTACCGCACCAACCCATATCGGGCTTGATGCGTCTGTTAAAATCGGAGCTGACCGAAATGGCATTATCAAGGCAATGGAGATTCGCTATTTATGGGATGGGGGAGCGTACTCTGATAAAGCATGTGATTTAACCAGAGCCGGTGCAGTGGATTGTACGGGACCCTATCATGTAGAAAATTTGTGGTGCGATTCCTATTGTATGTATACAAACCACCCATATGCTGCACCGTTCCGTGGCTTTAGTCACTCAGAACTTTCTTTTGCCATTGAGAGATCCATGGACTTGCTGGCAGAAAAATTGGAAATGGATCCGCTTGAACTCCGCCGGCGCAACGCTATCCTTCCGGGGCACACCACACCTACTAAAGTATTATTAAATAATAGCAATGTAGGCAATTTGCCTAAGTGTATTGATCGATTACGAGAATTAATTGGCTGGAATGAAGGACAGGTTAAACTCGTAAATGACCGGATTCTGAGGGCCAA
This sequence comes from uncultured Bacillus sp., assembly GCA_964484065.1. Lineage (GTDB taxonomy): Bacteria > Bacillota > Bacilli > Bacillales > Cytobacillaceae > JAEVLT01. Next base: position 12,366 of record CAZAEW010000004.1, read on the forward strand.
GGGAATCTGCTGCAGCTGGAAAACATCAACCATTGAGTCGAATGCACCCTCAGGTGTGATCTTAACCTTTAATCGCGATGGCAGTCTCAATTTAATGTCTGGTGTTATCGAAATTGGTACGGGAACAAAAACCGTTTTGGCGCAAATCCTTGCTGAAAAATTAAAAATGGACGTGAATAAAATCGATGTACGAATGGAAGTAGATACACAAACGACCCCTGAGCACTGGAAGACCGTTGCAAGCAGGGGAACATTTATGGCGGGTAAGGCAGTACTTGAAGCAGCTGAGGATGTAATGAACCAATTGAAGGAAGTTGCATCAAGTGTGCTGAGTGCAGGTAAAGAAGATTTGGAAGTTGCAGACAGCCGCGTGTATTTACGGGATGATCCAGCTGTGGGCCTTTATTTTAAAGATCTTGTTTACGGTTATCAATATCCTGATGGCCATTCAATTGGAGGTCAGATTATCGGGAAGGGAAATTATATTTTACGACGGCTGACAAGGTTGGACCCTGAAACAGGAGAGGGTCGGCCCGGTCCGGAATGGACCGTTGGGGCATACGGAGTTGAGGTAGAATTTGATCGGCGAGACTATACGTATCGGCTTATTAAAGCAGCCAGTGTCATTGATGTGGGAACAGTTATAAATGAAAAAATGGCTTTAGGTCAAGTAATGGGCGCGATGAGTATCGGATTAGCTTTTGCGGGGAGAGAAACCTTTTATTTTGATGATCTGGGCAGGGTGTTAAATCCTCAGCTTCGAACTTACCGGCCGTTGCATTTTCCAGAAAAACCGGAGTATCTTGTTGAATTCGTATATACCAAGCAAATAGATGCCCCATATGGGGCTCGCGGGCTTGGCGAGCATGGACTGCTGGGGATGCCTGGGGCACTGGGTAACGCATTGTCGGCTGCTGCTGGTATATCAATCCGTCATCTTCCATTAACTCCGGAGTTAATTTGGAAAACAAAGGAGGGTTTCGTTTAGTGCTGCCGTTTGATTTAGAATATTACAAGCCGGATACCCTGCAGGAAGCTGTCGAACTTTTTCAAAACTTGAAACAGCAGGGAAAACAGACTCAATTTTTTTCCGGAGGAACCGAATTAATTACTTTAGGACGTATTAACTTAGCTTTTGCTGAGGCGGTTATTGATATAAAGAATATTCGAGAGTTTCGGATCATGCAGCAAGACGGGGACTGGCTGATATTGGGGAGCGCTCTGTCACTGGCGGAATTAGAGGAAGCAGATTTATTCCCGTTGCTTTCGAAGACAGCCAGCGAAGTGGCAGACCACACAGCAAGGATGAAGATTACTCTAGGGGGAAATATTTGTGCCCGGATTTTTTATCGTGAGGCGGTATTGCCCTTTCTGCTGGCAGACTCATTAGCGGTAATTGCCGGGCCGGAAGGAATCAAGACAATACCCATAAATGAAATCTTTCATCAGCAGCTCCAGCTAGGAACGGGTGAGGTTCTTGTTCAGCTGCAAACAAATCGAAGAATGATCAAGGCACCCTTTGTAAGTATTAAGCGGCGTCAGCAGTGGCGGACAGGGTACCCTCTTGTGACGATCGCTGCCTTAGCATCAGATGGTGAGATTCGTGTTGCGGTAAGCGGACTGTGCCCATTTCCATTTCGTTCTCGGACATTGGAAGCCGCATTGAATAATAACCAACTCTCTATAGAAGAGAGAATCAGTGGGTCTGCCGGTGCGCTGCCAGAACCGATTTTAGATGATGTGGAAGGGTCGGCAGCCTACAGACTTTTTGTCTTGAAAAATTTACTTTATGATGTCATGGCATCTTTAGGGGGCAGAGGAGAATGAAATCGCATCGGCTTGTAATGACAGTCAACGAAGAAATCCATGAATTAACGGTCAGGTCGGAAGAGATTCTCTTAATAGTATTACGGAACAGGCTCGGTTTAACCGGAGCCAAACCAGGATGCTTGAACGGGGATTGCGGTGCGTGCACGATAAATGTGGATGGATGGCCGATGAAGTCATGCTTGATGCTGGCTGTAGAAGCAGATGGTAAAAAAGTGACGACAGTTGAAGGACTAAATAGCGCACCTATTCAAATGGCATTTGTTGAGCATTTTGCTTTCCAATGCGGCTACTGTACACCAGGATTCATTATGAACTGCCATTCTCTTATCGAAAATCATCCAGATGCAGGCGGCAATATGATCAGCGAATGGCTCGGATCGAATATTTGCCGCTGTACAGGATATCGGGAAATTGAACAGGCAGTTAAATCCGTATTGTACAAGAAATAACAAGCCCGAATACTCGCTTGTTATTTCTTGTACATATCAAAATATTTATCCAGCACTCTTCTGCCAATTTTAAGGTTAATCCGATTGTCGTTATCTCCTTGAAAAGCCCAAGGAATAAGTACTGCCATGGCTATTTCAGGGCTGCTGCTTGGTGCAAAGCCAACAAGGCTTAGGTTCATAACAGATGGCGGGACTTTTCCGTATTTATGGCGATGCGGTCCATCATAAAAGGCTTGAGCTGTACCGGTTTTTCCCGCTGGAGAATAGGGAGCCCCGCTAAAAAACTGAAAAGCAGTACCGCCTGGCTCCTGCATAACTTTCCTAAAACCGCGGTGAACCCGGCTAAGCCATTCTTTTTTTGCATCAATCGTGTTTAAAACAGTAGGATGAATTTCTTTATTTATGGAGCCAATTCCGTTTGGTCCGTCCGCAGGCTCGCGGATTTGTTTGACGAGAAATGGTTTCATCCGATAACCTCCATTAGCAATTGTTGATACATATTGGGCAAGCTGCATTGTGGAATAGGTATCGTATTGACCAATAGCAAGGTCCAGCATAAAGCCCGGCAGTTTACTAGTCCCTTTTAAACCAATTTGTTCGTTTGGCAGGTCGATTCCTGTCCGCGTTCCCAGACCAAATGCTGCAAAAGAAGTTCTGATTTTTTCCATTGCATTCGGGTCGTTGAGATATAACGGTTTGTCATATTCGTAATGGCCTTTTGCCATCCTGATTGCTGTATGAAACATATAGACATTCGATGATTTTTTTAATGCCTCCACATCATTCAGTGTCCCTAAGTACGCATAGGATTTTTTCAAAGGAGTTCCCTTAATCTTAAGTCCCTTATCGTCAAAAACGGTGCCTGGAGAAATGGCTCCTGTTTTAAATCCTGTTAATATTGTAGCACCTTTTACAGTAGACCCAACGTTATAGGTTGTGGTAAAGGTCCCCAGTGCATCATCCTTCATTTCCGTTTTACCGGTTTCTTTATTTCGTTCCATTCTTTTTCCGGCCATCGTCAGAATTTCTCCTGTATGGGGATCCATTAGGACTACATATGCGCGATCCAGCAGTTTTGTTCCGGGAAGCTTTTTTGCTGTCAAAAGCTCCTCTTCAATTATTTTTTCAACAGCCATTTGTAACCCCATATCAATGCTTAAAACTAGATCTTTGCCTCTCTGCCCGGGAGAGATTACTTGCGTTTCCAGGATATTGCCGGTTTTGTCTGCAATATTTTTAATCTTAGAATGGTAGCCGTGCAGCACATCATCATATTGCATTTCAAGATAGCTTTTTCCGACACGTTCGTTTCGGCTGTAGCCTTTTGATAAAAAATGCGGCAGTTGGTCAGCCGGAAGGCCTTCATCGGATTTCGTAACCATCCCCAATACCGTATGAAGCGTTTTGTCAAATGAATAGATGCGATCCCAATCAGTTAGTGTATCGACTCCGGGAAGCAGCTGGAGATTTTCGCTGACGACAGCAAATTCGTCAGGAGTGACGTTGTCATTTTTCACAATATGGGGCACCGTTTTATCGGATAATTTAAATTCCCTAAAGATCGCTAATGTTTCAAGGTCTTCATTGCTTATGCTCTTTAACTCGGCATCTGTTATGCGCTTTAGCTTTAATGCATAAATATCCTTGTCAGACAGGCTGTTCATTCTGTACAAAAGCTTCTCTTTATTTGTAATCTTAGCTTCAGCTTGCTGAGGATGCTTAAGTATCCAGAAGTCCTTTTTATCACGCTCGGTGATTTTATCGGTGTTTTTTTCAATTAATTTTGAAAGACGCTCTGCTGTTTTCAGCATCTCTTCCGGGTTTGCCCCATCCTTACGGTAGACAATCGCTTTTTTGGGGAGATTATCGACGATCAATTTAAAGTTCCTATCAAGCATCTTTCCTCTTGGAACAGGATTATACACAGTGAAATCCTCTTTTCGGACCAGTTCTCTCTTATAATTATCTCCATAGACAATTTGGATAATGCCCAAGCGCAAAATAAGAATCGAAAAGAGCAGGAAAACAGTAAAAAAGAGGATATTCAGACGCAGCGGTGAAACTGGGATTTTTTTTTCAATCATAATTAACATCCTTTTTAGCGGAAGTGTGGACTTCGTCTAGTATTTCCTTTTCCATCGAAAATATGAGGTTCATTATTTATGGGGGAGGGGAGGAAGAAAATAAAAAAACCAGTCCCCTTGGAAGAGGACTGGTTTCTAAGAGATTACATTGAGAATGACATTACCCACATAGATCCGAAGACAATTACGAGTGCAGTGAAGATTGCATAGTAAATGTTAACTGCTTTTGCAGCGTCTTCTTCACCGTCTTTTAAGTGCATGAACATAAATAGCTGCATGCCGGCTTGAATAAATGCCATTGTGCCGATGATATACATAATCGTTTTTACTGATAAAGATGTTTTTAATGCAACGAATAGTGCTGCAAAGGTTAATACTAAAGATGCAATAAATCCGTATACCTGTATAGCCGGAGAGGCTTTTGTATGATTATTAGACATTTATTACACCATCTTTCCTAAATATACAAATGTGAAGATAAAAATCCAAATAACATCAAGGAAGTGCCAGTATAAGCCGATGATAAATGCTTTTCTTGCCGTAACCGGAGTAATTCCGCGTTTTGCAATCTGAAGCATAACCATGATTCCCCAGCCGATACCAAGACTAACGTGCGCTCCGTGTGTCCCTAACAAAGTAAAGAAAGCGGAGTAGAATGCATTTGTTTGGATGGTTGCTCCTTCATGGACATAGTTGATAAACTCGGTAACTTCAAGCCCTACGAAGCCCATTCCCAGTAAAAGAGTGATCGCAAACCAAGCTAATAACCCTTTTTTGTTACGGCGGTGCATTTCATAAATAGCCAAGCCGCAGGTAAAACTACTGGTTAAAAGGATAAGGGTTTCAGCCATAACCCCTTTAAGTTCAAATAGTTCTTTTGGTGAAGGGCCGCCCATTGTGGCACCCTTTAAAACTCCGAATGTAGCAAATAATGTTGAGAACAAAAGGATCTCAGCGCCTAAGAAAATCCAGAAGCCAAGAATATTCAAACGGCTTTGCTCTGATTGATATTCAATTGGCAGGGAAGTATTGACATTAGCCGACATGATTGTTCACTCCTTTATCGGTATTACGCCAAGCAGTTTCAATCTTTTTAATTTCATCAATATGAATATGATAACCGTCATTATATTGGAATGAGCGGGCAATCAAGCAAAGTACGATTCCGCCTAGTGTGACAAGAGCAGCAGTTAATGATTCAAAGATTAAGAAGAAACCGGCAATACCAATGATTGTTGCTGTAATAAGCGGAAGCCCGGAATTGCTAGGCATATGAATTTCTTCAAGTTCATCTTCGTTAAGTTCTAAGCCTTGTTTATTTTTCTTCATATACCAGAAAGCATCTAGTGATTTAATTTCTGGTGTTTTTGCGAAGTTGTAGTATTGAACAGGTGATGCTGTCATCCATTCTAGTGATCTTGCATCCCATGGATCACTGCCTACATTGCGCTCTGCATAGCGAGCACTCCAGTAAATGTTGTAAACGAAGATGAGAATACCACCCATAAGGATGAATCCTCCAATGGCGGAAACCAACATTAACGGACCAAAACCAGTTGAAGCAGAGTACGTATAAGCACGTCTTACAGCACCATTTAAACCAAGGAAGAACATTGGCATGAATGTTAAATTAAAACCAATCATTGTAGTCCAGAAAGAAACTTTTCCGATTTTTTCATTTAACATGTGACCGAACATTTTAGGCCACCAATAAATCAAGCCTGCGAGAATTCCGAATACAACCCCTGGAATTAATGTGTAGTGGAAGTGTGCCACTAGGAATAGGGAGTTATGGTATTGATAGTCAGCTGCCCCCATTGCAAGCATGATACCAGTTACACCACCGATTAGGAACAGTGGAATAAAGCCAAGTGACCACAGCATTGGTGTTGTGAAACGAATGCGGCCTTGGCGCATCGTAAATAGCCAGTTAAACATTTTAACCCCGGTAGGGATACCAATCATCATGGTTGTAAGTGAGAAAATAGAGTTAACTGTTGGTCCTGCACCCATTGTAAAGAAGTGGTGCACCCAAACAAGTACACTTAAAAAGGAAATGACAATTATTGATACAATCATTGACTTGTAGCCAAAAAGCACCTTACGAGAGAAGGTTGAAATAATCTCAGAATACATACCAAGTGCAGGAAGAAGCACGATATATACTTCAGGATGTCCCCATAACCAGAACAGGTTTGCCCACATCATTGGATTTCCGCCGCCAGTGACTGTAAAGAAGTGAGCACCGAAAAGACGGTCCATTGCACCTAAAGCAAGGGCGACTGCAAAAACAGGGAATGTTGCCCAAATGAGTACGCAAGAAATGAAAGAAGTCCAAGTGAACATCGGAATTTTCATCCAAGACATGCCAGGCGCTCTCATTTTAATAATGGTTGTAATAAAGTTAATCCCGGTTGCGAGCGTTCCTATCCCAGCAATCTGAACGGCAATAAAGTAGAAGTTATTCCCGATACCTGGTGTAAACTCTTTACCTGCAAGAGGGAAGTAAGCTGTCCATCCGGCATCAGGTGAACCGCCAATAACAAATGAAAGGTTAAATAACATTGCACCGACAAAGGTTAACCAGAAGCTTAGTAAATTTAGTTGCGGAAATGCAACGTCACGTGCTCCGATTTGCAAAGGTATAACCACGTTCATTATTCCAATTAAGAATGGCATTGCTGCAAAAAGAATCATGATAACGCCGTGAGTTGTAAAGACTTCGTTATAGTGCTGCGCATCAAGGAAATGATTATTTGGCACAGCTGTTTGCGCTTTCATCATGATGCCGTCGATACCGCCGCGGGCTAACATGATAATACCTACAAGGATATACATAATCCCGATACGTTTGTGGTCTACAGAAGTAAACCATTCATTCCATAACCATTTCCATTTTTTAAAGTAGGTAACACCGACAATAATACCTAGTGATGTCAAGAGAATAGCAATTTGTGATCCGAAAATTAATGGGTCTCCTTTAATTGGTACTTGATCCCATTGAATTCCTAAAAAATTCATTATTTTTCACCCCCGGTAGGTAAACATACATTTGGATCTTTTGTTTCTGCCTGGCCTTTCAAGTTCATCTTAGGCTCTTTGAAGATTTTGCCTGGATAATCATGGTTTTTGTAGAGCTCAGGGTATAAATAATCTTGTGAATCCATTTGAGAATGGTCGACAAAGGCTAAGTGAGTGCTGGAGAAAGTTTCTCTTCCAAGGTTTGATGGTTTTAACAGATCCGCATATTTCTTTTCGGATAATTTAGGTGCCTTGGCTTTTACTTCCTTTACCCATTTTGCGAAATCTTCAGGTTTTTGTGCTTCAACAGTGAAGTCATCTTTGGCATAGCCTTTTCCGTTAAAGTTGGTGTTTTTACCGATATATTCACCTGGCTCATCAGCAGTAAGGTACATCTTTGTCTGCATTTTTGACATGGTGTATTTTTGTCCCGCTAACTGCGGTACCCAGAATGATTGCATCGTTCCTGCAGATGTAAGTTTAATTTGTACAGGTGTTCCGACAGGAATGTTAACATAGTTAACGGTTTCAATTCCTTGTTCAGGGTAACTGAAAATCCATTTCCAGTCTGCAGAAGTTACATTGATTGTAATCGGTTTCTTGTTTTCATAGCCTTTTGGTACTTTTTCTAAATTGTAAATGGTTGAAACAGTTGGAATTGTTAAGAGTGTTACAATAATTACCGGGATCATCGTCCAGGTAATCTCCAGTTTAGTACTTCCATGATCTTCAGGCGGCTCATAGTTACTTCCTGGCTTCTCGCGATATTTAATGACAAACACGATAAATAAAACAACAACCGCAACGACAATAATTGCCAACAACATGAGTGACCAGTTGATCAAGTGAAAAATATCTCTTGCTGCAGGCCCTTTTGGATCAAACACTTTTAAAGTCGTGTCGCATCCGCTTAAAAGTAAAACTGGAATTAGAGCTAAAGATGATAAAAGCAAGCCCTTTTTGGACATTTTGTCCTCTCCCCCCCATTGTAATAAAGTTGTTAGAAGTTTCCGTCTCAGGTGTAACTTTGTTCACATACATAATTAATTTTTTGTGATCAAAAAAAGACTGTTAACATATCTCAGATATTATCACAAATTTGTGAACAAAATTGTGACAATTTTTTTAAGGATTATATTTACTGATATGGAAATAATTACCATAGTTGGTTTTAATTATGTTAATTCTGGCGTTTTATCATAGAGAATTTTTGTTTTTGAGGAAAAAACGAAATAATGAAGGGGGTTGACAGGAAAACAAAGGAAGTTAATATGGCTTTAAAAGGAATGAAATTTGTAAATGCAAGGCATTTTGTCACAGTAAATGTGTCAAGGCCCTTTGGGGTTATTAATACAAGAATTTTGTCCTGTTTGCAATTTTGATATATGATAAATAAATAGAAGAATTACCAGTGTCAATAGTTCGTTAGGGCTAAACAACTGGGTTTTAGAAAAATAAAAATAATTAGGAATAGGTGATCAAGAAAATGAATTGTAAAATAAATCGTAGTGCAGCGAAAGAATTAAAAAAAATGCTGTCTGATGATGGAGCTCAAGGAAAAATGTTCCGTGTTTATGTGACACACATGCATGGAGATCATGCTCATTATGACTTAATGCTTGATACACCGACAGAAAACGACGAAGTGGTTCAGACCGACAAGGGCATTGATATCATTCTTGAAAAAGGGCAAGAATACTTGGATGGTGTATGGATTCAATTTTTTTATGTACCCCAAGAGGAATGGGTGATAACCAATCCATCAAAAGATGTTCAAGGCCACGGACACCACCATTAACATAGCGTTAAATCCCTTTTTTTAGGGTAGATAATTTTTTTCAAAAATAGGAAGTCAGAGATATTGGTTGATATCTCTGACTTTTTTTTATATATTTTTCATGAAAAGCTAGTTATTTCCTATTAATAAAACATAATTAAATTATGTTAACATTAAAGGGGTGATCGCCATCCTTCATAAATCTGCAGGCAGAGATTTCTTTGGGGGAGTTCAATGGATGTTTTTTATGTTTGCAAACACCGTTGTCATTCCGCTAACTATTGGCGACGCCTTTCATCTTTCTTCCGGTGAGACAGCCGGATCTTTGCAGCGTTCTTTTATCTATACGGGTGCAGCATGTGTATTACAAGCCCTTTTAGGGCATAAATATCCGTTAATGGAAGGGCAGTCTGGTCTTTGGTGGGGAACTATCCTCAGTCTTGCCACTTCAGCTGCTTCAGCCGGTTTGAGCCTTAAATCCCTTGGCGGGGCGCTTGAGACCGGATTTATTTTATCAGGAATTCTTGTTGCTGCACTAGGGGCGTTTGGAATAACCAACCTTTTACAACGATTATTCACCCCTGTTGTGATGAGTACGGTTTTATTTCTGCTGGCAGGACAGCTTATTATTATTTTTACAAAAGGAATGCTCGGTGTAAAGGAAAACGGAGAAATGACTCCAGAGATAGCGTGTTTATCCCTCTTCCTTATTGTTCTTGTTGCAACTCTAATTGTGACTGGCAGAGGTATCCTCAGTAACTTTGCTATTTTGATTGGAATCGTAATCGGCTGGATCCTATACAGTATTTTGTTTCCAAACAATTTCACGAATATTGCGGCACCTGCTCTTATCCGCTTCTTTCCATGGGGGAAGCCAAATTTTCAAATTGGGATCATTATCATGGTGCTTATTACGGGATTGGTGAACACAACCAATACGATGGCAGCCATCAAAGGGGCTGACGTGATTCTCAACAATAATGCAAAGGAAAGACAGTATCAGCGTTCATTTGTGCTTACTGGAATGAATTCGATTATCTCAGGAATATTTGGGATGGTCCCTTACGCACCCTATATTTCCTCCATCGGTTTTTTGCAGTCAACACGAATTTTTGAAGTAACCGCATTTCTGATTGGTGCCATTTTGTTTATGATCATGGGTTTGGTTCCCGAGTTAAGCCATTTTTTTCAACCATGCCAATAAGTGTTGGGGATGCTGTTTTATTTACGGCATACTTGCAATTATTCGGTGGAGCATTAACGAATTTGGAAGGATTTCGCTTTAGTTCAAAAACCATTTATCGGATTGCGGCTCCAGTCCTTACCGGATTTGCCATTATGACGCTTCCAGCGAAAACTTTCGAGCCTGTTTCGATGCTCATCAGACCGCTTTTAAGCAATGGATTAATTATGGGGATTTTAATAGCTATGATTTTGGATAATGCTGTAAATTGGAAGAGGCTTGATTTGTTCGATCAAAATCATTAAAAAATCGTTAATAATCTAAATTTGTATAGAAACTTTCTCTAACTAAAAAGGGGTTGGAATTGTGAGTAAAGGTATTATGATTGATGTAAGCTCATTAGTCAACGAAATAACAGACGAAGTAATTGGTTGGAGAAGATATTTACACCAGCATCCAGAATTATCCTTCCAAGAGGAAAAAACGGCACAATTTGTTTACGAGACACTGTCTTCGTTTGGAAATTTAGAAATCTCACGTCCTACAAAAACCAGTGTAATGGCGCGCTTAAAAGGGGAGAAGCCTGGAAAAACGTTAGCAATCCGCGCCGATATGGATGCACTTCCGATTCAGGAAGAGAATACCTTTGATTTTGCTTCGGAAAATCCGGGGGTCATGCATGCCTGCGGCCACGACGGACATACAGCCATCCTTTTGGGTGCTGCAAGGGTTCTGACAAAACTAAAGGGAAAATTGAACGGGGAAGTCCGTTTCTTGTTTCAGCATGCTGAAGAAGATTATCCCGGCGGAGCAGAAGAAATGGTTCAATCGGGTGTAATGGAGGGAGTCGATTTTGTTATCGGTGCCCATCTTTGGTCACCTATTGAAAAAGGGAAAATAGGAATTGTTTATGGTCCAATGATGGCAGCCCCTGACACTTTTTGGATTACGGTTAAGGGAAAAGGAGGACATGCAGCGCTTCCGCACCAAACCGTTGATTCTATAGTGGTTGGTGCGCAAATCGTAACAAATCTTCAAAATATCGTTTCACGCAATACTGATCCGCTGGACCGATTAGTCATTTCAGTAACCCAGTTTGTCAGCGGAACAACACATAATGTGATTCCAGGTTCAGCTAAGCTGAGCGGGACTGTCCGCGCCTTTGACCAAAAACTAAGAGAATCTATTCCAGCTAAAATGGAACAGATTATCAAAGGAATTACAGATGCATATGGTGCAGACTATGAATTTATCTTTGAATACGGTTATCGGCCTGTTATTAATGATGAAAAAGTGACGAAAATGATAGAGGAAACCGTTCGAGAAGTATATGGAGAAGAGGCTGTTGACCACATTCCGCCCAATATGAGCGGTGAAGATTTTTCTGCCTTTCAGCAAAAAGCGCCGGGAGCCTTTTTCTTTGTCGGAGCAGGGAACGCAGAAAAAGGCATTATCTACCCCCATCACCATGCCCGTTTTACGATCGATGAAGATGCACTTGAAATAGGAGTAAAGATTTTTGTTAAAGCCGCTATCAAATTTTTAAATGGATGATAATAAAAAACAGACTCGATAAAAGAGTCTGTTTATTATATGCTAATCTTAGGCTTTCATCACATTTGTCGCTTGAGGCCCGCGCTGGCCTTGTTCAATTTCGAAGGTAACTTCCTGACCCTCGTCTAAGGTTTTATAACCTTCGCCTTGGATAGCGGAGAAATGAACAAATACATCCTCACCGCCTTCGCGTTCAATAAATCCGAAGCCTTTTTCACTGTTAAACCATTTTACTTTTCCATGTTCCATTGTTAATGCCTCCTACTAGTTAACCAGATACAATAGTTGCTTGGTATTTTGTAAATTTTTTTCATTCGAATGAACAATCTTGTTCATTAAACCTAGCTTTAACTAAAGGAATGAGTTTTATACATAAATTTTGGAAGAGATAATGAGACAAAATGTATAGGGGGGTGTCTGAAGTGATACGGAAAAGAATTCGCCATCTGCAGCGCTATCGTGAAATCGTTAACGCACTTATCCGGCAAGGGTTTGGATATGTCATAAAAGAGATGGGGCTTTTAGAAGTATTATCGATTCCAAAAAGATTTTTTTCTGAAGAAACAAAAGAGACACATCGTAAATCAACAGGGGAACGAATTCGATTGTTTTTAGAGGAACTTGGTCCGACTTTTGTAAAAATCGGACAGGTTGCCAGTACAAGATATGATTTGCTGCCGGCGGAAATCATTTCCGAATTGGAAAATTTGCAGGATCAAGCTCAGCCTTTTTCATATGAATTAGTCCAAAAAATTATTGAAAGTGAACTGGGCCATTCGATTGATGCCGTTTTTTCAGAATTTCAAGAAACACCGATTGCCGCTGCCTCTATTGGGCAGGTCCACATGGCCGTATTAAAGACTGGCGAGAAAGTGGCCATTAAAGTTCAACGTCCTAAAATGAAAACGGTTATTGAAACGGATCTGGAAATTCTCCAAGATTTGGCATTAATAGCAGAGCAAAGGTTAGATTGGGCAGAACGTTATCAGATTCGGGATATCGTCGATGAATTTTCTCGATCACTGCTCGAAGAAATCGATTATACGATTGAAGGAAGAAATGCAGAAAAAATATATAAACAATTTCAGGATAATCCCAAGATTGTCATTCCTAAAATTTATTGGGAATACTCAACAAAAAAGGTATTGACAATGGAATATGTCGAAGGCGTTAAAATAAACGAAATGGACAAGATTAAGCAAATGGGGAATCATCCTGAAGTGTTAGCGAATACAATCATTGATTCGATTTTAAAGCAAGTTCTGGTCGATGGCTTTTTTCACGGTGATCCCCATCCAGGAAACATCCTTACGTTACCGGGCAATGTAATCGTTTTTCTTGATTTCGGCATGGTAGGACGCTTAACTCCCGATATGAAACACCATCTCGCATCTCTAGTTATAGCGCTCATGCGAAAAAAAACAGATGACGTTATTAAATCTATTATCCATATGGGGATTGTTCCGGAAAACATCGATATGATCGGTTTAAGAAGGGATGTTGACCGGCTTTATGAAAAATATTATGATGCATCCTTAAGTACAGTGAGCTTGGCACAGGTTATTGTTGATTTATTTGCTGTTGCCTATAAACATCAAATTCGCATTCCTCCAGATTTAACGCTATTAGGTAAAACTCTCTTGACGATGGAGGGGCTTGTGGTGAAATTAGATCCGGAACTCAGTATATTAAAAGTTGCTGAGCCATTTGGCCGCCGTTTGCTGCTTGAACGCTTGGATCCGAAAAATGTTGCAGGCAATGTTTGGGAACAGCTTGTCGAGGTAGGAAGACTGGTAAATGAACTTCCAAAAGCATTGAAAGAAATTTCATTGTTATTAAAGAAGGGGAAAATGAAACAGGAATTGTCGTTTCCTGATAAAGATTTCATGCTGACAAAGCTCGATCGAATCAGCAATCGCATCTCCTTCAGTATCAGTTTGCTTTCCTTCAGCATTGTTTTTGTTGGTTTGGTAATCAGTTCAGCAATGGCTGGAAAAACTTCTTCCATCCTTTTAAAAATACCAACGATTGAAATTGGATTTGTCATTGCAACGAGTATGTTTTTATGGCTCCTATTTTCCATCTTTAAATCAGGGAAATTTTGAATGAGGGATGTCTTTAAAGCGGAATATTCTTATTCTATGCTCCATGTTTTTAGAGAATCGGCGTTTTCTTTATGGTGAGCAGGAATTGGAACGTACGCTTTTTAGACATCCTTATTTTGGATTATTTAAACTTTCTGTGAACTTCCACCTCATTCCTACTATTCTTTGGACAACTGAACTATAATAAATTTGTAGTGTTTATCAATCAAACCGTTGGTTTGATAAAATGTGCTATGCTTCTTAATGTCCTCTATTAAAATGCCTCAAAGAACCGGCCAGAATAAGATTATGGCCAGGCAATTTCTTATTTTTCCTTTCGTCAAAGATCATTTTTTAGTTACAATTGCCCAGCCGAAAAAATGGGGTGATATTTCCTAAAAAGAATAACTGCCAAAAAAGTTTCTTAAGCGTTCTTAAGGCTTTTTAACATCACAACTAAGACAGCAGGATAAAAAGGCCTCTGTCTTTTTGTTTGTTCTAAAAATGATAAGGGGAGGAATGAGCTATGGCTCTCCAGACATTTAAGGCAACAGCGAGAAGTGCTGAGGGGCTGAGGGTTGAAGGTAAATCGCGCGGAATGCGGGTAATGTTCGATGAACCTGAAGAACTGGGCGGTACAAATGAAGGTATGAATCCGGTTGAAATGCTCCTTAATTCACTAGGAGCATGCCAGGTAATTACAGCCAAAACGTATGCCCGCAAATTTGGTGTTGATCTAAAAGACATGTGGGTAGATATCGAAGGAGACCTGGATATTGATGGTTTTATGGGAGTGCCGGGGGTAAAAGCAGGTTTAACTGACATTCGCTTTAAGATGAATTTTGTAACAGATGCTCCTGAGGAAAGTGTCCATATGCTTGCAAGAGAAGTAGAGAAGCACTGTCCTGTAGGGGCAACTTTAGCGGCATCTGTGAGATTGCAAGAAGTTGAAGTGAATTGTGTGGCCCCTAACAATCGAAATATTTTTAATGTTTGAATGGTGCGGCGTTCTTTTAGAAAATTCGGATCAAAGTGAAGGTTTTAGTTTTCTAAACAAGGGGAGGTAAACAATATGCTGCAAACTGAACCGTTAGTGAGAACGATTTCACAAGAAAAAGCGATTTGGATGTATAGAACGATGCAAGAAATCAGGCAATTTGAGGATAATGTTCATGAACTATTCAGCCAAGGTCTCCTGCCGGGATTTGTTCATTTATACGCAGGAGAAGAGGCGATTGCTGTCGGTGTATGTGCACATTTAAGCAATATCGACATGATCACAAGTACTCATAGAGGTCATGGCCACTGTATTGCAAAAGGGTGCGACATTTACGGAATGATGTCTGAGATTTTTGGAAAAAGGAACGGACTTTGTAAAGGCAAAGGCGGTTCGATGCATATCGCCGATATCGATAAAGGAATGCTTGGAGCGAACGGAATTGTTGGCGGAGGTTTTCCGCTTGCAGTAGGTGCAGGATTATCGGCAAAGCTGAAAAACACAGGAGGAGTTTCTGTCTGCTTCTTTGGTGATGGTGCAAATAACCAAGGTACTTTCCACGAGAGCATTAACCTTGCAGCGATATGGAAGCTGCCAGTTATCTTTATCGCCGAAAATAATGGGTTTGCGGAAGCTACTCCAGTCGAATATGCGTCCAGCTGCAAAAATATTGCGGATAGGGCTGCTTCTTATCATATTCCAAGTGAAATCGTCAACGGCAAAGATGTTATGGCCGTTTATGAGGCAGCCAAACGTGCAATTGAACGTGCTCGGCGCGGCGAAGGACCTACCTTAATAGAATGCAAAACATATCGAAATTATGGACACTTTGAAGGGGATGCACAAAAATATAAAACGGTTGAAGGACAGCAGCTCAATACCGGAGAGCTTGATTGTATCAATCTGTTCCGCAGCTTTATCGTGGAAGGGAATTTAGCAGAAACTGAGAAGCTTGATGAAATAGATGCGGAAATTCGCAATTTAATTGCGGATGCAGTCAGATACGCGAAGGAAAGCCCGTATCCGGAAGAACATGAGTTGTTCCAAGATGTATATGTTTCCTATAAATAAAAACAGGAGTGATTTACATGGATAAGCTGATAACTTTTTCTGAGGCCATAAACGATGCCATCAGAATCGCCATGAAAAATGATCACAATGTGATATTAATGGGAGAAGATGTCGCCGGAGGAGCAATGGTTGAACATTTAAAAGCGGATGAAGCATGGGGCGGTGTTATGGGTGTAACCAAAGGGCTTGTCAAAGAATTTGGCAGGCAACGGGTTTTAGATACTCCAATCACCGAAGCGGGTTTTATAGGAGCAGCGGTCTCCGCCGCGGCAACAGGGATGCGTCCGGTAGTTGAGTTAATGTTTAACGACTTTGTCGGCAGCTGTCTAGATCAGATTATGAATCAAGCTGCAAAGCTTCGCTATATGTTTGGAGGAAAAGCCAAGGTTCCGATTACCATAAGAACTATGTTTGGGGCAGGTTCAAGAGCTGCTGCACAGCACTCTCAGGCACTATATGCTCTGTTTACACATATACCTGGCTTGAAAGTGGTTGTTCCTTCCACCCCTGCAGATGCAAAAGGCTTATTAATGGCTTCTATTTATGATGATGACCCAGTCATTTTCTTTGAGGATAAAAACATTTATGGCATGAAGGGAATGGTACCGGAAGGGGAATACATCATTCCGCTCGGAACTGCTGATATAAAAAGGAGAGGGACCGACCTTACCATTGTTGCGATTGGAAAACAAGTTCATACGGCTTATAAAGCTGCACAAACACTGGAAAAACGGGGAATCAGTGCCGAGATCATCGACCCGCGCAGTTTGTCTCCTTTAGAAGAAGCTGTCATCTTAAATTCTGTTGAAAAAACAAACAGACTAATCATTGTCGATGAAGCGAATCCGCGCTGCAGTGTTGCCGCTGATATTTCAGCCCTTGTTGCGGAAAATGGATTCGATTATCTTGATGGTCCCATTAAATTGGTAACGGCACCGCATGTCCCGATTCCATTTTCACCTGTCTTAGAGGATCTGTATTTGCCGTCGGAGGATAACATTGTCATGGCTGCAGCAGAACTGTTTAATGATCGAACATTATTAACCGTATAGATCATTGCCTTTTTATCCATGAGTAAAGGGCGTGAAAGCGCCCTTCTTTAAAAAAGAAAAACGATCTTTGAGCCAAACCATCAATTTTTGAAAAAAAGAATTTGCGGGGTGGTTTCAAATGGTAACAAATGTAATTATGCCAAAGCTTGGAATGAATATGAAAGAAGGTACAGTCGTTGAGTGGCTCAGGCATGAACATGATAATGTGAAAAAGGGAGACCCGATTGCGGTCATCAGTTCGGATAAAATTGAAAAAGAAATTGAAGCACCTGAAGATGGGATTCTTATAAAAATCAGTGCACAGGAAAATGATGTTGTCCCGATTGGAACGACAATTGCAATCGTTGGTGCGGCTGATGATCGGATTGATCAAAACATTGCAGAAAAAGGAACCCCGGTTGCAGAAGATATTTCACATCCAAATGGGAAATTCGTTAACCGCTTGGCTGCAAGTTTGAAACTTCCTGAAAAAGAAACAACAAAGAAAATACGGATCTCGCCTTCTGCCAGAAAGTTGGCAGAATCTTTAGGGGTAGACATTGATTCAATTAACGGTACAGGCCCGAATGGCCGGGTTACCAATAAAGATATTCGTGATGCGGCCATAAACATGAACAAGCCTGTTGAAAAGGAAACCGTACAAGAAGAACCTAAAATTGATTTGAAAGATGACATCGAGCCACTGGTTGGAATGAGAAGAACCATAGCAGACCGGTTAACCGGCAGTCTCCATAATACAGCCCAGCTGACCATCACAATGAAAACAGATATTACCGAACTGCTAAAAGTCAGAAATTCAATCAATGAAATATGTGAAAAAGATAATAGGAACGTGAAAATTACCGTAAACGACTTTATTGCAAGGGCGGTTACGCTTGCGTTACAATCCTATCCAATCATGAACAGCACTCTGATAAACAATGAAATTCATTATAATAAAGAAATTCATTTAGGGATCGCGGTTTCACTTGAAAGCGGATTGATCGTCCCTGTTATTAGGAATGCGGAAAAGCTAACCCTTCGTGAGCTGTCTGAAAAGATTAAGTCACTGGGTACTCGAGCCAGAAATAATGATCTGGATTTGAGTGAAATTGTTGGATCAACCTTTTCAATAACGAATCTTGGCAGGAGCGGTGTTGAGTATTTCACTCCGGTATTGAACCCTCCTGAAACGGGAATTCTTGGAATTGGCAGTGTTTACCAATCACCGGAATTTGATCAGGAAGGAAAGGTGGTTAGCAGAGACTTGCTGCCATTAAGCTTAACTTTTGATCACCGCGTTACAGATGGAAAACCCGCAAGTGAATTTTTGGCGAGAATTAAATATTTACTGAAGAATCCGTTAATGATTCTTCTTTAACGTAAAGTTTATTCTCCTCATCCACGAGAATTACCTACAGATGATAATGTACATGTTAGGAAATTACAGGAATGAGGGTGTCAAAAATGGAAACGATTGAATTTCATTTACATGATGGAATGGACGACGGCCCGGGATTTTTGGTGAGTAAAAGTGTTGCATCCTTTCAGGCGGTAAAAGAATTTTTCAAAAATGTTTTTTTTAACTTTATAAATGAACTGGACAACGAAAAGGCCAGTTATACTGAAAAATTTCATGAAATTCATTTTTATTGCGGTGATCTCTCTATGGCTGTTATTGACCAGGGGGATAACATCACCATCTGGAAATTAAACCCTCATGAAAGTAAAATCATGGCAATCTTAAGTTTTGAAACAGGATATTGTTTTATTAAGTATCCCAATCCAGTTAAAGTCATGTATTTAACTGAAGAAGAAATTGAAGATATTTTTAAAAAAACATTTTTACAGCCGAAAAAAATGCATTAACCTGATGGAGCATACCGAAAGCCGGTATGTTCCATTTTTTTTACTTCAGGAATAATCCTCTCTGGTTTTAATACCTATTTATAGTAAGACCTGTTAGGTACGTATTTGTTTTTGCTAATATTTTTCAATGATGAGGTGATGGCATGAGTAACAAGAAGAAACCATTAACAACAAGTCATGGAGCACCTGTAGGTGATAACCAAAATTCAATTACTGCCGGCTGCCGCGGACCTACCTTGATCCAAGATGTTCATTTGCTGGAAAAACTGGCCCATTTTAACCGTGAGCGAGTACCGGAACGTGTTGTCCATGCCAAGGGAGCAGGTGCACACGGTTATTTTGAAGTAACAATGGATGTATCAAAATATACAAAGGCAAAGGTATTTAATGGAATCGGAAAACGAACCCCCGTGTTTATTCGCTTTTCAACCGTTGCAGGCGAACTTGGCTCCGCCGATACTGTGCGGGACCCAAGAGGTTTCGCTGTTAAGTTTTATACCGGAGAAGGAAACTACGATATTGTTGGAAATAATACACCCATTTTTTTTATTCGGGATGCCATTAAATTTCCTGATTTTATCCACACTCAAAAAAGGGATCCGCAAACCCATTTAAAAAATCCAACCGCCGTTTGGGATTTTTGGTCATTATCGCCGGAATCACTCCACCAAGTAACCTATTTAATGGGTGACCGGGGTATACCGGCTACCTTCCGGCATATGAATGGTTATGGAAGCCATACCTTTAAATGGATTAATCAAGATGGAGAGGCTGTATGGGTAAAATACCATTTTAAAACCGAACAGGGGATCAAAAATTTAAGCTCGGAAGCGGCTGCAAAGCTTGCTGGTGAAAATCCCGATTATCATACGGAAGAATTATTTCAAGCTATTGAGAAAGGTGATTTTCCTGCTTGGAAGTTATATGTCCAGATCATGCCATTTGAGGATGCAAATACGTATAGATGGGACCCGTTCGATGTCACGAAAGTATGGCCGCACAAGGATTATCCATTGCAGGAAGTTGGGCGAATGGTCTTAAATCGAAATCCGGAAAATTATTTCGCTGAGGTTGAGCAGGCAACGTTCTCGCCGGGAACGATGGTCCCGGGAGTTGAACCATCGCCGGACAAAATGCTTCAAGGAAGATTGTTTGCCTATTCAGATGCCCACCGGTACCGGGTAGGAGCCAACCATACACTCCTGCCAATCAACCGGCCAAAAGTGGAAGTAAATAATTATCAAAGGGATGGAAGTATGCGGTTTGATAATAACGGGGGAGGATCTGTTTATTATGAACCAAACAGTTTTAATGGACCGACAGAAACACCGGAAAAGAAACAAACTTCTTATGAAGTTTCAGGAAAGGCTGAAAGTGTTGCCTATGATCATGATGATCATTATACCCAGGCAGGAGATCTATATCGGTTGATGTCAGAGGAAGAACGTACCCGCTTGATCGAAAACATTGTTGCATCAATGAAACCTGTTGAAAGGACAGACATAAAACTGCGGCAAATTCTTCATTTTTACAAGGCGGATCCCGAATATGGGGAAAGAGTTGCAAAGCGTCTTCAATTGCCGATTCCCCTGGAAACTAAATAATTGAAGATTTCCCCGGCCGACTTGCATGCCGGGGAAATCTATATTTACAGTTGTTTATTAAAATTGGAGAATAAATAGCAGCCCGTAATAACAAGCATGCTTCCCCCTATTTCAGGCCAAGTCATCTTTTCTCTCAAAATAAAAAAGGCAAGGATTGCTGTGAAAATGGGGTTGAAATTTAAAAAAATCCCAGACTTTGTGGGCCCCATTTTTTGAACACCCATATTCCACAGGAGCATACAAATGACAGTGGACACAATTCCTGTATAGAGAAGAGCTAGGATAAATGGTGCAGTAAGATGAGTAATTTTAAAGGAAGATAGATTAAAAGGCAGAAGGATTAGGATTCCAAACACTCCTGAATAGAATGTTGCCATCACTGGCGATATTTTTTGCATCGCTTCTCTTGCACATACTGAGTACACACCCCATATTAGAACCGCTGCAATCATCCATAAGTCCCCGTTATTAAACTGAAAAGCTATTACGCGCTCGATTTCCCCCTTTGAGAGTACGATAACAACTCCTATAAAAGACAAAAGCATGGCTGAAATTTGGCGTAAAGGAATACTTTCTTTAAGAAAGAGCGCTGAAGAAACGGCTATTGAAATTGGGTTCAATGCTGAAATCAGACCGGCATTTACAGATGATGTTTCAGCTAATGCCAAAAATTGAAATAGATTAAAAAGGACAACCCCATTTAACCCCATTAAAATTAACGGAAAGATGGTGTCTTTCGGAGGAAGCCAACTTTTTTCTTTCCGTATGAGTAACGGAAAAAGGACGAAGATTGCGATCATCCATCTTAAAATCGTCAGTGTTGTCGGTGAAGCGTGCCCGATTAGAAATTTGCTGTAAACAAAGTTTCCGCCCCATAAAAAGCTTGTTACAAGTAGAATGAAAACGTAAAATAGCGGCATCAGCAATGCTCCTCCGAGAATAATAAATGAAAAATATCATTTATTATTTTAGCAGAATAATGAAAAGGATAGGATTTTTATTATTCGAATCATTTGAATTATTAAAAGATAAACCAATTATTAATGGTTACAATATTAAATTTTAAACACTTTATAACAATTCGTTATTTTTCCATATACTAAAGAATGTATTTGATACAATGGTTAAAATATATGGAATACACATTGGGTTACGTTAAACTGCCAGTTGCGTTTGAATGGAGATGCTATTATGGAAAAGAAAAAGGTTATTATTATCGGAGGCGGCATTACTGGATTATCAGCTGCATATTTTTTACAAAAAGACGCAAGCGAAAATTCACTTCCTCTAGAGATTAAGCTGATAGAAGCAAGCCATCGATTGGGCGGAGTGATCGAAACCATCAAAAAAGATGGATATATCATTGAAAGAGGACCAGATTCAATTGTGGTCAGCAAAAAGAGCGGAATGAAACTGATTGAAGAAGTCGGCTTAAAGGACAATGTTATTGCCAATACAGCTGGAAAATCTTTTATCCATGTCAGAGGCAAGCTGCATACGATGCCGGAAGGTTCCTATATGGGGATACCTACACAAATCACTCCTTTTGCTGTTTCCAGTATGTTTTCACTGTTGGGTAAAATGAGAGCCGCAGGAGATTTTATTATTCCAAAGGGTAAACCTGAGAAGGATCAATCACTTGGCCTCTTTTTTCGTAGAAGATTAGGGGATGAGGTGGTTGAAAACCTGATTGAGCCATTATTATCAGGAATTTATTCAGGTGATATCGATGATCTGAGCTTAATGGCTCTGTTTCCAAATTTTTATGAAATGGAGCAAAAGCACCGCAGCCTTGTCATCGGTTTAAAGCGGACTATACCAAAAAGAAAAAAGGTTAGTAAAAAGCAGCCATCCCGAAAAGGAATGTTTATCTCCCTTAAAACTGGACTTGAAACCCTTGTTGAGGAATTGGAAAGACGTTTAGATCAAGTTACGGTAATAAAAGGAAACGGAGCAGTTAAGCTGGAAAGAGAACAAACGGGATATGTTGTTACGCTAGCAAACGGTGAAACAGAATGGGCTGATTGCGCTGTCATTGCTGTGGATCATCACCATGCCCAGCAAATGCTAAAGGATTATTCGTTTATGGATGTTTTTAAAACAATGCCGGCTAATTCTGTTGCCAATGTTTCCATGGCTTTTCCAAAATCCGCTATTAATGAGGATATTGACGGGACAGGCTTTATTGTTTCCAGAAACAGTGATTTTCGGATCACGGCCTGCACTTGGACACATAAAAAATGGCCTGAATCTACTCCGGATGGAAAAGTATTGCTGCGTGCGTATGTCGGCAAACCAGACGATCAAGCTGTTGTTGATTTAAGCGATGAAGAAATTATCAACATTGTCTTAAAAGATTTAAATAAAACGATGAACATTACAGAAAAACCCGAGTTTTCCATTGTTTCGCGCTGGAAAAAAGCAATGCCGCAGTACAATGTCGGGCATTTGGAAATGATGGAAAACGTTAAAAACTCATTGGCAAAAGAGCTCCCCGGTGTCTTTTTGGCCGGAGGTTCGTTTGAAGGAGTCGGCATTCCAGCCTGCATTGATCAAGGTGAAAAAGCCGCTGAAAAAGTTCTCAAATACTTAGCATAAGGACTTTGAAAATTTTTATTTCCATTTTTAATAAAATAAGAATATAATAAAAATATCATAAGTGAATATTCCTTCGGGGTACGGTGTAATTCCGAACCGGCGGTGATGAGGCTTAAGCCTCTTAGTCCGTGACCCGGTTAACAGTATGTTAAACGGTGGATCTGGTGAAATTCCAGGGCCGACAGTTATAGTCTGGATGGGAGAAGGAAAAAACTGGATTGAAATGGGTAAAAAATGACCGATTTTAAACCTTTATTTCTTATTGCCTTTTAATGACCCCGAAGAATTATGTCTTCGGGGTCTTTTTATTTGAAATGGGGTGAAGAACATTGAACGATGCTGATTATATGAAATTAGCGCTGCAGCTTGCGCAGGGAACACTTGGACAAACTTCTCCCAACCCGGTGGTCGGAGCGGTCTTGGTGAAAAATAACCAAATTGTCGGCATGGGGGCGCATCTTAAAGCAGGCGAGCCGCACGCCGAAGTACATGCAATTAGGATGGCGGGCGATAAAGCAAGGGGGGCCACGTTATATGTAACACTTGAACCATGCAGCCACCATGGCAAGACACCGCCATGCAGCGATTTAGTTATTAATACAGGGGTTAAGAAGGTTTTTGTGGCAGCAACTGATCCAAATCCAAAAGTCGCCGGTACGGGCATTGAACGAATCCGAAAAGCAGGAATCGAAGTAGAAGCAGGGCTCCTCGAACAGGAAGCAAGGGAACTGAATAAAGTCTTTTTTTATAACATTCAAACCGGACTTCCGTTTGTTACGTTAAAAACAGCCGTCACTCTTGATGGGAAAACAGCTACGGTAACTGGGGAAAGTAAATGGATCACTGGTGAGGAAGCAAGAAACGATGTTCATAAATGGAGGCACATTCATGATGCCATTTTAGTGGGAGTCAATACTGTTATAAAAGACAACCCGAGTTTGACAACGAGACTCCAAACCGGCGGTAAAAATCCAATCAGAATTATTCTTGATACGCATCTACGGACTCCCATCGGCGCCAATATAATCAAGGATAATGAAGCCCCGACATGGCTGATTACCGGCTGTGGTGTCCCGCCGGAAAAGGAAGCTGCCTTTAAAACAGCGGGAATTGATATCATTAAAATGCCCACTCCTAAAATAAGCATCAAAGAGTTACTGTCCGTTTTAGGGGAAAGGGGAATCACATCCTTATTTGTTGAAGGCGGTGCCGAAGTTCATGGCAGTTTTTTAAAAGAAAAGGCCTTTCAACAAGTCATTACATATATCGCTCCAAAGTTAATTGGAGGAAAGACCGCCCCTGTCTCTTTCGGAGGAATAGGGCTGGAGAAAATTTCCGATGCTGTTTCTTTATCGATTAAAGAAGTTGCAAAAATCGGCAGCGATCTGCGCATAATCGCAGAGCCGGCGGCAGAAAGAGGTCATTGAAGATGTTTACCGGAATCATTGAGGAGATTGGAACACTCGCCAGTATTCAACGGACTGGAGAAGCCTTTGCTATGACGATTAACGCAAAAAAAGTGCTTGAAGACGTACAGCTGGGAGATAGCATTGCCGTTAACGGAGTTTGTCTTACGGTAACTTCCTTTTCAGAAAACCGCTTCACTGTTGATGTTATGCCAGAAACGATAAAAGCGACTAGCCTGAGAATATTAAATAGAGGATCCAAGGTGAATCTTGAACGAGCCATGGCAGCCGGAGGGAGGTTTGGCGGACATTTTGTATCGGGACATGTAGATGGAACAGGTGTCATTTTGAGTAAGAAGCCGGTCGAAAATGCTGTCTATTATGAGATTGAAGCAGACGAAGAACTGCTGAAATTAATTATTATGAAAGGCTCGGTTACCGTGGATGGAACAAGTTTAACGGTTTTTGGAAAAACAGACAACAGTTTTACGATTTCATTAATACCGCACACGATGGCTGAAACCATTTTAGGTTTAAAAGATGCTGGAGACATCGTCAATTTGGAATGTGACATGATCGGCAAATACGTGGGGCATTTTTTGACGGGGATGAACAATACCCCAAAAGAAAATTCGCGAATTACCCTCCAATTTTTAGAGGAAAATGGGTTTAAGTAAAGGAGTGAAACATAATGTTTGATCGAATTGAAGATGCACTTGAAGATTTAAAACAAGGGAAAATCATCATTGCTTGCGATGACGAGGATCGGGAAAATGAAGGAGATTTGATCGCTTTAGCTGAAAAGGCGACCCCCGACGTTATCAATTTTATGGCTACACACGGCCGTGGACTTATATGCGTTCCGGTTGAAGAAGCTTTAGCAAAAAAATTAGAACTATTGCCGATGGTATCGGTTAATACAGACAACCATGAAACTGCTTTTACTGTCAGTATTGACCATAAATTTTCGACGACAGGGATTTCTGCGTACGAGCGTTCAGCAACCGTTTTAAGCATGCTGGACCCAGATTCAAAGCCGGAGGATTTCAGGCGTCCGGGACATATTTTCCCGTTGGTAGCAAAAAAAGGCGGAGTGTTGCAAAGAACCGGTCATACAGAAGCTGCTGTTGACTTAGCTAAGCTTTGCGGTGCAAAACCTGCTGGAGTTATTTGTGAAGTTATGAATGAAGATGGGACAATGGCGCGTGTACAGCAATTGCGCAAATTAGCCGATCAATTCGGTATGAAGCTCATTACGATTAAAGACTTAATTGAGTACCGAAACCGTGAGGATAAGCTTGTAAAACGGGAGGTCGAAGTCAAACTGCCAACGGAATTTGGAGAATTTAAAGCAGTGGG
Organism: uncultured Bacillus sp.; assembly: GCA_964484065.1. Taxonomy (GTDB): domain Bacteria; phylum Bacillota; class Bacilli; order Bacillales; family Cytobacillaceae; genus JAEVLT01. Next base: position 38,283 of record CAZAEW010000004.1, read on the forward strand.
ATACTCCAATATCGTTGATGGAAAAGAACATATTGCCTTAGTGAAAGGGGAAATAGACCCGGATAAGCCAGTGTTGGTACGGGTTCATTCCGAATGCTTAACGGGTGACGTGTTTGGCTCCTATCGTTGCGACTGCGGGCCTCAGTTGCATGCCGCTTTAAAAAGTATCAATCAGGAAGGCAGCGGAGTGCTTTTATACATGAGGCAGGAAGGCCGCGGAATCGGTCTCTTAAATAAGCTGAAGGCCTATAAGCTTCAAGAGCAGGGTCTTGACACTGTTGAGGCAAATGAAAAACTGGGCTTTCCTGCGGACTTAAGGGAATATGGGATTGGCGCTCAAATTCTTAAGGACCTTGGCATCACAAAACTGCGGTTATTAACAAATAATCCTCGAAAAATTAAAGGATTAAAAGGCTATGGCATTGAGGTAGTCGACCGAGTTCCGCTGCAAATGGAAATGAGAGAAGAAAATGAAAATTACTTAAGAACAAAACACGATAAACTTGGGCATTTATTGCACTTATAATAAAAGAAATCTTGGAGGTAAAGTTGATGGGAAACATATTTGAAGGAAATTTAGTTGGTACAGGATTAAAGGTTGGTATAGTCGTCGGCCGTTTTAATGAATTTATTACAAGCAAATTATTAGGAGGAGCACAAGATGCTCTTAAGCGGCATGGAGTAAATGAAGGGGACGTGGATATTGCATGGGTGCCGGGTGCATTTGAAATTCCGTTAATTGCCCAAAAAATGGCCGAAAGCAAAAAGTACGATGCGGTTATCACTCTAGGTACAGTCATTCGTGGCGCTACCCCTCATTTTGATTATGTTTGCAATGAAGCAGCCAAAGGTGTATCGGCCACATCCCTTAAGAGCGGAATTCCTGTTGTTTTTGGTGTGTTAACGACAGATTCTATTGAACAGGCAATCGAAAGGGCTGGAACAAAGGCAGGAAATAAGGGTTGGGACGCTGCCACAGCTGCGATCGAAATGGCCAACCTTTGCAGAAGCTTTGAGTAAAAAGATTGTCTGAAGGAGTTTTTCTCCTCGTATTTAAAGGTCTGAAAATCGAAAAAACAGACGCGCCATGTAACGGTTCGTCTGTTTTTTTGGCGAACATGGTAAAAATATCCCGGAAAATGGTGTACAAATAGACTGTTTTGTATGATAATAGCTATAGCATAAAAAATAAAGACTTTAAAAACAGGTGCTAAAATCTTTTTAAAAGATTCTTAGCTTAAAAGGGAAGCTGGTTAAAACCCAGCGCGGTCCCGCCACTGTAAATGGGAGCAACCTATATTTGCCACTGTCATTTGATGGGAAGGCATAGGAAGCGATGAACATGAGCCAGGAAACCTGCCTGTTTAAGTAAGCCAAAACCTACGAGGATAGGAACGTGTGGCATGATAGACTCTTTACGCCATGTAATTGAATCTGCCCATACAAACATCTCCATGTCCCCATGGAGATGTTTTTTTCTGAAGCATCAAGTGTTTTTTTTGGCAAAATGGATTTATTTTATGCTGTAAAATCAAATCAGGAGGAAGACAAATGAAAAGATTATTTTCACTATTGCTGGCTGCATTATTAACAATAGGCATGCTAGCAGGATGTGCCGGAAATTCTAAACAGAATACGGGAGGAAATGGCGGAAATACCAATACAACAGCCTTTCCAATCACTATTAAGGATGCTCTTGGAAATAAGGTTGTCATCAAGGAAAAACCAAAGAAAATTGTTTCCTTAATACCTAGTAACACTGAAATTGCTTTTGCTCTAGGGTTGGATAAAGAAATTGTTGGAGTATCTGATAATGATACTTATCCGAAAGCAGCCCTAAAAAAGGAAAAAATCGGCGGAATGGAATTTAACGTTGAAAAAATTATTGGATTAAAGCCTAACCTTGTTTTAGCACATGCGTCAAGCGCGCTTAACTCCAAAGCAGGACTTCAGCAATTAAGAGATGCCGGCATCAATGTTTTGGTTGTGAACGACGCGAAAAATTTTGAACAGGTTTACAACTCCATCAGCATGGTTGGTAAAGCAACAGGAGAACAAAGTAAAGCGGATGAAATCATCAAAGGGATGAAGTCGAAACTTGCTGCAATCAAAGAAAAAGCAGCCGGAATCAAAAATAAGAAGAAAGTTTACATTGAAGTATCCCCTGCTCCAGATCTTTATACAACAGGAAAAAACACATTTATGAATGAAATGCTAAACGTGATTAATGCTGAAAATGTGACTGGGGATCAAAATGGATGGGTAAAAGTAAATCCGGAATCAATAATCCAAAAAAATCCAGATGTTATCGTTACAACATACGGGTATTATGTGAAAAACTCAAGTAGCCAAGTATTAACAAGACAAGGCTGGGAAAATGTTAAAGCGGTAAAAAATAAACAAGTCATTGATGTAAATGCAGACCTTGTTAACCGCCCGGGTCCAAGGGTGGTTGAAGGAGTAGAGGACCTTGCCAAAGCAATCTATCCAGAAGTTTTTAAATAATAAATATGCAGCCTACACAACAGCAGGGATGTTTTTAATCCTTGCTGTTCTTCTAGGGGTATCCATAGGAACGGTAAATGTTCCCATTTTGACGATTATCAAAATCATGGCCGTAAAGATTTTTTCCTTTAAGTCTTTTGGCAGGATCGATCCGATGTTTGCAAATATTGTCATGGATATCCGTTTGCCAAGGGTTATTTTATCTGGACTTGTCGGGGCATCTCTTGCCATTGCCGGGGCAGCTTTTCAAGGACTTTTACGAAACCCATTGGCGGATCCCTACACATTGGGTGTATCTTCGGGTGCATCAGTGGGAGCAGTTATCACACTGTTTTTTCAATTATCCCTTCCTATAGTCGGCTCCTTTACGCTGCCGGTTTTAAGTATTCTTTTTTCCCTTGCGACAATCTTTTTTGTCCTTGCTTTTGCCAGAAAGATTGAACGTTCGATGCGTGTGGAAACAATCATATTGACCGGAATCATTTTCAGCTCTTTTTTAGGAGCCCTTATTTCATTAATGATTGCCCTTACCGGGGATGAGTTAAGACAGATTATCGGCTGGCTTTTAGGCAGTGTCTCAATGAGAGGCTGGGAATACATTAAGATTATCCTGCCTTTTTTCATCATCGGGTCCTTCATTCTGTTTCTAAACGGAAAAGAATTAAATGCGATGTCGTTCGGAGAAGAAAGAGCGCAGCATTTAGGGGTAAATGTTCAAAAAAGAAAATTGATCATTTTAACGGCCGGGTCGATCCTGACTGGGGCAGCTGTAGCTGTATCAGGAACGATTGGATTTGTAGGACTCGTCATTCCTCACTTGGCGAGATTGTTATGGGGTCCGGACCATCGGCATCTTTTGCCGTTATCGATATTAACCGGAAGTGCATTTTTAATCCTTGCTGACCTTATATCCAGAACCATCATTTCCCCGACCGAATTGCCAATAGGTGTTATTACAGCTTTAATAGGGGCACCGGTTTTCGCCATTATACTTTTAAAAAGGAAAAAAACTTAAAAGGGGTGGTTAACAATGCTTAATATTCGAAATGTTTCAGGCGGCTATGCAGGTGAGACGGTTCTAAAAGATATTTCCTTTGATGTGAAAACAGGGGAATTATTTGGCATTTTAGGTCCAAATGGTAGCGGAAAAACCACCCTCTTGAAAATTCTCAGCGGAATTTTGCCTGTTCGAAATGGTGAGATTTTTTTAAAGGGAAAACGGCTTCAAGATTATTCCTCTAAACAGCTCGCACAGCTGGTGGCTGTTTTATCTCAGCATTCTTCACAATCTTTCTCCTATACGGTAAAAGAAACCGTTTCTCTCGGACGCTATGCCCATCAAAAAGGCTGGTTTCAAGCATGGAGTAAAGATGATGAAGAGATCGTCCAAAGGGTCATGCTCCAGACAGGCATCCATAAATTACAAAATAAAAATTTACTGGAATTGTCTGGAGGTGAGCAGCAGCGGGTTTTTTTAGCTCAAGCGCTTGCTCAGGAACCTGAAATTCTTCTCTTGGATGAACCAACCAATCATCTGGACCTGTCGTATCAGAAGGATTTATTAGACCTTCTCAAAAATTGGACGAAGGAGACCGGTTTAACGGTCATTTCCATTTTCCATGATTTAAACCTTGCCGGGCTCTACTGTGATAAACTCCTTCTATTGGAAAAAGGAACTATCCATTTTCAACACGTACCAAATGAAGTTTTGAAAGAAGACAGGATCCGGTCTGTTTTTCATACAAGTATCAAGAAGCATCCGCACCCGAGGGTAGCTGCACCGCAAATTGTCCTGCTTCCCCAGCTTGAACCAATTGAAAATAAAGTCATCATTAATGAAGAATTTCTTCATTTTTACGGGGATTACCTGCGGCTTCGTTCACCCATTATGTTAAGAACGATGTCTTCTGCCGTGATTGGATCGGGAACAGGCTGGTATCAGGAATTTGTCAACCGGCATGTGGATAAGGATTATAACTGCAGTGATTACGCGCAAGAAATGTCCGATTTCTTGAGAAAAAATGGTTTTGAACCGGAACAGACCGTTGGGATGATGACGGCCGTTTTCATTGAAGATGTATCATATCAATTTTATCAGCATGAAGATTTCTCCTTATTTGTCGTTGTGACGGCTGGCGTCAGCAACGCAGTAGATGCTTCCAAAAGTGAAATGCATTCCTTTGAACTATCCCCGGGAACGATTAACACATGGATTTTTGTGAATGGGGAACTGGCAGAAGAAGCGTTTATTCAATGTATGATGACGGCTACAGAAGCAAAGGTAAAGGTCATGAATGACCAAAATGTAATAGATAAGGTTACTGGAACGATTGCCACCGGCACTTCAACAGACAGCATCTTGATTGCGGCTACCCAGCAAGGAAGACGCTTGGACTTTGCCGGAACGATCACCCCTTTGGGTAAACTCATCAGCAAAGGCGTTTATCAGTGCACAACCGAAGCCGTGCAAAAATCACGAAGAAGGTTCCGATTATCATGATTTATCATTTACTTTCGATAACGCTTGCCTATTTAATCGATTTGCTAATAGGGGATCCCCCTGATTGGCCGCATCCTGTAAAATGGTTCGGCCGGATGATCTCTTTTTTTGAAAAGCGCTGGAATCAAGGGGAAAACAGACGGTTTAAGGGAGTTTTGATGCTTGTTTTCATTTTGCTGACTGTCTATCTTACCGTCAGTGTTTTTGTTTTTATCGGCTATCGAATTCACCCGGTCGTTGGAGTAATCCTGGAAGCTGTGATCATTTCCGGTGCCATTGCTCAAAAAAGCTTAAGGCAGGCTGCTCTTGATGTTTATCTTCCTCTAAAAGAAGGAGACTTAAAGACTGCAAGGACAAAACTATCTTACATTGTCGGACGCGATACACAGAAGCTGGACGAAGGAGAGATCTCCCGCGGAGCGATCGAAACAGTTGCGGAAAATACAAGTGACGGTGTCACTGCTCCATTGTTTTGGGCATTGCTTGGAGGCGCACCGCTCGCTATGGTTTATCGGGCGGCGAATACATGTGATTCAATGGTCGGATACATAAATGAGCGCTATAAAGATTTTGGCTGGGCATCCGCCAAATGGGATGATGTCATGAACTATATTCCGAGCCGTTTGACTGGTATGATGATGGTGCTTGGCAACAAGCCGCAAAGGACGAATACCAAAAAAGCCTGGTCGATATTGTTCCGCGATGCTAAGCGGCATCCAAGCCCGAACAGCGGGTGGTGCGAGGCTGGTGTTGCCGCCATTTTAGGGATTCAGCTTGGGGGGGTTAACTATTATAAAGGTCTGATCTCAAACCGGGCAAAGATGGGCGATCCGCTCCGGCCTATTCAGGCAGAGCAGATTCACAATGCCAATACTATTTTAAGCAGAACATCTTTTTTGTTTTTACTATTATTATGGGCAGGAGGGATGATGATCAATGTGGCCGTCACATGGTTCAAATCCTCAATATTTATTTAAAGCCATCGGTATGCCGCTGCCGGAGCGATATCTTGATTTTAGCGCCAACATCAATCCGCTTGGCCCTCCGGAACAATTGAAAACGAATTGGGCAGGGCTTTTTAACAAAATTTTGGTATACCCCGACCCATACGCAGTTCGTTTACGTGAAAAATTATCAAGAAAAGAAAATATACCGATCGAATCGTTATTAATAGGTAACGGAGGATCAGAACTGATAAATCTTACTGCAAGAATGCTGGAAGGAAAAAAAGTTTTACTGTTCCAGCCTGCATTTTCTGAGTATGAGCAAGCCTGCCGGAACAATGGCTGTCAGATTGAATATCATCAATTGGCGGCACCGGATTTTGAGCTGGACCTTGATCAATTGCGGCCAAAATTGAGAGAAGCAGATGCAGTATTTTTTTGCAATCCCAGTAATCCGACAGGGATCCATTATCCGCGATTGGATATTCTTTCCATTCTGGATGAATGTGAAAAAAACGGTACCCTTTTGGTTTTGGATGAGGCTTTTTACGATTTTTTGGAGGAATATGAATCTATTATTCCGTACATAGATAACTATCGCCATTTAATCGTTATTCGATCGATGACGAAGATGTTTGCGATTCCGGGGATCCGCCTGGGGTATCTTGCGGCAAAACCTGAGACGATCACTGAATTATCCAAATGGCAATCGCATTGGAATACAAACGCGATAGCGTTGGCAGCGGGCGAATTGTGTCTTCAAGACGATTACTTTGTTAAACAAACACAAACCTTTATCGCAAATGAACGAAGTCAGCTGTTTATACAACTCAAAGGACACGAATATTTGTTATCCTCATCGAAAGTAAATTTTTATTTGCTGAGGGATCCTCTGCTTGTGGATCAATATGAATTGTTTTTGTTTCTGCTTAAAAAGGGAATTATCCCCCGGCATACCTTAAACTTCCATGGTTTAGAGGGAAAATGGCTGCGCTTTGCTATTAAAAACAGTGTGGAAAATGAGAGGTTGATGGAGGTGCTGAACGAATGGCGGCAAAATCATCGTTAGTATTTATTACCGGCGGAGTCAGAAGCGGAAAGAGCAGCTTTGCCGAACGGATGGCTGAGGAAATTGCGGTCAAAACGAGAGGACAACTTTATTACTTGGCCACAGGGGTTCCATTTGATTCCGAAATGAAGGAACGAATCCAAAAGCACAAGGAGGATCGGGCTAAAGGAAAATATGGCTGGAAAACGTTGGAACAATCCGAAAATATCAGTGAACTGGCCTGCAGTTTCCAAGGCCATGAGGTTGTTTTACTCGATTGTCTGACAACATTGTTAAATAACGAACTCTATTCCGCAGAGCAAAATTGGAATGATGATTATATCGGTAAGGTAATGGAAAAAGCCATTACAGGAATCCTGCAGATTAAAACACAGATCCGGACGCTGATTATCGTCAGCAACGAAGTGCTCCATGAACCGATACAAGAAAACGAACTGATTTTAACCTACAAGAAATTACTGGGCAAAATTCATCAAAAGATCGTTAAGGAAGCAGATAAAGCCTATTTAGTTGAAGCGGGAGTACCAATACTCATGAAAGGGGTGCAGGAATGAAGGGAGTCATGATTCAAGGGACGTCGTCTGATGTAGGAAAAAGTTTAATTGTAACTGCACTCTGCCGGATGTTTGTCAATGAAGGTTTGAAAGTTGCCCCATTTAAGTCACAAAACATGTCCAATAACTCTTATGTCACCTTTGACGGAAAAGAGATTGGCCGAGCACAGGGAATTCAGGCAGAAGCGGCAAAAACGGAAGCCGCTGTCTGGATGAATCCGATTTTATTAAAACCAAGATCGCATCAGCATTCAGAGGTCGTATTTTTGGGGCGTGCTGCTGAATCATTATCAGGACGGGACTATCGGGAACGATTTTATGAAAAAGGTCTTGAGGTTATTCGTAATTCTCTCGCTCATTTAGAAAAGGAATACAATTTTCTTGTCATCGAGGGGGCTGGAAGCCCTGCTGAAATCAATTTAAAAGATCGAGAGATTGTCAATATGAAAGTAGCAGAAATGGCCGATGTACCGGTCATTCTTGTTGCGGATATCGACCGGGGCGGGGTATTTGCCAGCATCGTGGGAACACTAGACTTGCTCGAACCTGAGGAAAGGGAGCGCGTTGCCGGAATCATCATTAACAAATTCCTGGGAGATCTTTCGCTGTTTGAAGATGGGGTTCGCTTTCTGGAAGAGAAAACGGGGATTCCCGTATTAGGGGTTTTGCCATATGTGGATCATCATATGATCGATGGAGAGGACTCCTTGTCAATTGGCGGACAATTTTATCGGCGGACAAATGCAGATCTTGATATTGCCGTAATAGGGCTGCCGTTTATTTCAAATTACAGCGACTTAGAGCCATTTTTGTACGAGGAGGATGTTTCACTGCGCTGGGTTAAAGATGCGGCGGAATTCGGGCAGCCGGATGCTGTTATCATTCCCGGTACAAAGAGCACCATCAAAGATTTGGATAATCTGCGGATAAAACAGCTCGACGAGACAATCCAAAAGCACGTGAAAAATGGCGGTTTTTTGCTTGGAATTTGCGGCGGATATCAAATGATGGGTGAAGAAATTGTTGATGAAGCTGGGTCTGATACAGGAGTTATTGGAAGTTCAGTTAAAGGATTGGGATATATTCCAGCTACAACGATCTTCCATCATGAAAAAGAAACAACGAGGACAACAGGAAAGCTTCACATTGATACGGGGCTGATAAATGAACATAGACTGGAAGGATATGAGATTCACTTGGGAAAGACCGTTCTTGAGCGAAACGATTGTTCCTTTTTGCAGTTCGCAGATGGAGATGCTGACGGGTATTTTGGAGAGAATGGCAAGATCATCGGAACGTATCTTCACCATCTTTTTCATAATGATGAATGGAGGACGGAGTGGTTAAATATGATTCGGAAAATTAAAGGGCTTGCACCTCAAGAAGTGACCCGGATTAGCGATTTTAAGGATCAGCGCTTTGATGACCTTGCACAGCAAATGAAAGAACATCTGAATTGGGAACTTCTTAACCAAATCATCAACCAATGGAGTGCGAGAATATGAAATTGATCAAAGGGTTTTTGATTAATCTGCAATTTTTCACAGCGATTCCAATTAAACTTGAATTGCCTATGGATCAAGCCCATCTTCGCCGTTCGGTCCAAACGTTCCCTCTTTTAGGGTTATTTCAAGGCCTTATTTATTCATTCCTATTATACGCCGTGCTGACCTGGACACCATTTTCACATACAGCTGCTGCTTTTTTATTGTGGCTGGCAACGATTCTCCTTACGGGGGGGATTCATTTGGACGGCTGGATGGATGCCAGTGATGCTTACTTCTCGTATCAGAATCTTGAGAAAAGGCTTGCGATTATGAAGGATCCGCGCACAGGTGCTTTTGGCGTGATTTCGATTATTGTTTTATTAAGCTGCCGCTTTTTCTTTATTTTTGAATTAACGAGTGCGGTCCATTTTATGACATATATCTTGATCGCAGCCCTTCCTTTTTTGAGTAAAAATGTGATGGGTGCTATGCTGATTATGGTAAAGTCTGCTAAAAGTGAAGGCCTGGGCCGCATGTTTCAAGAGGCAGCTCCGGCGAAAGTGCTGTGGATTTACCCTCTGTATATGGTTGTTTTTCTTTTCACTGCTCTTTTTTTAGGCGGAGAGTTTATGAGACTGGGTATTCTCATTATGGCTGCGGCCGCTAGTTATTTCATTTGCCGCCGGAATGCCCTCAAGTGGTTTGGCGGAATTACAGGTGATGTACTTGGCGCATCAGTAGAAGGGACTGAGTTGATATTATGGACGGTCATGTGGTTATTGCACTATTTCGTCATGGGTTAACGGAAGAAAATAAACGAAAAGCTTATTTGGGCTGGAATGATTCGCCTTTATGTGCTGAATCGAAAAACTTGGCAACATCCAGCACATACGAGTGCTATTTTTCCAGCGATCTCAACCGTTGTATTCAAACAGGAAATTTGTTGTTTCCTAATGAGACATTGACGCTCTTAAAAGAGTTAAGGGAAATGGATTTTGGCCAGTGGCAAGGAAAAACTTATGAAGAACTAAAAGGGATTAAGCATTACCAAATGTGGATCAATGATCCCTATACTGTTTGCCCGCCAAGAGGGGAATCCTTTCAACAATTTAGCGAAAGAGTTGATAACGGTTGGAAAAACATCAGGGATCTAATTCTTTCAAAGGACATCCAGCGCTGTGCGGTCGTCACACATGGCGGTGTTGTCAAATACTTGTTGTCGAAATATGCTCCGGAATCAAAAGAGTTTTGGAAATGGCAAGTGCCGCATGGCTGGGGGATTGAGCTGATGTTTGACCGAGAAGCGCTAAGGAGGGGAGAACGTTGCATTTTATTACAGGAGGCGCCTTTAACGGAAAAAAAGCCTGGGTGAAGAACAATTATGAGGTCACAGAAGAAAAAGATTGGATCTCCGCATATCAAAACCAGCCGCTTCCAGATGAATTAACCGGCATCCAACACGAGTTTCTCATATTAGAGGGAATTGAAATTTGGTTAAAGTCTTTAGCTGAACAATTTGGTGCAAAAAGAGCACGGGAAATTTGGAAAGCAAGATTGGAGCATTGGCGGTTATGGGAAAAAGGCAATTCAAATCGAAAATTAGTTGTGATCGGAACCGATATCACGAAGGGCATTGTCCCGCTTGGAGAAAATAATCGCCTCTGGCGAGATGCAGCGGGCTGGGCATTTCAGGACACGGCGGCCGCCTCAGATAGAGTCGACGTAATCTGGTATGGAATTAATCAAACAATAAAATAATGGGGGACCGATTTAGATGAGAATTTACACACGAACAGGGGATAAAGGAAAAACAAGCATTATTGGCGGACGCGTGGATAAAGATGACGTTCGCGTTGAGGCATACGGGACAGTGGACGAAGTTAACTGTTTTGTCGGACAGGCAATCATTGAACTCAATCCGGAAATTTTTGCAGATGTTCTGGACGATCTTGAAAAAATCCAGCATGAATTATTTGACTGCGGAGGAGACCTTGCAAATGTTTCGGTAAAACGTGAAAACAAACTTCAGCAAGATTCCATTGATTATTTAGAAAAGCGGATTGATGAGTTTACGGCAGAGGCTCCTGAACTGGAACGTTTTATTTTACCGGGAGGAACAAAACCTGCTGCCTCTATTCACCTGGCCAGGACCGTTACAAGAAGAGCGGAAAGGTTAATTGTCAAACTTTCGAAGTCAGAAGCAAAGGTACCGGAAATGGCGCAGAAATACATCAATCGTCTTTCAGACTATTTTTTTGCATTAGCAAGGGTGATTAATTTCAGGCTGCATGTAAAAGACGTCGAGTATGTACGCAGTGCAAAAGTGTTTCGGGATGGAAAGCGAAGGGAGGAAAAATAAGGTGAAGATCAAAACCCTAAGTCTTTTAGCTTTGATGATTGCTCTCTCTGCTGTCGGCGCGAGCATTAAAATACCTGCGGTTATTGACAGTGTAGCCTTGGATGCGTTACCGGCCTTGCTTGCAGCCGCCTTATTGGGTGTCGGTGCGGGAGCAATAACAGGCGCATTTGGTCATCTTTTATCCGCATTAATCGGCGGGTTTCCTTTAGGTCCTATGCATCTATTGATAGCAGCAGAAATGGCTGTACTTTCCTGGCTGTTTGGGCTCCTTTACAAGAAAAACAAAAAAATTATCGCTGGTATCGTTTTTATTGCGGGGAATGCGTTCGTTGCCCCCATCCCGTTTATTTTCTTAATGAATATCGGGTTTTATATAGCGATTGTTCCTTCATTATTAATTGGTTCCGCACTTAATACAGTGCTGGCTTTAATTATCATTCCAAGGCTTTCTTCTATTTTCCAGCACGGGATCAATAAGCATCGGGATGTTCATCAATGAGAGACGTGCTGACGGTTCCTGTACCAGAGGGTGGTTCACTTATTATTGCCAGTGATAACAGCGGGGCGATCGGTTTGAAGGAAGATGATCTTGTTCATGTACCATACGATGTGCTCAGCTATTTTTCCTTTCGGGTTGCGGCGATGGAGTGTATTGCTGCAGGCGGGGAACCGATTTCTGTTGTCCTCCATAATTTTTGCGGCAATGGCGCGTGGGGAGAATTGACTAGCGGAATCCGTAAAGGATTGCAGGAACTTGGGATGAAAGACATTCCGATTACCGGCAGTACGGAAAGCAATTTTTCTCTACTGCAATCCGCGGTCGGATTGCTGGTACTTGGGAAAATGTCATTCGAGGGCGGAAAGCTTCCACATTTCAACGAAGAATGGAAGATTGCGGTGATCGGGCTGCCGTTAGTTGGAAATGAGGTTATCAAAAAGGCAGAGCAAATTGTCCCGTTATCTATTTTTCAAGAAATTAGCAAGCTCCAAGAAGTACTCGTATGGCCAGTTGGGTCAAAAGGCGTTTTATATGAATTGAACCAATTGTTTTCGGATGTCAAGATAGAAAAAGATTCCGTCATTGCTGATGTGGATATGATGAAATCCTCCGGACCTGCGACATGTTTTATAGCCGTTTTTCAAGGTGACAGAGAGACTGAAATAACAAAACTGGCAGGAAACTATCTCCATAGTGTTCAAATCAAAATTATGAAGTGAAAAAAACTCGCGCAAGGCGAGTTTTTTTCTTATGCATGTTCTCCCGGTTTTGCATAGGTGACGTACGTACCGGCAATTAAGTCGTGAATGGCACGTTTGTCGTCTCTCATTCCGACCATGAACGCGCTGACGATCGCTCCAATCCCCAACGTTACGACATAAACTAAACCGCCGACCAATACGCGCAGCAGCATCGTTGGAAAGGTTACGTCGCTGCCATCCACTTTGACAATGCGAACTCCGGCAATTCTCTTGCCAATTACGTAACCGGACCAAAAAATAGGCAATAAAAGACTGTATAATAATTCCAAAAAATTAATGAACGACCCTGTTCTTGTTGAATAACCCCCTGTAATTAATGAATAAATTAATCCGCTAATGGCACCTACAATCAGACCATCCAATAAACCAGCACCTAAACGAATCCAAAAGCCTGCAGGACGATACATAAAGATGACCTCCCTTTTTTCTTGTGTTTACTGGTTTAAAATAAAAAGCCTTCAAAAAATTATACAAATTGTTCAGAAAAGATATGACCATTTTTCAAAAGATCCAATAAAAGTTTGAGATAACGTCCTAAAAAAACAAAAGGAACAGCCAGAAAGGCTGTTCCTATAAAACCTATTGTCTTAGTTCTTGAAGTTTTTGGACAAGGAAATTAACTCCTCTGCCGATGTTTTGTAAAGCCTGATTGAGTCCTTCCTTCCATGCCGGCGCATGCTCTTTAATTTGTTCGCCGATTTTCTTAGCATTATTATTTAATTCCTGGCTGATTTTGGCAGCCTGCTCTTTGAGTTTGTCAGCAGTCGTTCCTTGAGCAAGCTGGGTATTAATCGAGACAACTTCAAAGTTTTCATGTTTGACGTACGGAAGAGAGGCTTGCATGATCTCTTTAAAAATAGGGACGACATTGGCTGAGCTGTTGCTTGGTAAATAATGCTCGCGGTCTGTCTGGTCATATCCGATCCAAACAGCGCCGACAAGATCGGTAGTGTAACCCACCATCCATTGATCTTTCGTTCCATTAAGATCAGAATAGGGTAATTGGGTCGACCCTGTTTTCCCGGCAAGTTGTACACCGTTGATATGGGCTCCCTTTCCAGTTCCAGTTTCCACGACATTTAAGAGCATTGATGTCATTGAGTTGGCAACAGATTTAGAGGTAACCTTTGTTGTTTTCTCTTTTCGTTCTGCGATAATGTTTCCGGTTGGGCCAACGATTTTTGTAATCAAATGGCTGTCTTCACGTTTTCCTCCATTCGGAAAAACGGAAAAAGCATCGACAAGCTGAAGAGGAGAGATTCCTTTACTCATCCCTCCAAGGGCAATCGCTAAATTTTGGTCTTCCTTTGTTACTGGAATTCCAAACCGCCTCAGCGAGTCCATCCCCTTATCAAGCCCGATTTGATCTAAGAGCCAAACGGCGGGAACGTTCATGGACTGCTCAATTGCCTTATACATCGGCACTTGTCCCTGAAAAGTGTGGTTATAGTTTTCCGGTTTATAATCTCCAAACGAGATTGGCTGGTCCGTAAGCAAAGACGAATAATTATAACCCTTTTCCAAGGCAGGCGTATAAACTGCCAAAGGCTTTAAGGTTGATCCGGGCTGTGCCGTTAATTGGGTTGCCCGGTTATAGCCGCGAAAGACATGCTCACCACGGCCGCCGACAAGAGCGCGGACACCGCCTGATGCAGGGTCCATTAAAACAGAACCGCTTTGCACTAATTTCCCGCTACGCCCGCTTGGAAACAAATAATTGCGGCTGTAGACTTTTTCAAGACCGGCTTGAATATTTTGGTCCATTTCTGTATAAATCCGGTAGCCTCTTGTTAAAATTTCATCCTGAGTGAGCCCATACTTAGATATAGCCTCATTCAAAACCGCATCAACATAGTAAGGATATTTACGGTCAACATAGCTGCCTCCGCCATCATGCAGCTGGATCTTTTCATTTAATGCTGCTCGGTACTGGGCATTTGTGATCATTTTTAATTCCTTCATTTTCGCCAAAACAACATTTCTTCGTTTTATGGCGAGATCATAATTATGATAAGGATCCAGATAATTCGGCGCATGCAGCAGTCCGGCAAGCATAGCTGCCTCACTAATCGAAACATTTTTGATATCTTTGTTAAAATATTTCTTTGACGCATTGCCAATACCCCAGGCACCGCTGCCAAAATACACTTGATTTAAGTACATTTGTAAAATTTCATCTTTGGAGTAAACTTTTTCAAGCTTAATGGCTAAAAATAATTCTTCTGCTTTCCGTTTATACGTTCGTTCCGGGGAAAGAAGAGCATTTTTTGCAAGCTGCTGTGTTAAAGTACTTCCGCCTGCCGTAATATGCCCTGCTAATAAATTCCCAAAGAATGCCCTGGCCATCCCTCTTATGTCAAATCCGCCATGCTCATAAAAACGCTCATCTTCAATGGCCACGACGGCATTTGGAACATATCTGGGCACTTCCTTAATGGAAATCCCTTGTAAACGGTTTGTCGCAACATTCGAGGCAACTTTGCTGTCTTTATCGTAAATAACGGTCGGCTGACTCAAGCCTTCTTTTAAAGATTCCACATTTGCTCTGCTGGCAAGCCAGCCAAAATAAGAAATGGTCACCAGTAAAAACAGCAGGAATGCTAACAGGGTAATTTGTGTAAGATGCTTCTTTTTCCAAAACCGTACGAGCATTTCCCATATCGGCGCCAGATATTTTTTCGAAAATCGCACGATCATTTCCCATAATGGAGAAAGCCGTTTCATACATATCTCCTTACTTTCAGCAAAAAATTTAATCGTTATTCATTATAAATTTTTTTAATCAAAAAGACCAATTAAACTTATTTACGAAACCGAAAAGACAAGTATTTCCGGCATACCGCATATCTTTTAGAAAGCACATAAAGGGGGAGTGAGCAAATTGATCAACTGGAAAGTGCGGTTTAAAAATTGGACATGGGTAGCAGGCTTCCTGTCTCAAATCATGATTGTGATTGAACTGGTTTTAACAGGGTTAAATACGCTGGGCGTAACTCATATTCAATTGACAGACGCGGTGAAAAACTATATTTTAACCCTGGCAAATGCGGTGTTTATTCTTTTGTCGATGCTGGGAATTGTCCAGGACCCGACCACGAAAGGATATTCTGACAGCGATCAAGCCTTAGAATATGATAAACCCAAATAAGCATGCGGAAGATAAAATCCTTTACGAAAAGATGGTCTAGAGATATGATTATTTTATTATAAATAAACAAACTACTAGGGGTGCCCCCAATCGGGGCTGAGAAAAAAGCCTGATCCGTTTTTTACCCTTATAACCTGATCTGGATCATCCCAGCGTAGGAAAGTAGTGAAAAATTTATTTTTTTCATATGCTTATGACGCCGGATCCATTTTGGATCTGGCTATTTATTTTTCATCATTGGAGGAATCAATCATGGAATTAACAGAGGCTGGTAAAATTGTCACAAAAGTTAGGGAAGTAAATCCGCTCGTACATAATATCACCAATGTCGTGGTCACCAATTTTACGGCAAACGGATTGCTGGCTTTGGGAGCATCCCCTGTGATGGCTTATGCAAAAGAAGAAGTTGCGGATATGGCCAAACTGGCAAGTGCTCTTGTACTGAACATCGGGACCTTAAACAGCACGGAAGTGGAAGCGATGCTTTTGGCCGGGAAATCAGCAAATGAGCATCATGTACCAGTTATTTTTGATCCGGTGGGTGCGGGTGCAACCCCATACCGTACTGAAACAGCAAGACGAATTCTAAGTGAAGTAAACATTTCTGTTTTACGCGGAAATGCCTCTGAAATAGCAAATGTAGCAGGCATCCAATCAGAAACAAAAGGCGTCGATGCGGGTCAGGTTCAGATGAATACCATCGAGCTCGCTGTCTCAACCGCGAAAAAGCTAAACAACGTTGTTGTGATTACCGGAAAAGAGGATGTAATCTCAGATGGCAGCCGGACCTATATCGTCCGCAACGGCGATCCTCTTCTTACAAAAGTGACAGGAACAGGCTGTTTGTTAACTTCGATCATCGGAGCCTTTTCTGCTGTCGAAAAAGACTTCGTAACAGCTTCTGTTGCCGCATTAATTTATTATGGGGTAGCAGGAGAGCTTGCTGCGCTAAAAACAGATGGACAAGGACCGGGAAGTTTCCAGATTGAATTGATTAATCAACTTGCCATTGTTTCTGAAAAAGAAATCACTCAACAAGGGAATTTTGCCAAAGCTTAAGTAAGAAAGGGACGGGAAAAATGACGGTTAACAAAGCTTTAACAATAGCAGGGTCCGACAGCGGCGGCGGAGCAGGAATTCAAGCTGACATCAAAACCTTTCAAGAGCTTGGTGTATTTGGAATGTCCGCTTTAACGGCTGTTACGGCACAAAACACACTCGGCGTTCAAGCTGTTTTTCCAATGACATCCGAAGCGGTGATCAAACAAATCGAGTCTATCGGTGAGGATCTAGGAGCGGATGCCTTAAAAACGGGGATGCTGTTTAATGCTGAAATTATCGCAGCGGTTTCAGGAAAAATCAAACAATATCAGTGGACGAAAGTAGTTGTTGATCCGGTGATGATTGCCAAAGGAGGAGCTTCCTTGCTGCAGCAAGAAGCGATAGCCGCATTAAAAGAGCATCTATTGCCGCTTTCATTGATCATTACACCAAATATACCTGAAGCTGAAGTACTGACCGGAATGACAATAAAATCAATGGAAGACAAACACGAAGCGGCAAGGAGATTGCTGGATCTAGGAGCAAAAAACGTGGTCATCAAAGGCGGCCATGATGAAGACACCGACCAGGCGGTTGACATCCTATTTGATGGTCAAGGATTCGAATATTTTACAACGGAAAGAATGGCGACAAAAAATACTCATGGAACAGGCTGTACGTTTTCTGCGGCTATTACGGCAGAGCTGGCGAAGGGATCTTCAGTATTAGACGCCGTTACCACAGCCAAATCGTTTATCCAGGCAGCGATTGCGGATGATTTGCGGATTGGCGGCGGACACGGCCCGACAAATCACTGGGCTTATAATCAGAGAAGAGGGCGATGACTAGTGGCAAGGATCGATTCAGGAGCGCTGCGGGATGCTTTAAAGGTTTACTTTATTTTTGGCAGCAATAATTGTTTGAAAAATCCTTCTGAGGTGCTCGAAGAAGCTATTCAAGGCGGAGTCACCATCTTTCAATTACGGGAAAAAGGCAGCGATGCCCGAATCGGGCAGGACATGCTCGCATTGGCAAAAGAATTGCAGGCCATTTGTCGGAAAAATAAAATACCTTTTATTATTAATGACGATATTGATCTGGCACTGAAAATTGATGCAGACGGGGTTCATATCGGACAAGAGGACGAGCCCGTTCAATTGGTGCGGGAGCGAATAGGTGATAAAATCCTTGGAGTTTCTGCTCATAATCTGGCGGAAGTGAAAGAGGCAATCGAGAACGGTGCTGATTATCTTGGGATAGGGCCGGTTTTTCCAACATCCACCAAGAAAGATGCCAAAGCAGTCCAAGGGACACGCTTGATCGCGGAGCTAAGGGAAAATGGCATTAACATCCCGATTGTAGGAATTGGCGGTATTAATCCTCATAATGTTCATCAGGTTATTCAAGCCGGAGCAGATGGAGCGGCTGTTATCACAGCCATCAGCCATTCAGAAGAACCGGCTGAAGCGGCAAAAATGCTCAAGGAAAAAATTACATTGATATAAATTTTAAAAAATCCATTCTGTATATTGGGCAGAATGGATTTTTTGTAGTAGAATATTCCTATCATTCAAAAAATTCATATAATCATATAATTTTATAGAAAAACACTCTCATAAATGAAGGTGACGATTTGTTAAGATTAGACCATTTTGTCATTCATATTGACCGTGATCCCAAGAAGCTTTCTGAACTTAAGAACCTCCTTGATGACAATGATATACCCTTTGATCCTGAAAAAGGAAAAGGAACCAGCGGATTTAAGGCAGCTAATCTCTGGATTGGCGATCAATATCTTGAGTTCTCTTATTTAAAAAAGAATAATGGCGCCGGCTGGAAGCAGGAGTGGGTCAACCAGTATAATAAAGGGCAAAGAGGCATTTTTGGTCTATGTTTGTTTACCGACTCACTCGAAGATATAAAACAAGGATTAATGGAGCGGGGCATCGAATTAGAGGGACCTGAAAGGGTAACCTACAAGAAGTTTGGAGGATTATTGAAAAAAAGTCTTCCGTTTCAGACCATTTTTACAAAGCCTATTCCGAACAGCTCGCTCCAATTTATGTTTTTGCAGATGGATGATAAGAAGAAATTTGATTTTACCAGAAAGTACTTGATGAAACCAAATACAGAAGATGTCGGAATTGTAGCGATCAAGGAAGCTTTTGTCATGAAGGATTTTTCCAAGGAAGAATGGCTGTTTATTGATCAGATCTTTCCGGAAATGAGCGGAAACAATAATAAAAAAACACTCAATATGGGAGATACAAAGCTTCATTTTGTTCAAGACCCGCACCATCCATTATCAGTGGAGCTAAGGGCGAAAACCAATAATAAATATTATGAAAACACGGAAATTGAAATTGAAAATGTCCGTTTGCTGATCGGATAGATGGATGTATTTCTAAAAACTTTAAGCCTTTCCGCATAGGCTTCTTTATTCCTATTCATAGGTTTCATAACAACCTCGGCAGGTTATTTGGCTGAGGTTTTTTGTTTACCTTTTTTTTTTAAAAAAGACCCGAGGGGTTTGGCAATGATCATCGTCAAAAAGACGATAACGATGAAATATTCTGCAGGCTCCGGAACTTCGAATGGTCTTTTCATTTTCAAAAGTAAATTGCTTGAGGGTGTCCCCATTTTAATATCAAGCGTTAAAATTAACCCCAGCATCAAAGCGGCTAAAAGTATAGTTACGAAGAATATTTTCAAGAACCTCACCTGCCTCCCTAAAATGGTATTCTCTCTGTCAGATGCTGCAATTATTCCGTTAATTTAAGGTTTCCAATTAATTTTTCAACTATGACGGGTAATTTTTGGATAAAAACGAAAACGATGGTAACCATAACAACAGCAAGTAAATTTGATGTTTTAGGACTCTCCTTTCTAATTTATTGAAAATGAGGATAAAAGAATGTCAATATGGTCAAAACTCTTGAACATGAAGCTTAAGGGAAAAAAGAACGATAATTTTCGCCAGAAACAAGATCCTAATAAACCGGAAAATTCGCCAATCGACAAGGATTATCGAAAAAATTTGGAACACATAAAATCAGAAATGGGGAATAGCAGCGATATCGCCCATCGGGAATTTCAATTTGAGGTTTGTGCAGGAGCAGCCGTCTATGTTGACGGGTTGGCCAATAACTCGATGATCAGTGATTTTTTTTTAGAAATGGTGGTCGAATACAACGGAAAGTCAACCGAAGGGGACTCTTTTCAATATATGGAGGAAAAAGCCATAGGCTTGGGAAATTACCAGATTATTCAGGATTGGAATAAGGTTTATGACTCATTGCTCTCAGGAAATACGGTTCTTTTTATCGACGGATACAAAAAAGCCCTCAGTATTGAAACAAAGGGGTGGGAAAAGAGATCCATTACTGAGCCGACCACGCAATTAGCGATAAGAGGTCCAAAAGATTCGTTTACGGAAACCTTTCGAACAAATACTGCCTTAATCCGGAGGCGGATTAAAAGCCCCAACCTGTGGCTTGAAACAATGAAGCTCGGCAAGGTCTCTCAAACGGATATTGGTATCATGTACATCAAGGGCATTGCCAAAGACAGTGTTGTTAAAGAAGCGAAAAAAAGACTAAATCGGATAGATATCGACTCGGTTAC
Source organism: uncultured Bacillus sp. (assembly GCA_964484065.1). Lineage (GTDB taxonomy): Bacteria > Bacillota > Bacilli > Bacillales > Cytobacillaceae > JAEVLT01. The sequence goes on from CAZAEW010000004.1 coordinate 58,774, forward strand.
TGGGTACATTGAACAATTGATCGAGGACCAAACATGGACCACTTTTCCAACCATGTATGTAACGGAACGGCCGGATGTAGTCGCTTCCCAGCTCCTCGAAGGAAGAGTGGCATTTGTTGTAGACGGGACACCTTTTGTCCTGACGGCACCGGCTGTCTTTATACAATATTTCCAGGCTCCTGATGACTATTATTTTCGGTTTGATATTGCCTCAGCTGTTCGCTTATTAAGAATCCTGTCTTTTTTTACAGCTTTGGTTGGACCGGCAGGCTATATCGCTATAACGACTTTTCACCAAGAAATGATTCCTACGACGATGGCCATAGCGATTGCAGCTCAGCGGGAAAATGTTCCGTTTCCCGCTTTTTTCGAAGCACTGATCATGGAGGTTACGTTTGAAATCTTAAGAGAGGCCGGCTTAAGGCTACCAAGGGCTGTCGGGCAGGCGGTCTCCATTGTTGGCGCGCTTGTTATTGGCCAGGCTGCGGTTCAGGCAGGATTCGTTTCCCCTGTTATGGTCATAGTTGTCTCCATGACCGCGATCGCCAATTTTTCTACCCCTTCCTTTGCGATGGCCATTTCAGCCAGAGTGCTTCGCTTTTTTCTAATGGGTCTGGCTGCAGTATTGGGCTTTTACGGAATCATGATCGGCCTTTTGATTATGTTTATCCATTTATGTTCGCTCCGTTCCTTTGGCGTTCCATATATGTCTCCATTCGCACCGTTTAATTTAAAAAATCAGCAGGACACGATCATCCGTTTTCCAATATACGCCTTCAGTGACAGGCCTCATTTAATGACGAGTGAAAATGTGAATAGAACTGGTGTGAATCAAAAACCCGGACCTCCTGAAGAAAATAGCAATCAAGGTGATTCCAATTGAAAAAAAAACTTACCATTTTTTGCAGCATTTTTTTAATTATTCCCCTTCTTGCAGGATGCTGGAATCAGGAGGAATTAACACAGCTGGCATTCGTCATGGCTTTAGGCATTGATAAACATAAGGATGGCTATAAGCTCACCTACGAAATCGTAAATCCGGGCAATGTGGCCTCTAGCCAAATGGGCGGAGGGCAAGGAACACCGATTGCTGTATATACCAGTTATGGGGAAAATCTCACAGAAGCTATCTACAAAGCAACAAAAGAAGTTTCCCGGCATTTGTACTTCGCTCATACAAACATAATGGTGATAAGTGAACAGGTTGCAAAAGAAGGAGTGCTGGATATTTTGGATTTTACGGATCGTGATCCTGTGTTTCGGACGACAACACAAGTGTTTGTTGCGAAAAATACAAGCGCAGAAGGCATCGTCTCGACCTTGACGATCCTTGATAAAATCCCCGTTAATAAAATTGTAAAATCCCTGGATACGACCGAAAGATTTTTGGGGGAAAATATCAAAATTACCATTGATGATTTTATTCGCGGCTTGGTTAGTAACGGAAGGTCTCCAATGGCAAATGGAGTGATGCTTTCCGGAAACAAAGAGGCAGGAAAACAAATGAGCAATATTGCTTCAGATAAACCAGAAGTAATCATAAAAATTGATGGATTGGCGATTTTTCGAAGAGGTAAGCTGATTGGCTGGATTGATCATGAAAAGGCCCGCGGCATAATATGGGTGTTGAACAAGGTAGGTGGAACAGATGTCAGTTTTGATTGGTTGGGGAAAAAGAAGGCAGTCAATATGGTTGCCCGAAGATCGAAAACAAAGGTAAAAGCTGCAATTATCAATGGAAATCCCGTTATAAACGTCAAAATAAATGTTGAGGGAGACGTCGGCGAAGCAAATGCAGATATCGATCTTAGCAATCCGAAGATGTTTGAAAAAATGGAAGTTTTGGCCGAAAAAGAAATTGAAAAAGAGGTCCGTTCATCGATTAGGGACGTGCAGAACAAGAAAAATGATGTTTTAGCCTTTGGTGATAAGATTCGCAGGGCCGACCCAAAACTATGGGCAAAGATAAAGGAAAATTGGGAGGAAGAGTTTTCAAAGCTGCAAGTAAATATTCATGTGGATGTCTTTTTACGAAGAAATGGTATTCGAACAAAATCTTTTTGGTCAGATTTAAAGATATAAGCCTCTGGACAGGTTGTGATGATTTCTTGGAAAAAATGAAAATCAGTTCAGGACAATTATTTGTGCTAGTTGTTCTATTTGAAATGGGCAGTGCCATATTATTCGGGCTGGGAACAAATGCAAAACAAGATGCGTGGATGACCGTTCTCCTGGGAATGACTGGAGGGATTTTCATCTACCTTATTTATCATCGCTTATTTACATTTTATCCTGATATCCCCCTGACAGGCTATTTACAAAAAATAATTGGAAAGTGGGCCGGACGGGGACTGGGATTATTGTATGTAACTTATTTTATTTATATAGCAGCGCGGGTCTTGCGGGATTTTGGAGAATTGTTAACGTCAACCATTTATTACCAAACTCCTTTGTTTGTGATAAATTCATTAATGATCATAACCATTACTTATGCGCTATTGAAAGGGTTCGAGGTTTTGGCAAGGGTTGGGGAACTTTTTTTCATCACAGTCTATCTAATGGCCATCGCTGGCAGCGTAATCATTCTTCTATCTGGAATATTGCATTTTGATGAATTACAGCCGATGCTCGAACATGGTCTGCTTCCCGTTATCAAAACAACTTTGGGGGAAACGCTGACCTTTCCTTTTGGCGAAATGATTGTTTTTACCATGATTCTGCCGCAGCTAAATGAACCGAAAAAAGCAAAAAAAATTTGTCTTTGGGGAATTATCTTAAGCGGAATCAATATTACGATTACGGTTATTATTAATACTTCCGCATTAGGCTTCGAACTTTATGCGCGTTCCCCTTTCCCCTTGTTAAGTACGATTCAAAGAATTTCGTTATTCCATTTCATTGAGCGTCTTGATGTATTATTTATGATTTACCTGATTATTGGCGGATTTATTAAAATTGGCCTGTTTTACTATGCCGCAGCTGCCGGAGTAGCTGATATTTTTAAAATTTCCGATTTGAATAAAATTATCTTTCCAATTGGTCTGATTATAGTATTTGCTTCCATTGAAATCGCGTCTAATTTAGCGGAGCATTCAAATGAAGGATTGGTGTTGGTTCCCATTTATCTGCACTGGCCAATCCAAATCATTATTCCGGCTGTGTTACTGGTTATCGCTTTTTTTCGAAATCGCCGCAAAAAGCAGCAAGCTGAACAAACTCTATAATTCTCATCTATAGAAGGTTGCATATAAAAAACCCGTCATTCCTATCAGATGCGGGTTTCAATGATACCATCATAAATGATTGCCGTTATCATGAGTAATCGGGAGTTCAATCACCACCGTTGTTCCGATTCCTTTTTGACTGTCAAAATGGATTTTTCCTTTGTGAGACTGGACGATTTTAAAGCTGACGGTTAAGCCGAGCCCTGTTCCTTTTTCTTTAGAGGAATAGAACGGTTCTCCGATTTTTTCTAAACGCTCTGCGGTAATCCCATGTCCGTGATCTTTAATCGTAATGTTAACGAAATGATTTTCGAAAATTTTTACGTTAATGAAAATGGTATCCCCAGCAGAGGATGCTTCGATCGCATTCTTAATCACGTTGATAAACAATTGCTTTAATTGATTTGGTTCGCATTCAATCAAAATGTCCGATTCTTCAAAATGATAATCCAAGAGGATATTATGCAGGTTTGCTTCAGGACTTAATAAAGAGATCACATCAAGAAAGATTCTTTCAATATTTGCCTTGGTAAATTTTAATAGCTGCGGCTTTGCTAAGAGCAATAATTCACCGACAATATGGTTAATCCGGTTTAATTCATCGAGCATGATTTGGTAGTATGGTTGATGTTTGTCGTTATCTTGATGAAGAAGCTGGACAAAACCGATTAGAGAGGTGAGCGGATTGCGGATTTCATGAGCAACACTCGCGGATAACTCTCCAACAACGGAAAGTTTTTCGGTCCTTCTCAATTGCTCTTCGGCATGTCTTAATGCGCTTATGTCCCGGCCAATAATGACTAAACCCTGACGCGAACCATCATCATGATAGAGTGGAACTTTTATCGTATCAAAGGTTTTGACGGAACCATCCTGTAGAGGTACGACTTCTTCAATCCGCGTTATTTTTCCATTTTTCCAAGTAGCCTCATCCGTTTTTTCACAATGGCTTAATGCGTCCTTATAGAACTGGGTGAATAAAGCTAAGTCACTGTCCTTTTTTCCTTGATAATCGACATTTTCCAGCTGGAATAACTTTAAGCCAAAATTGTTGGCCTTAAGCCATCTTCCTTCGCCATCCTTAAAGCAAACAAAATCCACCATCGAATTGATTAGCGTGGACAAGCGGTTCTCTTCTTCCTTAGAGGAATTTAACTCCGCTGATTTTTTTAATAAAACATAAAAAAACCATCCGGTTACCAATACATAAAAAACTTCTTTCAGTCTCTCAATGGTAAATTCCATCGTATCTGGAACATACCGGTGCACTAGGTAATTTGTACCATAAATCCAAATCAGGCTTATGATAGAATACAGGACGATTAACTTTTTTTTCTGCATTATCTCAAATCCTTAAAAATGATTGACAGTTTTATAGGGTAAATTTCATTTTCTATCATACATGATTACTAGTAAGATGGGAATTGATGTTTTTTGGAAATGGGAGGAAAAAGTTGATATAAAACCGACACGCTTTTAAAATATGAATATAATACTTCGACTCCCTAAAGGAATTAGGGTGATTTCGCACTATTTGGAAAAGAGGAGAGAATGTTGACGTACATACAAAATGGGACGAAAGAATACAAGCGGGCCAGTTTTGCATTATTTCTAGGCGGGTTTGTAACTTTTTCGATCCTCTATACAACGCAGCCGCTAATGCCGGAATTTTCGAGGGAATTTCACGTTTCAGCGCCGATCGCCAGCTTGGCATTGTCATTATCAACGGGGGTTTTAGCCGTTACCATGCTGTTAGCTGCCTCTATTTCAGATGCTATTGGCAAAAAGCAAATTATGACAATTTCAATGTTGTTTACATCCATCCTCGGTTTGTTCACGGCATTTACGCCGAGTTTTGTTACACTCTTAATTTTTCGTGCTGTTCTAGGTGTTTTTATCGCAGGCGTGCCATCGATTGCGATGGGGTATATTGCTGAGGAATTCGATCCGCGCGGAATTGGTAAAATTATGGGGCTTTATATTAGCGGAACAAGTATCGGCGGGATGGCAGGAAGAATCATTACGGGCATTTTAACCGATTTTTTTTCTTGGAGAATCTCGTTAATGGCAACTGGGGTGATTGCGCTTTTCTTAAGCATTCTTTTTTGGTTTATGATCCCGTCGCCGCGTCACGCAGTAAAAAAGGCGATGGATTGGAACTCCGTCTGGGAAGGCTACAAGACACACCTTTTTAATAAAAAACTAATGGCGCTGATTACTTTGGGATTTTTGTTTATGGGAAGTTTTGTGACCCTGTATAACTATATCGGCTTCCTGTTGATGGGATCCCCTTATCATTTAAGTCAGACTCTGATCGGCTTTATTTTTATTGTCTATATTTTTGGAACGTTTAGTTCTGTTTATATGGGGAAAAAAGCAGATTTATATGGAAATGCTCTCGTTATTAAAATCTCGATAGCACTTACTGTCAGCGGTGCAGCGCTTACACTTGTCCCTGCGTTAATTGGAAAAATCATCGGCATCTCCATTTTTACGTTTGGCTTTTTTGCCAGCCATTCGATTGCCAGCGCCTGGGTCGGAGAACGAGCGCGGTCTTTTAAAGCACAAGCTTCTTCCTTATATTTGCTCTTCTATTATCTGGGCTCCAGTCTCGTCGGCTCGTTTGGCGGCTATTTTTGGACTCACTATCAATGGGTTGGGGTCATTTCCCTTATTATTCTTCTATTAATGATCGCTTATCCGCTCGTAATGTTCGCACAAAAAGAACCTGAGAAAGTTCATGCCGCTTACAAAATAACCAAGTAAAAAAATCGCCTCGTTTGGCGATTTTTTTACTAGACTCTTTTTCCAAGGATAACCAAGTCTCTCTCAACCCCGTCTAATTCCGCGACATTGGGGAGGTGGGCCCACTTTTCAAAGTCAAATTGGGTAAATAGCTTTAAACTTGGCAGGTTATGCCCAAAAATAAAACCCAGCAGTGTTTTAATATGTAAATGGGGACATGCATCGATTGCTTTTTGCATTAAAAATGGACCCAGCTTTTTGCCGCGAAAATCTGTGTGTATATATATACTTATTTCGGCTGTGGCATTATAGGCAGGCCTTCCATAGAATGATTGAAAGCTCAGCCATCCGATAATTTCTCCTTGCGATTCGACTACCCATAGCGGCCTTGAGGAAGGGGTGTGTTCCTGGAACCATAGTTTTCTGCTCTCGACGGTAACGGGTTCAGTATCGGCTGTGACCATTCTGCCAGGTACGGTGGAATTGTAGATGTCTACGATTGCGGGGAGGTCCTTCCATTCGGCATCCCTGAGGGTTATCTCTTCAAACATAATTGCCACTCCTAATCGGTAACTTTTTCTTTATGTTAACTTTCCTTACATAATAAATCAATGCTATTTTGAGATAAAAAGTTTTCGAAAAAAGAGACACATGAATGGTGGTCCTGCCGAAATAGTAAACAAGATGCTTGATTTTTTTAAAAAACAAAAATCTTGTATTTACAGAAAATTCGGAATAAAATAAAGGTTAACTTCGGTAACCGAAACAATAAGGGAAGGATGGCCAGATGATGGTAAAAATTGTACCGATTGAATTAAATTCCCCATTTCCTGAAGGGACCGTCAATTCCTTTTTGGTCATTGGAAATACGATATCACTAATAGATACAGGGAATCCGGGAAAAGAATCATTTGAGCAGTTAAAAACAGGACTTCATAATCTTGGTTTTGATATAAAGGATATTGACCATATCGTTCTTACTCACATGCACATCGACCATGCAGGTGGAGTGCAGCTTCTCCAAAACGCTGCTGACTTGCCCGTTTATGTTCATGAAAATGCATATCCCTCTATTTTCGGTGGATTTCAAGAGTTTAGGAGAACAGAGGACTTTTATATCAATTTCTTAATCAAATGCGGTGCGCAATCAATTCAGGAGATCCTCCAGCAAAAATACCGGGAAAATAATTGGCGGAATGTAAGATTTCTCAAAGAGGGTGACACGGTTCCGTTAGGAGGAGAAAAATTTAAAGTGCTGCATGTCCCGGGGCACAGCCAAACCGATATCATCTTATGGAATGGCGAAACAGGAGACGCCTTAATGGGCGACCATCTTTTACAGCCTTTTTCTGTGAATGCGTTTATTGAGCCCCCTCATCAGGGAAAAAAGGAGCGTCCAAGACCGCTGCTCCAATACAGAAACTCGCTTGATAGGATTAGCAAATTGCCATTGAGAACCATGTATCCCGGCCATGGGGAGATTTATCAGAACCACGTATTATTAGCAAAAACACGATTAGCGGACCAGGAAAGAAGATGCGATCAAATCCTTAATATCCTTTCTGAGGGGGGAAAGTCAATCATGGAGATCAGTCAAATCATGTATCCCCGCTTGAAAAACTTCTCCATCTTTTTGGGATTATCGCAAATACAGGGACATCTTGATTTGCTTGAATCCCGCCAGCAGGTTTCCGCCGAAAACCGAGGAAATATGTGGATATATCGCACGGTAAATAAAGAAATGGAAAAACAGTGCCAATGTTAACCTAAATTAGAAAAAATCATATATTTTTGCTTTTATATTTTGAATACTATTTTCGATTAATATATAATAATTTCGGTAGGGAACTAGTCATTTAAATCCCATAAAGTGGTTTGATATTAATTTTTTTGAAATAAGGAGAAGTTAGATGGAAAAAGTACTTATTTTTGGACACAAAAATCCAGACACAGATGCAATCTGCTCAGCAATCGCTTATGCAGATTTAAAAAAACAATTAGGCATGGAAGTAGAGGCTGTCCGCCTGGGAAATATTAACGGCGAGACACAATATGCCCTTGATACTTTTAAGGTCGAGGCTCCCCGCTTCATTGAAACAGCAGCAAATGAAGTGAATTCTGTTATTCTTGTTGACCATAACGAGGCACAACAAAGCGTAAGCGACCGCGGTGAAGTTCGAGTATTAGAAGTTATCGACCATCACCGAATTGCCAATTTTGAAACAGGGGATCCATTATATTACCGTTGCGAACCTGTTGGATGTACAGCAACCATTTTAAACAAAATGTATAAGGAAAATGGAAAACAAATTCCTAAAGAAATTGCTGGCCTTATGCTTTCTGCGATTATTTCTGACTCTTTACTTTTTAAATCGCCAACATGTACCGACCAGGACATTGCGGCCGCAAAAGAATTAGCAGCGATTGCAGGTGTTGACCCGCAAACCTACGGCCTGGAAATGTTAAAAGCAGGCGCTGATTTAGGAGACAAAACAGCTGAACAACTAATTTCCCTTGATGCAAAAGAATTTACGTTGGGATCAAGCAAGGTTGAGGTGGCTCAAGTAAACGCGATTGATACAAACGATGTCCTATCCCGTCAAGCCGAATTAGAAGAAGCTATTTCGACAGTGGTTGCTGAAAAAAATCTCGACCTATTCTTATTTGTTGTAACAGATATTTTAACAAATGATTCTGTCGGTTTGGCATTGGGTTCCAAAGCAGCAGCTGTAGAAAAGGCTTATAATGTAACCCTCACTAATAACACAGCTACTTTAAAAGGTGTTGTATCACGTAAAAAACAAATTATTCCGGTCCTAACTGATGTATTTACAAAAGGTGAATTTTAATAAGTTCATTCAGAAAAACCGTTAGAAGGAGAATTTCTCTTTTCTAACGGTTTTTTAAATTAGTATGGCTCAAACTGTTGGCATCTTACCGATTCACCTGACGATGAGATGATAAGAGGTCATTGCTCTATTATCAAAACTCCCATAATAAAAGCCCAACTGCTAAGCAGCTGGGCTTATTCATATTATTTAACTGGATTAGGACTTTCAAGTAAGAAATCAGAAGCTGGTAAAGTAATAATTTTACCGCCAATTTGTACATGAATGGTATCGTTGAAAATGGCTTTAACGATTCCTTTTAAGGAGATAGTTGAATTAACAGATAAATTTTTACCTTCATTTTTTTGTACCAAATTATTCAACACCTTCCACTGTGGTATAAAAATATTATAAAGGAATGAGAACCTAGAAAGCGAGAAAGAAGAATCCAAAATAGAAAAATATTTTCTCAGTATCATGGTGATATTCAATTACCGGGAATCAATCAAAAGGAATATAACATGAACTGTAGTTCAAGTATTGCGGTTTTAAGTGGGTCTGTCAATAAAAATATGAATGATAGTTCAAATTATCGTTTTATGATAAGATGTGATTGAGGTGAACATATGTCAGACAACGAGGATGTACTTGTCGGAAATTTTCCTTTTGTTCCAAAGCAGGAACGGGCACAGCTAAAAAGAAAAGCATTGCTGGAGAGCGGCAGGATTTTGTTTCTTACAAAAGGGTACGAACAAACAACAGCGAAGGAAATTGCCGCACATGCTGGTGTTGCTACAGGAACATTCTACCGCTACTTTTATGATAAACGGCAGCTTTTAATGTCCCTATTAGAAAACCACTTGGAAATACTGATGCCTCCCGAACCTTCGTGGTTCCACTTTGATCCGGAGAGACGGCTAGCAAATTTGTTGGAAAAACATGAAAAGGAGCTCGATGAACTTGGACTTCATCGTGTTTTGCCTGAAATACTGCTGAAGGATTCTGAGCTTTATGAGGTTCTGTCTTCGGCAAGAAAAAAAATTCACACGAAAATAGTAACTAGATTAATTCAAGCTAGAGAGAATAAGATTACATGGGCAGACTTGGATTTAAATGCGGTTACGTGGATGATCATGATGATCATGGAAAATATCGATGCATTTGAAGACAGCGGTAAACCGATTGACTACTACGAGATGGCTAAAATTATTTGCCGGCTAATCTATCCGCCAGAGATACTTGAACAATTGCGTAATGGCGAGAAAACCATAAAAGATAATTTAGATGAGTAATAACAGATAGGGAGGAAGGAATCGTTTGGGTAATGAACAGGTTATCGATCTAAATCAGCTCAAAGAATTTAAATTGGAGCTGACCCGTTTTATGATGGCATATAAATTTGCCATGGACGAAATGAATACAAAAATAAATATTTTAAAAGATGAGTTTAATTATATTCATGATTATAATCCGATAGAACATGTTAAATCGCGAATTAAATCACCCGAGAGTATCCTAAAAAAAGTTCTTCGGAAAGGATGCGGGTTCAATTTAGAGGCCATCAGAAAGAATATAAGAGATATTGCTGGAATCAGAATCACTTGTTCTTTTACAGATGATATTTACGAGCTTTATAAAATGATAGCCAGACAAAAAGATATCAAAGTGGTCGAATGTAAGGATTATATTAAAAATCCAAAACCAAACGGCTATCAAAGCCTTCACTTAATCTTGGAAATCCCTATCTTTATGTCTGACCATCAGGAAGGGGTCTATGTAGAGCTGCAAATCCGAACAATTGCCATGGATTTTTGGGCAAGTCTGGAGCACAAAATCTACTATAAATATGATAAAGAGGTTCCAGAGCATATTATATCCGAATTAAAGGATGCAGCTGCACTTGCAGTGGTCCTTGATAAGAAAATGGAACGAATCCATAAAGAAGTTTCGGATATCAAACAGTCCGAAAAAAGTGAGGATCTTTTATTCCTTTTATCGAAAGAAAAATTTAATCTCCATTACTTGGAATCTCTCATTAAGACGGATAAAAATAAAAATCCAGGCTAGCAGCCTGGATTTTTATTTGCGTTTGTATGTTTTGCTGAAGAGAGTATATTTATTAATTTTTTTAATGCATGGTTCAAAACCAATTCCCGGTCTGCCAGGTACAGTAATCGTTCCATTTTCAACTGTTACTTCGGGTTCAATAATATCTTCTGCCCAGTAAAGGGAAGAGGCTGCAGTATCACCGGGCAGTGTAAAATTAGGCAGGGCCGTTATGGCAATATTATGAGCTCTGCCGATTCCGGACTCAAGCATTCCTCCGCACCAAACCGGTACATTCCGCTTTTGGCAAAAATCATGAATTTTCTTGGCCTCTGTCAACCCGCCTACCCGGCCAATTTTGATATTAATGATTTTACAGCTTTCTAATTGCAGAGCCTTGCGTGCATCTTCTAATGATAAGATGCTCTCATCCAAACAAATCGGTGTATTTATTTTTGCCTGCAGTTTGGCATGGTCGATAATATCATCATGTGCCAGGGGCTGCTCAATCATCATTAATTGATATGCATCCAGTTCCGCTAAACGCCCAATGTCACTCAAAGTATAAGCAGAATTGGCATCGGCCATTAGAGGAATATCAGGATAAACCTTACGGACTTTATCGATTAATTCAATGTCCCAGCCGGGCTTTATCTTTAATTTAAAGCGTTTATAACCTTCTGCGAGTCTTTCTCCAATTGTTTCAAGTGTTTCATCAATAGAATTTTTAATCCCAATGCTGACACCGACATCAATTTTTTCTTTGGTCCCGCCAAGCATGTGAGCTAAAGATGTGTTCCGCTGTTTGGAAAACAAATCCCATACCGCACCTTCAATTGCCGCTTTAGCCATTAAATTGCCGCGGATATGAGAGAAATATTTTTCTAAAAGTTCGTCAGGATGACTGATCTCATTGTTTAGTACAGTCGGAATTAAATAGTCTTCAAGAATATGCCAGTTTGTTTTCACGGTTTCTTCATTATAGAGGGGATCTACCATCGCAACGGATTCCGCCCAGCCAGATTGTCCGTCCTCGCCAATCACTTCTACAAGAATAAAGTCTTTATCAAGTTCCGTTGCAAAGCTTGTTGTAAAAGGATTCAGCAAATCCAATTTTAAATGCCTTAAAATGACGCGGTTAATTTTCACACGAAAGATCTCCTTTTCCAAGGGCGCTGCTGTTTTTTGTCAGGATATAAAAGTGAACAGGTATTTCAGGCTTGTCCGCTTTTTTAAATCCGGTAATATGCCAGCCCTGCTGAAATAATTCAGTGAAAATTTGTCTTGTTCTCATGCGCCATTCCACCGCTGTTTCAATATCTCTTTCTCTTATTGACCGAAAGTCTTTTGGAATAGCCACAAATGTTTTATCTTCCCCTCGGTTAGGAACAGGCAGAAGCTCTGATACGGCAGGATATCCTTCCTTTGAGGAATTCCAGCGGATAAGTGAATTTTCTAATGCAAGCTTCAGGCTTACATCTTGTCCCCGGGAGTCATGGATGATGTTGGATTTGATTTGCCATTCCACTTGAAACCGGTCGGTGGGAATTCCTTTGTTCAAAAGATCCTCCATTTCCCCGTAACAATTTTCAATATAATTAGAGCATCTTCCGCCGAGCTTACCAATATTTAAGTACCCATTAATACTTTCTAGGGGATCATATGTCCAAGTGATGACAGCATAACCGAGCTTGCGGGCTTCATCACGCTGGGCCAGTTTTAGTTTTTCGCCAATTCCTAAATTGCGGTAAGCTTTATCGGTTGCAAGGATATGGGAACAAAGATAAACCGACTTTCCATTAAAGCCTGGAAAGCTGTATTGAAACCCGACTAATTCCCCATTGTAAAAAGCACCCAGTACTATTCCGCCATTCTTTACTGCGGTAATCGTTTGATGGACAGGAATGGAATCAGCTTCTCCCCAAATTTTGCTTTCCAGCTTCCTCACTTCATTTAGTTCTTCGATATCATGAAGAGAGTATATTTCAATTTCATCTTTATGGTTCATCATTTACCACCTGTAAAAATGTTATTCTTGACTAAAATCAGCTTGTTCTAATGGGACAAGCCTTGTTTTCTTCACCATTTTGTAGCCGAAATAAGCCAGTAAAAATAATGGCAGCCCAATATAAGAGACAAGGGCTCCATACCAGTCGATTTTTGGTCCAAAGAAGGCTCCAAAGTTTTGTCCAAAAATAGCCACAACGCAAAGAAGTGTCGCAAAAATGGGCCCAAGAGGGTACCACTTAGAAACATACGGCAAGTCGCCCAGCTTTCTTCCTTGCGCAAGATAAGCTTTCCGAAAGCGCAAGTGTGTAATGGTAATGCCAAGCCATGATAAATAGCCGGCCAAACCGGAAGCATTCAACAGCCAATTATAAACGGTTCCGTCCCCAAACAGGGAAGTAAGAAAGCACATCATTCCAATCACTGTTGAAACCAAGAGAGCATTGACCGGCAGACCTCTTTTATTTACTTTTCTTAAAAAAGCCGGCGCTTTTCTTTCCTCTGCCAATACCCAAAGAACACGTGAAGCAGCATATAGGGCAGAGTTTCCGGCCGATAAAACAGCTGTAAGAATGACGGTATTCATAACAGCAGCGGCAAAAGCCAGACCGGCACGTTTAAATACAAGCGTAAACGGGCTGACGGCGATATCTTTAACATCCGAGCTCAAAAGCAAAGGGTCATTAGAGCTGACCAAGCAGCCTATTACAAAAATGGCAAGTACGTAAAACAACAGAATTCTCCAAAAAATCTGTTTAACAGCTTTGGGCATGTTGACAGAAGGGTTTTCACTTTCCCCGGCCGCAATCCCGACGAGCTCAGTTCCTTGAAAGGCGAATCCGACAATCATAAAAACGCTGATAATCGATAATGTTCCTCCTTTAAAAGGATGATCGGCAAAAGTGTTCAAACCGCCGGAGTGTCCTTTCATAATGCCAAAAATCATCAGCAATCCGAGAACGATGAAGACGATGACTGTCGCAACTTTAATAATCGAAAACCAAAACTCAGATTCACCGTAACCTTTAACAGAAAGGAAGTTTATTCCGAAAATAATGGCCAGAAAAAGGGCACTCCAGACAATTCCCGGAGTATGAGGAAACCAGTATTTCATGATCAATGAAGAAGCAGAAAGTTCAAGTGCTACAATAATCGCATTGTTATACCAATAGTTCCACCCGATTGCAAATCCAAGAGCCGGATCAACAAACCTTGAAGAATAGGTACTAAATGACCCCGTAATTGGAATAAAGGCGGCCATTTCACCAAGGCTTGCCATAATAAAATAAACCATTATCCCGGCGATCAGGTAGGCAAGCAATGCCCCGCCGGCTCCAGCTGTATGAATGGGAGATCCGCTTGCTAAAAAGAGGCCGGTTCCAATTGTGCCTCCAATAGCAATCATGGAAAGATGCCTTGTTTTTAGTTTTCTCTCCAGGTGTTCTTCCTTTTGCTTGATTTGATGTTCTAGTTCATCTGCTTTTCGTAATGTATTTTCCATATGTCACCTCATGATGCTATTCATTGTTGTTTATACTATTTCTGAATCAATCAGCAAAATTTGAATCAATATTTTTGTACCATAAGTTAAGGCTTGCAAGTTAAAATGCATTTGCGGATGGTGAAGTCCCGGTTCAAGTCCGCAGCCCAAGCCAACCATTGTCGCGGCTAAATTCGAATTTTTAATGGTATAGAAATGGAAGTCTTCTCCGCCTTGAGTAATGCATTCGGGTACCAAATTTTCCTCCCCCAAAATCTCTATTATCGCTTTTTTAGCGGTATCGATGGCAGCCTTATTTGGAATGGCGGCGGGAACAAATTCTTCCATTTCCCAAAAGATTTTTGTATCGGTATGTTTCATTGTTTGTTCGAATGCCTGATTTGCCTCACTTTTTAGCTCTTCCATTACCTGATTGGTTTGTGCCCGAAGATCGATTGAAAAGTTTGCTGTTTCGGGAATAATGTTTGCTTCTTCGTTCTCTGTTTTTAATTGGGTCATTTTAATGGAATAGGGAGTCTCTGTTTTTAGTAAAATTTGTTTTAAATTTTGTACCAAAAAAGCCGCAGCCTCGATCGCATTAATTCCTTCCTGCGGCCGGGCTGCGTGGGATTGGCGCCCTTTAATTGTCCCTTTAATTGTTCCCGCAGAGCCATGGATAATGACCGGGGATGCCTTCAAAAACGGAACCTCACGATTCGGGCGAAGGTGGACTCCGTATAAGCGTTCAACATTGTCCAGCGCACCACCAGTGATCATTTTCAAAGCCCCCTCACCCTTTTCTTCAGCGGGTTGAAAAATAAAGCGGATAGTATGGGTTGGGATTACATCGCTTGACGCTATGGCAAGTGCAGCAGACAAAACCATAGTGCTATGGGCATCATGTCCGCAAGAATGATTCGGCTTTATGACCCCGTCAACTTCTTGGACAAGGGCATCCATATCAGCCCTAAGAGCGACAACTTTCTTGGAGCGGCCAGGAATTTCTGTTATAAGTCCATAATGTTCAGGAAAGGTTTTTACCTTTAATCCCGCTTCTTCAAGTTGTTTTTTGATATATTGAGAAGTTTCTTTTTCCTTCCAGCTGGGCTCAGCCAAGGAGTGAAGATCATAGTAGGTTTTTGTTAAGGATTCTTGATGATAATCAATATAATCTATTGGATGCATGTATCCACCTCATTTTAAATCTAGGAAACTTTTTTAGATGGTTATTTATACAATAGCATAAATAAAAATGAAAATAAAAAAGATGTTTATTCTGAATATTATATTAAAATAGTGAAAGAAGGGGAGGGGTGATAAGGTTTATATGCAGCGAATGTCCAAGCTCCCAATGAAGAATGGGTACAAAAAAGACACTGGGAGATGGAAGAAGCTTAAATATATATTTATTGATTTGATTCCTTCTGATTCCATTTATAACCTGAAATATTCGGAATATAATCCATTAACTTGGAAAGAAGGGAATTGGGATCTGATGATGAAATGATTATCTTTTTTGGCGTATCATTTGAAAAACCTGATTGGATACAATGGTTTACAAGGTTCAGGAGAGGATCATAGTATCCATTTATGTTCATGATTCCGATTGGCTTTTGATGGATACCAATTTGTGCCCAGCATAATACTTCGAATAATTCTTCTAAAGTTCCCAGACCGCCAGGCAGAGCAATATAGCCATCAGCAAGTTCACTCATCTTCGCTTTCCTTTCATGCATGGTATCGACTTCAATTAATTTCGTTAACTTCGAATGAACGTTTTCGCCTTTTATAAGTCCTCTTGGCATCACTCCAATGACTTCTCCTCCATTAGCTAAAACTTCATTTGCAATTTCGCCCATTAGCCCATTCACTGAGCCTCCATATACAATTGAGAATCCTCTGGCTGCAATGATATTTCCAAGTTCACGTACTTTTTCTTTATATACAGGACTATTTCCGAGACTGGAGCCCGCGAAGATACAAATGGATTTCATTATTTACTGCACCGCCATTCTGAAATAATTAATGCTGATTGCGTATTGCCAGGCCGGCATAAGGGTCTTTCAAGAAACAATTGCTATTTTACACTATATGCAATTTGGAAGCGAATAAATGATAATAGATAGCTGATTTTAGGATATGATTAATATATTGTGCAATATCCTTGTTGAAATATTGGGAAAATTCTTGCCGATTCGTTATAATGATCTTGGGATAAAAAAGTACATATCAAATATTTTAAAAGGGATGAGTAATAAATGGCGGAAAACAGTACACAAACCCATGGCTTTTTTGGAGAGTTTGGAGGCAGTTATGTACCGGAAAATCTTCAAAAAGTGATGAATATTTTAGAAGAAAATTTTTTGCGTGAAAAGGATGATCCGGAATTCATTGAGGAATTTAAGTATTATCTAAAAGAGTATGTGGGTCGTGAAAATCCTTTAACATTTGCCCAAAATTTAACAAAGAAATTAGGCGGAGCAAAAATTTATTTAAAAAGGGAAGATCTGAACCATACAGGGGCTCATAAAATTAATAACGCGATCGGCCAGATTTTATTGGCAAAACGGATGGGTGCAAAAAGAATTATCGCTGAAACCGGAGCTGGTCAGCATGGGGTCGCAACTGCGACTGCATGTGCGATGTTTGACATGGAATGTGTTATTTATATGGGGAAAGTTGACACGGAGCGCCAGTCTTTAAATGTGTTCCGCATGGAGCTGTTAGGTGCAAAAGTGGTTCCTGTTGAAAAAGGACAAGGCCGTCTGAAGGATGCTGTTGATGAAGCGTTAAATGATTTGATGGAAAACTATAAAAATACCTTTTATCTGCTCGGCTCAGCTGTTGGCCCGCATCCTTATCCAACAATGGTTAAACATTTTCAATCCATTATTAGTGAAGAATCAAAAGCGCAAATTCTTGAAAAAGAAGGAAAATTGCCTACAGCAGTACTTGCAGCAACCGGCGGCGGCAGCAATGCGATTGGTGCATTTGCTCATTACATTGATGAACCGGCAGTTAGGCTGATTGGTGTTGAGCCGGCAGAGGCCCCGACATTAACCGAAGGTGTTCCTGCCGTACTCCACGGTTTTAAGTGTCTGACATTGCTTGATGAAAAAGGACAGCCAAAACCAACCTATTCGATTGCTGCAGGACTTGATTATCCGGGTGTAGGACCTGAACATAGTTATTTAAAAGAGAGCGGCAGAGCAGAATATGTCACAGTTACGGGTCAAGAAGCTTTGGATGCTTTCTTGCTATTGTCAAAAACAGAGGGAATTATTCCTGCTTTAGAAAGCTCACATGCAGTCGCTTATGCAGTTAAGCTTGCAAAAGAATTAACACCAGAGGATATTTTGATTATTAACCTGTCCGGACGCGGCGATAAGGATGTTGAACAAGTATTCAAAATGCTTAAAAAATAGTTAATCCGTAAACAGATAAGCTATCAATTTTTAAATGCCAGATCGTCAAAAAATGAAAATAGAAAACCTCTTTTCCTGATGGAGAAGAGGTTTTTGTGTGAAAAAATTCATTCTTGATCGAGTGCTTGTTGTTTTATGACGCTGCGATTAAATTTTTTAAGTAGACGTCCAAATGTTTTCCTCTCATCTTCTGTCCAACTTTCTATAACCTCAGCCAGTTTTTTGATCCGTTCATTTTTACATTGTTTTAATTCATGTGCTCCTGACTCCGTTATCTGAAGGGAACTTGCCCGTCCATCTAATGGATCCTGAATTTTATAGATATAGCCTTTATGCTCCAGCGATGCAGCTTGTCTGCTTACTGTTGAAATATCTAAACCAAAATCTTCTGCTAAAGCTTTTACCCCAACTGCCCCATGTGCGCTTATGTGATGAAGCAATAGGTAAGCAGATCGATCAAGGCTGCCAATTTTTCTATGGGAAGTGATCGAAGTAATCCGCCTATATAAAATGGCTAATTCAAGTTCAAGGGCTTCAAGGGCTTCTACATTCATGGATTTCTTACCTCTCTTTTGCATTACTTCTATAACAATCCTAACATATGGGAAAAACTAATGAAACGAAAAGTCAAATAGATGGGATTTTTCATCAGGGAAATAGCTATCCAATTAGTAACAGAATGGATATTTATAACTAAAAAGGAAAAGGGAAGTTAACACGGTAAAATGTGGATATTTACTATTGACACTATATTAATTGATTGTATAATACAAATAAATAGTTACCTGATACAACTAATTTGATTGGTAAGACTTTTAGGAGGATTTTTTATGCAGGCACATGAAATTATGGTGAAACAAGTGTACAAAGTAAAAGAAAATGATACAGTCCGATCCGTTATTGAAAAATTTATTGAATACCACATTAGCGGCCTGCCTGTAGTAAACGACATGAATGAAATTGTGGGTTACATCAGCGATGGAGATATTCTGCGTTATATCGGAAAACATGAAGATCGAATCGTTGATTCATTTTACTACGCTTTTGTAATTAAAGGGGATGATATGGATTTTGATGAAAGAGGAAAAAAACTGCTTGATCTGAATGTATTGGAAATCGCTAAGAAAAAGGTTTTTAAAGTGGCCTGGAATGAGGAACTTGAAAACATTGCCGCTATTTTGGGGAAAAAGCAAATTAAAAAACTACCAGTTGAAAGAAATGGGGTATTGGTTGGAATCATCAGCCGGGGAGACGTGATCAGACATACATTTAAGGGGATACTCTAAGCCTTTTTCGGACTCTTAAGATTAAACAAGGGGGAGAAATGAAATGTCAACACCACCAACAATGGCAGCGACATCACCGAAAGTATCATCATCAGCAAAAACAGGATTATTAAGGCAGCCAAGGGCAGTTTGGGCTGTATTTTTCGCATGTATTATCGCGTTTATGGGCCTGGGTCTCGTGGATCCAATATTGCCGGCCATTGCCAAAAATCTTCATGCAACCCAAAGTGAAGTGACCTTGTTATTTACGAGCTACAATGCTGTCATGGCGGTTGCCATGCTGATAACTGGCGCGATTTCATCAAGACTGGGGATTAAGTGGACCCTTCTCCTTGGCATTATGATTATTGCATTATTCTCAGGCTTAGGCGGGGCATCCAACGGGATCTGGACACTTATTGGACTTCGCGGCGGCTGGGGTTTGGGAAATGCACTTTTTGTTGCAACTTCATTAGCAGCGATTGTATCTCTTTCCAACAGTGGCACAGCTCAAGCTATTATCTTGTATGAAGCCGCCATCGGACTGGGGATTTCAGTTGGGCCGTTGCTTGGTGGCTGGTTAGGGGCCATGAGCTGGAGAGGTCCGTTTCTTGGGGTTGCCGGCTTGATGGCGGTAGCTTTTGTTGGTCTGATTACCCTCATGCCTAAAGGAAGTTCGAAAAGCAGTGTCAAATCAAAAACATCCTTATTAGACCCATTCCGCGCATTAAAGCATCGTTCCCTATTAATTTTTGGCATAGGTGCCGCACTTTACAACTTTGGATTTTTTAGCCTTCTTGCATATGCACCGTTTGTAATGGGGTTGGATGAACATGGCTTGGGTTACGTTTTCTTGGGCTGGGGTATTCTGCTTGCGATTACCTCTGTTTTCATGGCACCGAAGCTTCAGCAATGGTTTGGAACAGTAAAATCGATGTGTGCCATGCTAACGTTATTTTCCCTATTGTTACTGGTCATGGGGATCTGGACCTCCACTCAATGGGTGATTATTTGTGCCGTTATCGCCGCAGGGGCTTTGCTTGGGAGCAATAATACCCTTATAACAACAGCCGTCATGAATGCAGCGCCGGTTGAGAGATCCACTGCTTCTGCAGCGTACAGCTTTTTGCGATTTATTGGAGGAGCCATTGCCCCTTACATGGCCGGGAAATTGGCGGAGTCTTATAATCCGAGCGTTCCGTTCCTGGTCGGAGCAGGATTTGTATTTATTTCCGTACTGTTTATCGCTTTTAACCAAACGCATGTTAAGCACGTAGACCATGCAGGATCAGGACATTAACTCATAAAAAAGAGGAAGTGATTTGTTCACTTCCTCTTTTTTATAAGCATTTTTATGAATTTCGCAGTTGAACCCGGCGGATTTTTCCCGAATCTGTTTTTGGCAATGAATCAACAAACTGAATAATTCTTGGATACTTGTATGGTGCGGTTAATTTTTTTACAAAGTTTTGCAAAACTTTAGCCAGCTGGCTGCTGCCATCAAAGCCTTCTTTTAAAACAACAAAAGCTTTAACAACATTACCGCGGATGGCATCAGGTGAAGCTACAACCGCGCACTCTTTTACCGCTTCATGCTTCATCAAGGCATCTTCCACTTCGAATGGTCCAATCGTATACCCTGAGCTGATAATGACATCATCGTTTCTTCCCTCGAACCAGAAATAATTATCAGCGTCCTTGGATGCCCTGTCTCCTGTCATGAAATAGTTTCCGCGGACGGCATTTTCAGTCATGACCGAATCCTTGTAATAAAGCTTAAAAAGGGCAGGGAAGTCTTTTCTGATTGCGATGGTTCCCGGCTCACCAACAGGAAGCGGTTTGCCTTCCTGGTCGACGATTTCCATATATTCGTCAAGGATTGGTTTTCCCATGGATCCAATTTTTTCAGGATTATTATTTAAATTGGCAATTAACAACGTGCTTTCCGTTTGGCCATATCCATCGCGAATTTGAATGTTAAACTCACGTTTAAACACATCGATGACTTCCCGATTTAGAGCTTCTCCTGCGGAAACGGCAGTATGCAAATGGGAAAGGTCAAAGGATGAAAGATCATTCATTTTTGCCATCATTCTGTACTCAGTTGGAGTACAGCAAAGGACATTAATTTTATTATTTTGGAGACTTTTTAAATATTTGTGCGGATGGAATTTTCCATCATGGACATAACCTGTTGCTCCTGAACCCAGTATCGATAGGAATGGGCTCCAAACCCATTTTTGCCAGCCAGGTGCTGCAGTAGCCCAAACGGTATCATCCTCGCTTATATTCAGCCACAATGGAGCGGCAATTCTTAAATGGGCATAACCCCAGCCATGACTGTGAACTACACCTTTTGGCATACCGGTTGTTCCGGATGTATAGGCAAGGAAAGCATAATCATCCTTACATGTATCTGCTGTTTGGAAAGATTCCGGTTCATTTCTCACCAATTCTTCCATTGATAGCCAATTTGGAATTTCTCCACCGAAGGCAATTTTATGTTTTAAATAAGGAAGGTCTTCATCAATATTTTCAAATTCTTTTACAAATTGAGCATAGCAAATGACTGCTTTCGCTTGGGAATGGTTTAAACGGTAAACCAAATCTTTTGCTCGCAGCAATTCGGAAGCAGGACTAATGATGATACCAGCTTTTAAACAGGCTAGATAAATGACATAGGATTCAATAAGACGGGAGGTCGTGATGATCACCCGGTCGCCTTTTTCAAGCCCTAATTTAGTAAATGTATTTGCTAATTTATTGGACTCATTAATTAGCTTAGAATACGTAATGGTCCGAAATTCTCCTGCTTCATTTTCCCATTTTAAAGCAACTTTTTCAGAATAATGTTTATCAATTTCATTCGCAATATTATATTTTTCTGGTGCAATCAGTACATTCAAATCCAATTTTGTTTCCTCTTTTCTATCCGATCATTCTAACGATGGGCACACAACAGATGTCGAATACCGGATTTTTTCTGTTTGCCAAAAATCAAACTTGTGACCTGGTCATAATATATATGTCGCACTATTAGGAAAATTACTATGTAAGGAGATACTTTATTAAGACCTCATCACAATCCTTAGACAATAATAAGACATTTGATAGGATAAAGTAAAGATGATAAATGTCATATATGTCGAAGAAGCTCGGATAGAGAAGGTGTTATTGAGCAAACGTATTCGATTGATTCGTTTCTTTTGCTTCAGGAACCCGGGTAAGAAGAAAGCCTCCAATAATAAACAAAATAACCAGACTAAAGACACCGCTTCTGCTGGTACCGGTTATTTGAGAGGTAATCCCAACTAAAAAAGGTCCAAGAATGGCTGCAAACTTATAGAAAATATTATAAAATCCAAAAAACTCGTTTGATGTCTCTTTCGGAATTAATTTTGCAAAATAAGCTCTGCTTAATGCTTGAATTCCTCCTTGGGAGGAGGCAACCAGCATGGCTAAAACCCAGAAATCCAAAGTTGTTTTTAAAAAGTAAGCGTAGGTGCAGATTACGATATAAACGAATATTCCTGCCAGCAGCATGGTTTTTCCTTTAAATTTATCCGCGAGCTTCCCGTATAAAAGCGCAAAAGGAGCAGCAACGATTTGGGTGGCAAATAATATAATCAATAAATTATTTGAACTGATTCCTAAATCTGAACCATATGAAGCAGACATGGTGATGATGGTATCGACCCCGTCAATATAAAAGAAATACGCAAGCAAAAATAAAAACAGCGGACGATAGGATTTAATATGTTTGAGAGTCTGAAACATTCTTCGGAAACTGTTGGATACAGGATGAGGGACTCTTTCAATATAATAAACCTGTTCGACATTTTTTAACATTGGAATGGTAAATAATCCCCACCAAAGGGCAGTAATGGCAAAGGCTGCCTGGCTTGATGATGTTACAGAAAGCGGGATGATTTTTTTCTGTGACAGGATAATTAGAAGGATACTGATGATAAAAGGAATCGTACTGCCTATATAACCCATAGCAAATCCTTTTGATGAAATTTGGTTCATTCTATCTTCCTTTGCTACATCGACAAGAAATGAATCATAAAAAATATTGGCACCTGCAAAGCCGATTAAGGTAAGCAGATAACATCCCAGTAAAAAGATCCATTCGTTATGCGGAACTACTGCAAGCAGGGCAGTAAAAACAACTCCGAGCAAAAAGAAAAATGTGAAGAAACGCTTTTTGAACCCGCGATAATCTGCGACAGTCCCCAGGACAGGGGCACAGATCGAAATGAGAAGGGTCGCTAATGAATTGGTGTATCCCCAATAGGCGGTAGAATCTGCGGGGGAAACACCGGCCTTTGCTGCTGCAGCTTTAAAGTATAACGGGAAAACGGCTGTAATAATCAATAAGGAGTAGGCTGAATTAGCCCAGTCATAAAAAATCCAGCTCTTTTCTTGCTTCGTCATCTGTTTCATCTCTTATTGCCTCCTCGCATTTTCAAGTCATTTAATTCAGAAGATCGTCCATACATTTTCTATCCTCAGAACTTGAAAAAAATCGTCTATGCTTTTATTTTACTACACAAATATGAAAACAAGAGGTTATTATATACGGAATCTTCAAAATAACAGCAATATTTTAAAAATGATAGATTTGAATAAATCATTTTGGAATACTTCGGCAGGAAATGGAGGCAAAAACACATTTTACTGCAAATGGATATTTAAAAGGGAAATTAAATATTCTATAATACACATTAGAATGAAAAGAAATCATCTCAAAAAGAGATAGAAGGAACTTTAAATGGAAATTCGACAACTAAAATATTTTATAGAAGTGGCAAAACAAGAGCATATTTCACTAGCCGCGGAGAATTTACACATTGCTCAGTCCGCTGTAAGCCGCCAAATCGCAAATTTAGAGGGAGAGCTTGGGGTACAGCTTCTCGAAAGGGAAGGACGTAATATTAAGCTTACACCAGTTGGCCGCTTGTTTGCCGAACAGGCTGTCATTGCTATAAAAGCAATTGAGAACGCTAAAAGAATCATTGACGAATATATTAATCCGGAACAAGGAACAATTCGGATCGGTTTTCCTTCAAGTTTAGCGGGAAACACGCTCCCGCAAATTATTTCTGCTTTTAAAAAGGTACATCCCGATATCCGCTTTCATTTGCGGCAAGGGTCCTATTCCTTTTTGACGGATGGAGTAAAAAATCGGGAAATTGATTTAGCGTTTATAGGTCCTGTTCCAACAAGTGATCCAGATGTTCGCTCCGATATCTTTTTTATCGAAAGGTTTGTTGCGCTATTACCGGAAAATCATTGGCTCTCTGATAAAGAAAGCATTTCTCTTTATCATTTAGCAAGGGAACAGTTTATTTTATTTCCTGAGGGATTCGTCCTTCGCAAAATCGTCGAGGAGGCATGTCAGCTGGCTGGGTTTAAGCCTAAGATTCCTTGTGAAGGCGAGGATTTGGATGCAATAAAAGGTCTCGTTTCTGCCGGAATTGGAATAACCTTGTTGCCGGAGCTTTTTCTTAGTGAAAATCTGCCCAACAACACCGTAAAGGTCGTAATCAGTCAGCCTGATGTAAGAAGGACGGTGGGGTTAATCACGCCAAAACATCGCGAATTGTCACCATCTGAAAAACTATTTTATGACTTTGTAAAAGACTACTTTGATTATTATGCCAATAAGCAAAGCTTGAACCTTTTTTAAATTAAACATAGGAGTATCCAATAAACAATGGAAGAAAATATGATTAAAAAATGTGCGGAATTAATCGAAAAAGCTAACAGCATTGTTGTATTGACAGGGGCCGGAATTAGCACTGAATCAGGGATAAAGGATTTCAGATCCAGTAAAGGAATTTACAAAATGGTTCCGGAGCAGGTCCTTTCCCTCGATTATTTTTATAAAAATCCATATGAGTTTTATCAATTTGCTTTTTCAGCCCTTTATCATCCGGATGCAGCCCCAAATGCAGGACATGAAATCTTAGCAGAATGGGAGATGGATGGAAAAATAAAACTCATCATTACTCAAAATATTGATGAACTCCATCAAAAAGCTGGCAGCCGCCATGTGATTGAATTTCATGGGACGATGAAAACGGCAACGTGCCTGCATTGCGGAAAAAAATATCAAATTGAAGAAATGGCCGGGAAAATGAAAGAATCGCATGATTTTTATGTGTGTCATTACTGCGAGACGTACCGGGAACAGGATCGGTTTATCAAGCCTGATGTCGTCTTATATGGAGATACCGGGGAATGGTTTACCCATGAAGGATTTAATAAAATTATAAATGAAATCAGGAAAGCCGATCTTCTCTTAGTTCTTGGGACAAGCTTAAAAGTAACCCCTTTTGCTCATTTTCCGCGATACCGGAAGCCAGATGTACCGATTATCATCATTAATAAAGGAACGACTCCGCTTGACTCCGACCCGCAAACTTACGTTATTCAAGAATCCATCGGCGGGGCACTATCGGAAATAGCCAAACTGATAGCAAATAAATAAACAGAGGATGCTGTTGAAGAATACGCTTCTTTTACAGCATCCTCTATTTTATTTCTGTTTCAAACGATATTTTTTCAGCTTTCGGTACAAGGTCGTTCGCGCAATTCCTAATTTTTTAGCCGCCGCGGATAAATTCCAATCGGTTTCCTCTAAAAGGCGAATAAGAATTTTTTGTTCCTCGTTTTCGAGGTAAGTACCCTCAGGACATCGAGTATCAGCAGAAGCTGATTTGAATCTTTCGCTTAAGTAGGCCGGCAAATCATTGACGGTTAATTCATTAGAAATACAAAAAATAGCCGCATATTCCAGTACATTTTGCAGCTCTCTGATATTGCCAGGCCAATCATATTCACCAAAAAAATTTAAAGCTTCGGAATTTAATGTAAGAGAACTCTTCTCGTACTTTTTGGCAAACTGATTTAAAAAATATTCAGAGAGGGAGTATAGATCTTCCTTGCGTTCACGAAGAGGCGGAATCGCAATGCTGACCACATTTAGCCTGAATAATAAATCCTCACGAAAAAGGCCTTGTTTGCATAAGTCATATAGATTTTTATTGGTTGCGGCAACAATTCTAACATTTACAGGAATCGTTTTCGATGAACCCAGCTTTGTAATCTCTTTTTCCTGTAAAACTCTCAGCAAATGTACTTGCAAATCGAGCGGCATTTCTCCAATCTCATCTAAAAACAAAGTACCCCCTTCCGCTTCTTCGAATCTTCCTTTTTTCCCGCTCCTGGCGCCTCCGGTAAAGGTTCCTCCCTCGTAACCGAACAATTCACTGCCAATCAATTCTTTTTGGACAGCCCCGCAGTTGATCGCGATAAATGGTTTTTCTTCCCGTTGACTTGACTTATGTATGAGCTTGGCGATTTTTTCTTTTCCGGTGCCGCTTTCTCCGAGTATTAGGATGGGAACGTTGGATAAGGCTGCTTTTTGGCACTTCTTAATGGAGGACAAAAATTCCTCTGATTGACCGATTAACTCTGTCGGTGATTCGATTTTATAGCTAACTGGGGAGGTTATCTGATTTTCTATCGTCGTTTCTTTCATGACCAGCATAAAGCCCGCTGACTTGCCCATGAAGAAGATTCGTTCTATTTCAATGACAGCAAAATTTTTTATGAAATATTCTTTGGCTGGAAGGTTTTGTTCGGGGAATTTTTCTAAATCAGACAGTACTTTGGCGATTAATTGAAAATCCGGGTGATTTTGCAGTCTGCTACCAGTTGATAACTGAAAGGTTCCGGCTAATTTTGTGCTGCTATTAACAACGGACAAAGTCGAATCCAAAATGACAATGGAATCATTTCTCCATTTTTGAATGGCTTTGTAAAAGAAATCTGTCAAAAATTGATTGACTTCGAGATACAATTTGGCCAGTTCTATTTCAATAGCTTTGGCAGTGGAAATAGCCAGTCCGAGCGTATGGGGCTGAGCGGTGACCCATAATCCTGTAAAATCAACAGCACCTATGATTTCTTTTGTAAACGGGTGGGTGATGGGGGCAGAGGAGCATGTCCAAGGATGGCAGCCCTGGCAGAAATGTTCTGCAGAGAAAATTTGAATCGGGTTCTTCGTAACGATGCTTGTACCAATAGCGTTCGTTCCGGCAGCTTGCTCACTCCAATCCATTCCAGCAGCGAAATTCATTTTTTCAGCCTCTGAGATGATGTCCGAATCTCCTTTCAGATAGATTAATCTTCCATTTTGATCCGATAATGCCGCTAGGTAGCCGGTTCCCTTCATCTTATAAAACAAATCATCCATTATCGGTCTTGCCGTATAGTATAATTCTGATTCCATTAGCACGCCGGAGAGTTCAGAATGGTTTAATGCCGGTTTTGCTTGCAATTGCTGGGGGTTGATTCCAGTTTCTTGACAACGTTTCCAAGAAGCTAAAATATTGGTGCGGATTTTTCTAGGAACTATTTCGTTTTGTTTATTGGAAACGAAAAATTCCCAGAAGGTAAGCAATTCTTTTGTTTTTTCTGGCAGGTTTTTTGTAGAGAAAATCGAAATAAAGGGATTCCTCATTGTTACCTCCAAAACAATAAATATTTTGAATATTATAACATCTACACTTGCAAAAATAAATGAGTGGTCGATAGTTCAATGGAACTGATTGTAGCGGGAATTTGGGTATGTTGCGAAACAATTGATGCAAAACGCTACACTCCACTATTTTAAAACCATTTCATTTCCTCTTTTTTAAGCTTTTAGAGGATTGGCACACTTCTTGCAAGTTATAAAGATGAAACCAAAAAGGTTCTATTGAAGAAAGGGGAGAAATGGATGGAAACAGTTTCAACAAGGAATGCTCAAATACTTGCAATTGATGCCGGCGGTACAATGACAGATACCTTCATTATTGATGAAAACGGTGATTTTGTTGTTGGTAAGGCACAATCGACACCAGAAGACGAATCAATCGGTCTTCTCAACTCCGCTAAAGATGCCCTCACGTATTGGAATACTTGCGTGGAAGAAGCATTTCCAAAGCTTCTCGCCGGTGTTTATTCCGGTACGGCGATGCTAAACCGGCTGGTGTCCAGAAAAGGACGGCGTGTTGGTTTGATCGTCAATAAAGGAATGGAAGATTTTCATCGGATGGGCCGCGCCATCCAGGCTTACCTTGGCTATTCCTATTCAGACCGGCTTCATTTAAACACGCACCGCTACGATCCGCCGCTTGTTCCAAGGGAAAGGACAAAAGGCGTTACTGAACGGGTGGACCTTTTTGGCAATGTTGTTATTCCTCTTTATGAACATGAAGTAGAACCAGCCGTTCTGGAGTTATTGGAGCAGGATGTGGAAGCGATTGTCATCAGTCTTCTTCATTCGTATAAGAATCCAACCCACGAACGAAGAATCCGCGATATTGCCAAAGCATTGATGAAAAAAGCAGGGAAAGACATTCCGGTATTTGCTTCCGTAGATTATTACCCTGTCCGCAAGGAATCCCATCGAACGAATACAACCATTATTGAAGCCTATGCAGCTGACCCATCGCGGGAAACCCTTTCAAAAATTGACGACATGCTGCGTGACCATGGTGCTTCATTTGATCTTCGCGTGATGGCCAGCCACGGTGGAACGATTAGTACACAGGCGAATGAATTGGCGCGAACACTTGTATCCGGACCGATCGGCGGCGTCGTCGGAGCTAAGTATCTTGGCGAAAAACTTGGAATTCCAAATATCGCCTGCTCGGAT
Organism: uncultured Bacillus sp.; assembly: GCA_964484065.1. Taxonomy (GTDB): domain Bacteria; phylum Bacillota; class Bacilli; order Bacillales; family Cytobacillaceae; genus JAEVLT01. Next base: position 87,506 of record CAZAEW010000004.1, read on the forward strand.
ATTGGAGGCACCAGTTTTGATATGGCCTTGATCACGCAAGGGGATCTAAGCATTAACACAAGCCCGGATATGGCAAGACTTGTGTTATCTCTTCCGCTTGTTGCGATGGATACCGTCGGAGCCGGGGCAGGCAGCTTTGTCCGCATCGATCCAAACTTTAAATCATTAACTTTGGGTCCAGACAGTGCGGGTTCGAGAGTAGGAGTTTGTTATCCGGAGGGCGGGATCGATACCGTAACCGTTTCAGACTGCCACGTCGTTTTAGGATTAATCAACCCAAATAACTTCCTTGGTGGAGAAGTCAAGCTCGATCGAAATCGAGCTTATGAAGCGGTCAAGAAGCAAGTGGCCGATCCGCTTGGTTTATCGGTAGAGGATGCAGCTTATGGAGTCATTGATTTGCTTGAATCACAACTTCGCAACTACTTGGAATCAATGATTCTGGGCAAAGGGTACTCACCATCCCAGTACGTATGCTTCTCTTATGGAGGCGGCGGACCGCTCCACACTGCAGGCTATACGAAAGGTCTAGGTTTTGAGGATGTCCTTGTGCCGGCATGGGCAGCAGGATTTTCGGCATTTGGGTGCGGAGCAGCTGACTTTGAATACCGTTATGATAAAACATTGGACATCAACGTTGATTTTGACAGCGGGGACAATGCAAAACTAATCGCGGGAAAAGAGTTACAGGACGCATGGGACGAACTAAAGGAAAAAGTGGCAGTAGAGTTTGAAAAAAATTCATTTAACCGCAAAGAGGTAGATTTCCGTCTCTTCTTCCGCATGCAATACCAAGGTCAATTAAACGATTTGGAAATTGAAGCGCCGATTGAAAAATTCTCCAGCGTCAGTGATTGGGAGTCATTAGCGGAAGCCTTTGAAGATACGTATACAAGAGTGTATGCAAAGGCAGCCAAATCTCCGGAACTGGGTTACAGCATTACGGGAGCGATTATCCGCGGGGTGGTTGAGGTTGCAAAACCAAGAATTCCTGAGGAGCCATTTGTCAGTGAAAGACCGTCAGGAGAGGCATTCTTAGGCATCCGTGATGTGTACTGGAAAGGAGAATGGGTGAAGGCGAATATTTGGGAGATGGAAAAACTGGAACCAGGCAATAAAATTGGGGCTTTTTCCATCCTTGAATCTCCTGCAACGACGTTTGTGGTTCCGCCGGGGTTTGAAGCAAGCCTTGATCAGCATCGCATTTTCCATTTAAAGGAACTTTAATCTAAAGGGGGTTTAGCGAATGAGGACCAGTGAAAAAGATCTGCAAAATCGTAAAAATATCGGCTGGGATGGAAAAACACTGCTGCAAATGCGGCAGGAAGTCGATCAAGTTAGCCGTGAAACAGGACACTATGCCGGGTTAAGAACATTGCCGCTAAAAGAAACGGATCCGATCCGCTATGAAAAAATCTTTTCAAAATTGCGGGGCGGAGTTGTTCATGCACGGGAAACAGCCAAAAAAGTTGCTGCATCTCCTATTGTAGAGCAGGAAGGGGAACTTTGCTTTACACTTTACACACCGGAAGCGGACTCTGTCGTTACATCTACCGGCATCATTATTCATGTCGGTACAATGGGTTCTGCTATTAAATATATGATTAAAAATGATTATGAGTCGAATCCCGGCATTGAGGATGGCGATATTTTCTGTAACAACGATTGCCAAATCGGAAATGTGCATCCATGTGATGTCCATACGATTGTTCCTGTTTTTTATGAGGGGGAGCTGATTGGCTGGGTCGGCGGAGTAACACATGTAATTGACGTAGGTGCAACCGCACCGGGAAGTATGACGGTTGGTCCTGTTACACGATATGATGATGGCTATCAAATTGCCTGCCGTAAAATCGGGAAAAACGACACTCTTTCAAAGGACTGGCTGATTGAAAGCCAGCGTTCTGTTCGGACAACCAAATATTGGTTACTAGATGAGCGGACCCGAATTGCCGGCTGCCATATGATTCGCGATCTTGTTTTGGATATTATCCGGGAAGAGGGTGCTGAAACCTATAAAGAATTTATTCGAGAAGTCATTGAGGATGGGCGCCGCGGCTTTGTTAACCAGGTAAAAAGTCTGCTTATTCCAGGAAAATACCGCCAAGTATCCTTTGTAGATGTGCCGTATAAAAATTTGGATGTCCCGCCTTTTGCCAAAGTAGACACCATTATGCACGCACCTACGGAATTGACGGTTCATAACGATGGCAAATTCCAAATTAATTTTGAAGGTGTTAACCGCTGGGGATGGCATAGCTATAACGCTACACCTGTAGCAATAACAAGCGGAATTTGGGTCATGATGTCCCAAACGTTAATACCGAATGACCGCGTCAACGACGGCGCCCTTTACGCTAGTCAATTTGACCTTCCATACGGGTCGTGGCTGAATCCGGATGATATTCGGACTGCCCACAGCTACGCATGGCACTTCCTAGTATCGGCTTGGAGTCCACTATGGCGTGCTTTAAGCCGCAACTATTATGCCCGCGGCTATCTTGAAGAGGTGAATGCTGGTAATGCCAATACATCGAACTGGCTGCAAGGCGGAGGGTATAACCAATTTAATGAAAATCATGCCGTAAACAGTTTTGAGTCTGCTGCAGAAGGTGTCGGTGCGGGTGCGGTCCGTGATGGCATCAGCCACGCTGCTGCAATTTGGAATCCTGAAGGTGACATGGGCGACATGGAAATTTGGGAGCTGGCTGAGCCGCTGCTTTATCTGGGCAGAAGCATCAAGCCAAATACCGCTGGTTATGGAAAGTATCGCGGCGGCAGCGGCTATGAGACACTGCGGATGGTTTATGGCGCCAAAGACTGGACGATGTTCTTTATGGGCAACGGCTATATGTCAAGTGACTGCGGCTTGATGGGCGGTTATCCGGCAGCCGCTGGTTATCGTTTTGAAGCTCATGCAACGAACTTGAAAGAACGGATTGAAAAACAGCTTCCAATCCCTACTGGAGGCGATACGGACCCTGATTATCCAGACTATGAAAAGGTGATGGATGCAAAGGAAGTAATCCGCGATAAGCAGGCAATAACGACTGAAACTATTTTTGATAATTATGACCTGTATTTGAACTACCTTCGCGGGGGTCCAGGCTTTGGAGATCCGCTGGAGCGTAAACCTCAGGCAATTGAAGAAGACTTAAATGAAGGACATTTACTGCCGCGCTTTGCCGAAAGTGTCTATGGAGCGGTTGTCAGCAAAAACGAAAAAGGGATGTACGTTGTGGATGCAAAAGCAACCGAAAAACGCCGGGGGAAAATTCGAAAAGAACGGCTCAACCGGGGGATTCCTGTCAAAGAGTGGATGAAACTAGAAAAACAAAGGATCATCAACAAAGATGCAAGCGTTCAGGTTCGCCACATGTATGCAGGAAGTTTTGCGCTGAGTTCCAGCTTTGCAAATGAGTTCAAAGAATTCTGGAATCTGCCGCAGGATTGGAAACTTACAGAAGCTGAATTAGGAGTTCCTGTCTTTGGAGCAAAAATAAATCACAATAAATAGAATGGGGTGAATATATGACACAATATGAACGAAAAACAATTGAAGAGTTGATAGATGGAACAATTGACTTTTACAAATTAAAGGAAATGCTCTCAAATTTTAAGGATGCGGACCGTTTTGAAAAATACCTTAGCATTCTTCAGGAAAGAGTTGAATGGGAAGATCCGATCTTACTGCCAGCCGGCCTTCATTTATATATTGTTGCCAAGCCACATGGGAAGCGGGTTGTGAAATGTGACTGCGGGCATGAATTTTGCGAAGCCGATGATAACTGGAAAATGCATGCGCTCATTCATGTCCGGGACAAAGAAGAAAAAATGGCGGAATTATATCCGGAGATGCTGTCACCGCATCCGGATTGGCAGGTAATTCGAGAATATTACTGCCCGGAATGTGCAGCCCAGCTGGAAGTAGAAGCCGTTACACCATGGTATCCAATCCTCAAGGATTTCGAACCGGATATCGATGCGTTTTACAACGAATGGCTGAACAAACCGCTTCCAATTATTAAATAACAAAAAGGAGGATGGACGACAGTGTTTGGCTGTCGTTCATTTTTAGCTATTGGGAAAGTATAAATTTTTTGCTAATTTATACTTTCCCAGTCCGCATAAGGGCATCTACGCCTCTGTCATCGCCTTTTAGGCTCACCAATCGAAGAGTTTTCTTTATTTGTCTGGATTATCTGACGAAAAATTGATCGAAATTTTATCATTTTACTAGTATATTTTTTAGGCTTTGCTATAATGTAGAGGAAATAAATTGAATACATAATTGTAGGGGAACCGGTGTTGCCGGTTGAGAAATCGTCCGTGAGCGATGACTCTTGGAACCTGATCTGGTTGAGACCAGCGGAGGGAACATATTTTAAACTGCTTGTTTTTGATATGCACTCAAGGTTCTTTCCTTGGGTGCTTTTTGCTGTTATATCGAACGATTTACCTATTCTTTTGGTTTTATATCCGATTTATTTCACGAAATTGATTCAAATCAAATAGGATCGCGGGGGTTTTAAACATGAAAAAATGGCTTATTTTACTTTTAAGTGTTTTTCTCATTGCCGGCTGCAGCAATAATAAAGCTGAAAGCGGAAAAGATAACGGTCAATCGCTAAAAAAGGTAACGGTTGTGCTCGATTGGACGCCGAACACAAACCATACGGGACTTTATGTAGCGAAAGCAAAAGGCTATTTTGAAAAGGAAGGGCTGGATGTAAACATCATCAATCCCGGACAAGCAGGTGCTGACCAGCTTGTCGCTTCGGGAAAGGCTGAATTTGGTGTCGGTTATCAGGAGGCAGTAACTCAGGCTCGTGTTCAGGGGATTCCACTTGTATCAATCGCAGCAGTTATTCAGCATAATACTTCAGGATTTGCTTCACCAGCCTCGAAAAATATTAAAACACCAAAAGATTTTGAAGGAAAAACTTATGGTGGATGGGGAGGTCCGACAGAAAAACCGGTTATTGAATCCTTAATGAAAACAGAAAATGCCGATGTCAATAAAGTAACGGTTGTGAACATTGGAGATACAGACTTTTTTACAGCCATTAAAAAGAATATTGACTTTGCCTGGATTTACTATGGCTGGGACGGAGTGGGAGCAGAGCTGCGCGGAGAAAAAATCAACATGATTTACTTAACGGATTACTCCAAAAAGCTTGACTACTATACTCCTGTATTAGAAACAAATGAAAAAATGATATCGAAGAACCCAGAAACGGTCAAAGCCTTTTTAAAGGCTGCTTCTGAAGGATATGAGTTTGCGATAAAAAATCCGGACAAGGCTGCGGATATTCTAATCAAAGCTGCTCCGGATCTAGATCCAAAGCTTGTTAAAGCAAGCCAAAAATGGTTGTCTCCTAAATACCAGGATGATGCCAAACAATGGGGCTATCAGAAAAAGTCCGTTTGGGATAACTATGCTTCTTGGATGTATGATCACAAACTCCTTGATAAAAAGCTGGATTCTTCGAAAGCCTTTACCAACGAATTTTTACCTAAATAGGAGGTGAAAGACATGGCCAATTCACTAGTCAGCATTCAAATCCTGCCTAAAACAAAGGATGGCGAAGACGTGATCCCGTATGTGGATGAGGCAATTCGCGTCATACAGAAGTCAGGGGTAAAATATGAGGTTCATCCTCTTGAAACAACGATGGAAGGTGAGCTCTCTCTACTCTTTCAGGTTATCGAAAAAATGAACAAACGGATGATTGAAATCGGCAGCAAAAATGTCATTTCACAGATTAAGGTGCTTTATCAGCCTGCTGGAATTACAATGGATCAATTAACGGAGAAATATCGCTGATGAGACAGTTATTTTTGAAAGGGTGGAGACCTGTGTCGGTTCTCCTCCTTTTGTTCATTATCTGGGAAACCGTAGTAAAAACGGCAAAGATTGATCCATGGCTTTTGCCTGCTCCCACAAAGGTTTTGGCAGAAGCTGCCGCTGGGTGGAAGAATTTCTATCCTGACGTTTTATCAACAGCAACCATCACATTATATGGGTTTGCGGTTGGAGCAGTTATTGGGATAGCCGCAGCGGTGTTTCTTCATCTCGTGCCGGTTTTGAGAGATTCATTTTATCCTCTTCTGATTTTATCGCAGAATGTACCAATCATTGTGCTTGCCCCGCTGCTTGTCATTTGGTTTGGCTTCGGGTTATTGCCGAAAATTATCGTCATCACACTTGTATGTTTTTTCCCGATTACGGTTGCGGCATTGGATGGCTTCAAGCAGACTCCTGCCGAGCTGAAGCATTATATGTTGATGGCAGGGGCATCAAAAACACAGGTTTTCCGAAAACTTGAGCTCCCGTTTGCCCTTCCATCCATCTTTTCTGGGCTGAAAATATCCGCTACTTACAGTGTGATGGGGGCGGTCATTTCCGAATGGCTTGGTTCGAAACAAGGGATTGGGGTATATATGACATTTGCCTCTTCTTCCTTTCGGACGGACAGGGTATTTGTAGCGATTTTTACCATTATGCTGTTGAGCCTGCTGTTTTTTCTTTTGATTATTCTGCTTGAAAAAGCTGTGGTCCGCTGGCAGCCAAAGGGAGAGGAAGAACGGTGAGCCATTTGCAGATTAAAAATGTTTCGAAAGGGTTTGGGGAGAACCAGGTATTGCTGGAAATGAATTTTTCTATTGAAAAGGATGAATTCGTGTCGATAATCGGACCTTCCGGCAGCGGAAAAAGTACGCTTTTTCATTTAATTGGCGGACTGCTGACTCCTGACAGTGGTGATATTTCTTTGGAAAGTAATCGAATAAACGGAAAGCGCGGTTACATTAGTTATATGCCGCAAACGGCATCGCTTTTTCCATGGAGGACGGTCCTTAACAATGTTCTTTTAGGTCAGGAGCTTCAAGGGAAGCGCGAAGCGGAAAGAGCAAAAGAGATGCTCGAAATGGCAGGACTTGAGAATTATGCGAAAGCCTATCCCCATGAGCTTTCAGGAGGTATGAAGCAAAGAGCTGCTTTCATTCGTGCTTTATTAAGTCCGCAAAAGATCATCTGCCTTGATGAACCTTTTTCAGCCTTGGACGAGCTGACAAGATTTGAAATGCAAAAATGGCTTTTGTCGATTTGGGAAACGCACAAACGGACGGTTTTATTTATAACTCATAATATTGAAGAAGCATTATTTTTGTCAGATCGCATTTTAGTATTGTCAGAAAAGCCAGCAAAGGTCCATATGGATGTGAAAATACCTTTTTCCCGTCCGCGTGATGAAAATTTGCTGCTTGATGAACAGTTTATCGATTTAAAAAGAAAAATTTATCAATCATTAGTAAAAAAAGAAAATGATCTTGGATTCACACTAAGTGCGGAGTGAATATTTGAATGAAAATAATAGATGCCCATATCCATTTAGATCATTACCAGGATCAGGAAATAAAACAGATTCTCGAAGATTCAGCATTAATAGATGTTTTGCTTTCAGTTTCCTTTCATCTTGATTCATGTAAACGCAACCTCGAATTATCAAAAGTGTATCCAAAAGTAAGGCCCGCGTTTGGATGGCATCCTGAACAACCCCTTCCGGATGAAAAGCAGTTAAATGAATTATTTACTTGGATCGACGCTCACCAAAATAAAATGGCCGCCATAGGGGAGGTAGGTCTGCCTTACTATTTAAGGACAGAAAATAAGGTATCAGATAAGGATTATGCTAAATATCTGGAACTGCTCGAGCACTTTATTTGCATGGCAAAAGATTATCAAAAGCCAATTGTACTTCATTCTGTCTATGATGATGCTCCATTTGTTTGTGATTTATTAGAAAAACATTCTGTGGAAAAAGCCCATTTTCATTGGTTTAAAGGAGATATGAAAACAATATCGAGGATGATCCAAAACGGATATTACATATCGATAACACCTGATGTTTGTTATGAGGAAGAAATTCAGCACTTAGTTCAAGAATATCCATTGGAACAATTAATGGCAGAAACAGATGGTCCGTGGCCATTTAAGGGACCATTCCTTGGAAAAATGACCCATCCAACCATGATCAAAGAATCAATTACCACGATTGCAAAAATAAAGAAGCTTTCAGCTGAACAAACGGCGGATACCATTTATCAAAATACGAAAAGATTTTATGAACTGTAAATTTGCAAGAAAAAGACACCTGTTCGGTGTCTTTTGTCACTTTTAAATATTAATGTTGAGATCTTGCAGGTGTCAGTTTAGCCTTTATTAATCTCCATCCGGTTAACATTGCGGCTACAAAGCAGATTGACGCGGAGCCGATAAAAACAACATGCATTCCTTCTAGAAAAATATCAGGCCTGTGCGGGATTAAGCCTGTAACACGATAGCCGGCTTTATGGCTCATCACGCCAAAAAGTACAGTTGTGGCAAGCGAAATCCCGACGACCATTCCAACGTTTCTTACTAGAGAATTGACGCTGCCTGCGATTCCCAACTGCGTACGCGGCACGGTTGACATGACTAGAGAATTGTTAGGAGATTGAAACAATCCGCTTCCCAGTCCAAGCATACCAACCAATGTTCCAACAAGAGCAATCGGACTTCCGTCATGGAGTGTTGCAAGACCAATTTGTGCAATGGCCATTACAAGCAGGCCGAGAAAGGTTAACAGTTCAGAACCGATCTTATCCGATAACGATCCGCTTAATGGAGCTACTATGGCCATTGTAATCGGAAAAAGCATCAATAAAAAGCCAGCACTCAAAGGTGTTAGCAGCAGGATATTTTGTGTATAGAATGGTGAAATGATATTAAAACAGAAATTAGCAACAAAGACGAGAAAACCACATAAGATGCTCAGTGAAAATAACGGATTTTTAAACAATGCTAAGTGGAGCATTGGTTCCGATTTGTGATTCTCTACCCAAAGAAAAACAACAAAAGAGATTAGCGCCACAACAAAAGAGAGGATAATTCGAATATCTCCATAACCAACTTGCTGTCCTAATAAAAGGGAGACAAATAATGAAATAATAAACAAGGCAAATAGGAGGCTTCCGGTAATATCCAGTTTTGCGGTGATTTTGATTAAATCCCTTGGAAGCATTCTCCACCCCAAGGCAATGACAATCAATCCAATTGGAACATTCACCCAAAAGATGTATTCCCAGCCTAATGCAGACACGATGACTCCCCCAAGGCTAGGCCCGGCTATACTCCCAAGGGAAACGAATGTTCCAATTAATCCTAATGCTTTTCCCCGTTGCCGCGCTGGAAAAATATCGGTAACGATTCCTTGACTGTTGGCCATTGTCATTGAGGCTCCCAAGGCTTGAACAGCGCGAAATGTGACTAATAGCGGCAATGTTTTGCTAAAACCGCATAAAAGGGAACCAATGATAAAGATAATTGTCCCCCACTTAAAAATCTTAATTTTTCCTATAATATCTCCTAACTTTCCGAAAAAGAGAATTAACGTACAAATGGCAATTAAATAACTGCTGACTACCCATTCCGTTTTTGCTATTGGTAAACTAAGATTTTTGGATATAACAGGCAGTGCGATGTTGACAATACTTCCATCAAGCGTGGACATAAAAACGAATAGATTCAAAATGACCAAAATCAGCCAGCGTCTTTTTTGAACATTTTCATCTTCTTGATAGGTTTTGGGAATTGAGCTCAAGCAGAACACCTCATTTTTGGCAGGTTAGTTGCAGATGCAACTATTTCTAGTGCATAATTTTAATCTAATTTTGTTGCGGATGCAACTATTATCCGTTAAAATTCAATTAGATATTATTCTTAGCAAGAAGGGGAAGAAATGAAAAAAGTCCCAATAGGTAAATTAATTTCCCTTATCAACCGACAGAATCAAAAATACCTTGCCAAAGACTTAAAGGAATTTCAATTAGGCGGGGGAGGACAGCACAGTTTTTTAATGGAAATTTTAACACGTCCAGGAATTAACCAGGATCAATTAACAAATGACTTGAAATTTGATAAAGCAACTACTGCAAGAACAGTGAAATTTTTAGAGAATGAAGGGTATATCCAAAGAATGGAAGACGCTAAAGACCGCCGTTCTTGCATGATTTACCCAACACAAAAGGGTCTCAATTTCAAGCCCACTCTTCTTGGAATTTTAAGTGGTGCCAATGAACGGTTGACGGCCAGTTTAACAGAAGAAGAAAAAGATCAACTCATCTATTTACTGAATAAAATGTATGATGAAATCCGAGAGTAATTTTTTCTTTGTGTTTTACTATTAAGAAAAGGAACAGCCTTTAATCACATTTAAATGTGATTAAAGGCTGTTCCTTTTTAACTGGCTTTTGATAATAATTTATTTCGATCATTTCTTGATTTTAAAACTTTGTAAACCGGGATTCCAATAATCGCTATCCCAATTGACAACACCGTATCAATCGGAGTATTGATAATGGTGCTTCCAACAATGTAGACTCCACCGAGAACAGCAACGATCGGAGTGATTGGATATAAAGGAACTTTATAGAGGTTGCTGCTGCCCATTCCTTTTTTACGAAGCAAAAAGACAGAGAAAAAGGCTAATCCATAAAACATAAAGACGGCAAAAATGGCAATATCAGATAGGCGGTCAGGGTTCCCTAAAAGCATCATGAGAATAGAAATGATCAACTGCGCTAAAGTAGCACCGACAGGCGTTTTAAATTTAGGATGAACTCTCGACAGCATTTTAGACGCAGGCAGCATTCCTGTTTCCGCCATTGAAAAAGGAATCCGCGGGAAGGTAAGAACTTTACCGTTTAAACATCCGAAGATAGAAACCATGATTCCGATCGTAATAAGATTTCCGCCAACTCTTCCAAAAAGCAGAGTCGCTGCGGTGCTAGCTGCATTCGGGCCTAACTGAGCGATTTTGCTGGCAGGTAATACATGCAGCATGGCAATATTGACTGTAAGATAGGCTGTAGTAACAATAACAATACCAGTAATAATGGCTCTTGGGAGGGTTTTTGCCGGGTTTTTCATTTCTCCCGCCATATATCCAACATTCATCCAGCCATCGTACGCCCATAAAGTAGCCAAGACTGCAGCACCCATCCCAACAGCATGACTTTGTCCGCTTGCCATGTTAAGGATTGGGGTACCGCCTTTGGCAATTCCAAAAACAGCAATGAGAGTAATGGGAATTAATTTTCCGATTGTGGAGATGTTTTGAATAAATCCGCCAAACTGGGTTCCTAATAGGTTCATGCCAACAAGAAAAATCATCGTAATAATAGCAATACCAATTTTGTAGCTGTCAGCGAAGCCGAAAAAGCCGGCCACGAGGGTTCCAAAATATAAACCAAGAGCTCCCATCAACGCAGGCCCATAAACAAGAGTTTGCACCCATCCGCACAAGAATCCCCAAAAGTTCCCGTAAGCTTCTTCAATATAGTGGTATAATCCGCCGGTTTTCGGTATTTTGACACTGACTTCAGCAATTGTCAAACCGCTTGCAAGCGTAATAATCCCGCCAATAATCCAAGCTAATAGTGCCATTGACGAATTTCCAGTATCAGAAATAACAATACCTGGTTTCATAAAAATTCCTGATCCAATGACCGTACCAACAACAATTGAGGTAGAAACTATAAAACCAATATTTTTCTTTAAATGTGCTTCACTTGCCATGTCCGCCCTCCGAGTACAGATGTATTTTTAAACATAGTCGGATTATATCATGGTAACTATGTTAAAATAATATTTTAGAAAATTTAAATTTTGTTTGGCGGAGTATGCAGGTTAATTGGATTTAAATTGGAAGGTTTTAGATGAGGAATTAGAAGGATTTATTGGGTAAAACATTCATGAAAAAAAGAGCTGATTAAAATATTCCTATTTTAGATGTCTCAGCTCTTGTTTTTCATAGCAGAAAAATATTTTGAGTAATTATAGTCGATCATCTTCCCATAATTTATAGTAGAATTCCTCTACTTCCATTTCATTCCTTTCATTCAGATGATTCATTTCGTTTTCTTCAAATAGTTGTAAGTTTGTCATTTTTCCATCTCCTCCTTGAATTTTTTTGTTAATAATGATGTTTTTAAATTTTAACAAATAGAAGCTATTAATAAAATGGAAACATTACGACCTAATTACTAGAAAATCGACAAAATCTCTAGTATTTTAACGGATCTATTGAGTTGATTGGATGATAAAAGGAGGAAATAAAACGATTTTAGAAAAGATGTGTCGAAAGTTTTTGCTGCTTAAGGAAATTTAATGATGTAAATAATGTTAAAAGAATTCTACTCATCTTCCATTTTCGTAAACTGCAACAAAACTTTCCCTTGATATGTCAGTTTTCCATAATCTCCTTTACAAATGGATGAATATTCGATTGCGCTTGTCTCAAACTCCATACTTTCCCCGTTATCAAGTTCGAACAAAATAAAATAATACGTACTTGTTGGATAATAATAGTGGATTTCAATTTGGTGCAAATGGTGAATAACTTGAGTCCGTTTAGAAACTACCTTTGCAGAAACCGTTAAAACTGGCCGTTTATTTGAATAATGGAAGTCTAACATTTCCTTGATATTTAGAAAGATGATCGTCCCAATGAATAAGATTATAAAAACAGGTATCATGATCTGAACAATACCAAAAAAATCAATTGGCAAACTTTCCAAGTGTTGATTCCCCCTGAATGAACCATTTCTATAATATACGTTAAATTTCCAAATTAGGTTCATTTGGAGAGGCGTGTCTAAATCTAACTTTTCTCAACAGTTTTTTATGTTAAAACTCAGATAAAGTTAAAAAAATTTAAGGAATTTTAATGAAAATAAAAGGGAGTAAATAGGCTATTATTCTTCAAAATTCGGATATTTTTATCTGTATTTGGAAAATTCACGAAATTGACGAAAATAGCCCTATGGAGTCATTTGATTATTACCTATAATGATGTAATTTAACATAGAGATGTTGGTCCTTATTTGCGACTGCAATGTTTCGTCAAATAACTCAGACTTTTCATAAAGGAGGAGGGAATGAGTTTATTAGAAAGGAACCTTCAGTATGAAAACTATAAGGAGAATCGCTTTATTAGTAGGGATCATTAGTTTACTGTCTGGAAAGGAGGCTCTTGCAGAAAGTTCCCTTCAATCCAAAATTGACTTCATTCCTGAGGGCGGAACACTTCACCTTAAAAAGGGGATTTATCGTGAACGGATTGTCTTGGATAAATCGATTCATTTACAGGGGGAAAAAGGAACTATTTTCAAGGTTTGCACTTCAAAACCAGTGATTACGGTTAAAGGGAAAAATGTAAGGATACAAGGGGTTAAAATAGAAACTTGTCAAAAGAAGTCTGGAAATCCGGTTATTCTTATTACAGGGAAAAAACATCATCTGGAGGATATTTCAGTTAAGTCGAAAAGAGTGGCAGTAAAGCTTGACCATGCAACACAAACAACATTAAATAAAATGAATGTAACCGGTTACGAACAAGAACGGGGATTTGATTTGTGGGAATCGAATTTTAACTCCTTTACCGGGATTAAAATTGATCATGCCCAAGACGGATTCTATATGGAAAACAGTCATTATAATATTTTTATAGGAAATCAAATCAGCAATTCCAGATATGGATTACATGTTATGTTCTCGGACAATATTACCATCAAAAACAATTGGTCGAAACGAAACTTTACCGGGGCAATGGTTATGGAAACCAGTGGATCTGTCATCAAAGGGAACAGGCTAACTGATAATAACCAAAATGTAAATGCCCAGGGACTCCTTTTATATGATGTTCATAACTCCCTTGTAAGCAGCAATATCATAGCGGGCAACAGGGTTGGAATGTATATGGAGGAATCCAGTGAAAATGTGATAAAAAACAATCAAATAACCGCAAATTTCATTGGGGCTCAAATAACGAAAATCCGCAATAATAAAATAATCAATAACACATTCATCAGCAATGTCAGTGAAGTTCAAGCGATTAAAGGCAAAAATAACCTGTTTAAAAACAACTATTGGGATGCGGCGTGGAAGTTGGACACAGATGGGGATGGGAAAAGCAATCTACCATATCGGGCAGACCCATACTTTTTAAACTTAATTGATGAAACACCGGAATATCAGTTGTTTTTTCAAGATCCAGGAATGATTTTGCTGCAAAAAATGCTTAAAAGTCCGGATAGTAAGCTCGTAACGGACGAAAGCCCCTTAATGGAAGCAGGGGGAGATAAAAAAGATCAGCCAGAGACAAATAAAGCCTATGCTTGGATATTAAGTATAGCAATGATCGGCGGGAGTCTACTAATGATGATGATAGGGAGGAAAAAATTGTGAAACATCCTGTTTTTAAAACATTCGTAATGGTAATGGCAACTATATTATTAATCGTGGGGTGTGGGAAGAATCAACCGCAACCGTTTACACCCAATGCAAAAACAGATAAGTGCGCATTATGCAACATGGCGGTAAAAAATGATCATTTCGCAACTGAAGTGATTCTGGAAAACGGAAAGAAATTAGCCTTTGACGATCTTGGCTGCATGGTAAAATATATGAAACAAAATAAAAATAAAAAAGCAGCGGTTTCTTATGTAAGAGACTATAATACGAACAAATGGGTTCAGCTGGAGAATGCAACCTATGTTCATGATAACGATGCCGCCAAAACTCCAATGGCTTACAATGTGATTTCCTTTACTGCCAAAGATGATGCACAAAAATTCATTGATAATCAAAAAGGCAAACTATATACTTACGAAGCTCTAAAAAAATACAATTGGGAACGTGATCCCGCTGCCCTGAAAAAATTAATGGAAATGAAAATGAAGCGCGAAGCTGAAAAAGCGAACAAAATGGGAAATAACCCAACAATGGAAAATAAATCAATGATGGATAATAACACAACAGATATGAAGAAATAAAGAAAGATAGTCGATGCAAAAAGACAGTCAGATTTGATTGTCTTTTTGCGTAGGCTGTTTTATAGTTCATTGTTAATTTTTCCGCTTTGTTGATTGGTGTTTATTCCAACGAGGAAATTTAACAACAAGGATGTGATTACTATGGTGAATTTATGGTTTTCTGAATGGAGAGCGATGACGAGGCAGCGTTCATACTATTCTTTCATGCTGCTTTGGATCATCGTTTTTTCACTGTTATTTTTACTGGAAAGAAATAATGAAGGGCTGACAGGTTTTACAAATACAACAGGAACAATCGTTAATATTATTCTTTATTTATTGCCATTATTCATGATGCTGATTGGATCCTTTTCCATTGCAAATGAGGTAGAAAATGGGCAATGGGATTTATTATGTACGTATCCTCTAAATACTTCAGGATATATATTCGGCAAATTTTTCGGCTTATACAGTTCTCAAGGCATTGTGTTTACATTAAGTTTTGGGGTCAGTATGGCTATTGGATTATTAATGGGAATTCAGCTTTCCGTAAAATGGCTGATCGGTATTTATTTATTTTCTCTTTTCTTAATTTATGTTTTTTTAATCCTGGGTATTTTTATTGGAACTTTAGTAAATACAAGGTGGAAAGCACTGATTTTAACAGTGACAGTTTGGTTTTTCCTTATCATGATTTGGCCGACAGTATTAATTTCACTCCTTGGATTGGTACCATATCCAATGATCGGAGTTTTATTGAAAATGGCTCTGACGTTAAATCCTGCTGAGTTTCTGCGGCTATTTTTCATAAGCCAATGGAACAGTGGTTCCATATTCGGACAGACGTACGATAATCTGGTTCATATATTTCAGTCAGGTGCAGGCTGGGTGATTCTAATCGGTTATTTGACCGTTTTTCTGCTCCTTTATTCTGGTCTTTCCATTTATTTTATGAGGAGGAGAAGGTTGAAATGACGGCTCGTCTCGAAATAAAAAATACAGCAAAAAAATTTAAAAAGAATACAGCATTACACCCTTTTTCCTTAAACGCCCGTGAAGGGGAGTGCATAGCACTGTGTGGCGGTAACGGTGCTGGTAAAAGCACCTTACTTCATATTATTGCGGGAATATCTGCCCCAACTGAGGGGACTGTATGCGTTGAAAATATCGATCTGCTCAAGAATCGAAAAGGATATGTTGCGCAAATTGGCTTTATGCCTGATGAGTTTAATGCCCAAGAGTCCCTGACAGTGATCGAATTTTTACATTTTTATGCCAAACTGCGGAATGTTTCTTTTGAGCGTGTCAATGAGATCATTCAGCTAATCGGACTGGATGAAAAGAAATTGGATATTATCAAACATCTTTCAAAAGGAATGAGGCAGAGGCTCCTATTTGGACAAGCTATAATTGGCAGCCCGCGAGTACTGATTCTTGATGAACCGACAAATGGATTGGACCCATTTTGGATAGATGTTTTTATAAAAATTTTGAACGATTTGAAAAAAACGGGAACAACTGTAATATTCTCCACTCACATGATGGACGTTGCTGCAGAGACAGCAGATCAGGTCATATTTATGGAGAACGGAAGGGCGGCAGTTTCTTTAAGGAATGATTTCCAAAATCCGAAAGAATTTATGGACAAATTATTACATTTATACAGAAAGAAGGGGATTGGAATCGATTAAGATTATTAAAAAACTGAATATTCGAAGCATTTATGCTATAACTGAGGTAGAAAGTATGAAAGGGTACATGTCTATGACTTTTCGAACATTAAAGATTCTCACCATCCTCATTCCAACACTTTTAATTGGAGGCTTCGAATTTATTCGCCATACTCTTTTGTTTCATTACTTATCAATGGAAACGGGTAACTATGTAATTACGATCCTGACATTTGTAATTTCAGCCATTTATGCCAATTGGATGTTTAAAACAATGGAGATTAAAAATAAACGGATTACAGAGGAACGCGAATTAAGGGCGATTTATGAAGAACGAGAGCGTCTCGCCAAGGAATTACATGATAGTATCGCTCAGTCATTATTTCTATTAAAAGTTGATTTGAAAAAAAATAAGATGCAGGAAGCAGGGGCCGTCGTAAACACGATCGATACCAATTTACGTCAGGCTATTTTTAACCTGCGCATGAAACCGGCTGAGGGCGGAAACTTCACCAAAAGAATTGAAAATTGGATTGATCAATGGAGCACTGTGGCAGGTGTAGATACGAGTACTGAAATTGACGTTGAAGAAGGGTATTTCAGTTCCGCAGAAGCAGTTCATCTCTTTGGAATTATTCAGGAAGCTTACACTAACATTCGGAAGCATGCATATGCAGATCACGCGGAACTTCATTTAAGGACGGAAGGGAATAACTGGGAACTTTCCATTGAGGATGATGGAGTCGGTTTTTCGATCAATGAGGTCTATTCCCGGCATTATGGCCTCGAGATGTTAGAAGAAAGAGTAAATAAACTGGGTGCATTTTTGGATATTATCTCCAGTGAGCGGCAAGGGACAAAAATTATTGTGAAAGGGGTGAAGAGCAGATGACCACTGCTTACCGGGTTTTAATTACGGACGACCATCCTCATTCAAGGAAGGCAATAAAAGCCATTCTTGAGGATGAACCGCTGTTTACCATTATTGGCGAGGCCACTAATGGAATGGAAGCAGTTGAACTATGTGATTTACTTCTTCCCGATCTTGTTTTAATGGATATTGAAATGCCTGTTTTAAATGGCCTAGAAGCAACAAAAATTATCAAAGAAAAAAATCCGCTTATTAAAGTGATCATATTGAGTGTTTCAGATGATGTTGCTGATTTGTTTACTGCCATTCAATATGGTGCCCAAGGGTATCTTTTGAAGAATATGGATCCAGACGAATGGCTTCAATACTTGCGTTCCGTTGCGGATGGATCTGCGGTTGCGGCAAGAGGAATGGCTGGAAAACTACTTTATCAATTTAGGGAAGCAGACGTTGAGCATTCTCCTTCTACGCCTTCTTTGACGGCAAGGGAAAAAGAAATACTCCTGCTTGTTGCACAAGGATTAACCAATAAACAAATTGGCAAACAATTATTTATTGCTGAAAATACAGTTAAAAATCATATCAAAAGTTTATTAGGCAAGCTTGAAGTAGAAAACCGCGTTCAGCTTGCCTCCTATGCAATGAAGCATGGCCTTAGTTAATTTTTGCAAACACACATAAATTAAAAACCGAAACCGGGACTTGAATGAAAGGCTCGGTTTTTTCATTTTTGTAAGGTAAATAAGTTACTATTTTCTATTTTTAAGTTATAATTGAAAAGAACTCTCATTTACCATGTTAGGAGGCAATGAAATGGAAAGTCATTATTTTTCAGTAACCGGCAATTGGCAAGGAGATCGTAACGGTAATGGAACGATCCAAACAAATGACGGTTTAACGCTTGATGTTTCTGTTCCAAAAGAATTAGACGGCCCCGGAATTGGATCAAACCCTGAGGAACTCCTTATTTCTTCTGCAAACAACTGCTATATGATCACACTTGGTGCGATGTTAGGAAACAGAAAAATTAAATTGGAAAAACTGGAGGTTGTTTCCGAAGGGAGAGTTGATAAGGTTGATGGGAGATTGAAATTTAGCCACATCATTCATCGTCCCTCATTATACATAAGTCCGGATTCGGAAGTGATTCCTGAAAAATTGAAGGAACTTGCTGTTAGAGCCGAAAAAGCCTGCTTTATCTCCAATACTTTGAGAACCAGCATTGCTTTTTCTGTTGAACCGAAAGTTATTACTTTATAAAACTTGTGTAAACCCTTCCATTTTTTTGATTAGACTATAATTTTTTAATATTTTAAGAAAAAATCAGAAAAAATGCATTTACAATAGAGAGAAAGTTTTTTATAGTAAAGTAAATCGCCGCAAAAATTCAGTAATTGTTCTTATTTAACACCGTAAGGTTTTGAAACGTAATACTGACTAAATTTGTAGGTGTTATTTTTTTAAAACATATTATAAACGGCGTTGCGTAATAAGCAACAGTAAAGAACTGCGGAAATCCATTTCAAAATACGAACAAAATGAAGGAGGAAAACATGATGACAAACTATATCAAAGTAGGTAATTTGCAGGTTGCAGACGAACTTTATGAGTTCATTAATGCAAATGTTCTTCCAGGAAGCCAAGTAAACCAAGAGTATTTCTGGGCAGGGTTGGAATCCATTATTAAGGATTTAACTCCTAAAAACAGAGCCTTGCTGGCGCAACGTGATGATTTTCAAAACAAAATTAATCAATGGCATCTTGAAAACAAAAATTTTGAGTTTAATAAGTATAAAGCATTTCTTGAAGAGATCGGCTATTTAGAGCCGGAAGTGGAAGATTTCAAGATTTCGACAGAAAATGCCGATGACGAAATCACTATCCAGGCAGGCCCTCAATTAGTTGTACCAGTTAATAATGACCGGTATGCGCTAAATGCGGCAAATGCCCGATGGGGAAGTCTTTATGATGCCCTTTATGGATCGGATGCCATCAGTGAAGAAAATGGCGCACAACGTGAAGGTGGGTATAATCCGGTTCGAGGTGGAAAAGTAATTGCTTTTGGGAAAGATTTCTTGGACAAAACGGTTCCATTGGAAGAAGGTTCCCATAAAGAGGCTGTTCAATACAGAGTTGCGGATGGAAAGCTCATCGTAACGCTTAGCAGCGGAAAAGAAGTGGGACTAGTTGATTCTGAAAAGTTTGCTGGTTTCCAGGGTGAGACAATTTCACCATCAGCAGTTTTGATTAAAAATAACGGCATTTATTTTGAAATTCAAATTGATCGCAATCACCCAATCGGTAAATCCGATGATGCGGGTGTAAAAGATATTCTTCTTGAAGCAGCCTTAACAACAATTATGGACTGTGAAGATTCTGTTGCTGCTGTAGACGCTGAGGATAAGGTTCTTGTATACCGCAACTGGCTCGGGATGATGAAGGGAGATTTAAGCGCAACATTTGTCAAAAATGGGAAAACAGTGACACGCAGAATGAATCCTGACCGGAACTATGTTTCTCCAAGTGGTCAAGAATTTTCTCTGCCTGGCCGTTCCCTGATGTTTGTCCGAAATGTGGGTCATTTAATGACGAACAGTGCGATTTTAGATCAAGACGGTCAAGAGGTATTTGAAGGAATTCAGGATGCAGTATTTACAAGTTTAATTGCCAAGCATTCCTTGCTAGGCACCGGAACATACCAAAATGGTTCTAAAGGTTCAATTTATATCGTTAAACCTAAAATGCATGGCTCTAAAGAAGTAGCGTATGCCAATGAGCTGTTTAATCGTACTGAGGATCTCCTTGGCTTAAAACGTAATACGATCAAAATTGGTGTTATGGACGAAGAACGCCGCACCTCTTTAAACCTAAAAGCGTGTATTAATGAAGTTAAAGAACGTATTGTATTCATTAATACCGGATTCCTTGACCGGACAGGAGATGAAATGCATACTTCAATGGAAGCTGGTCCAATGATCCGCAAAAATGATATGAAATCTTCAACATGGCTGCAAAGCTATGAAAAATCGAATGTATACCGCGGTTTAGAAACAGGCTTCCAAGGACGTGCTCAAATCGGTAAGGGTATGTGGGCAATGCCGGACTTAATGGCTGCTATGCTTGAGCAAAAGATTGGCCATCCGAAAGCAGGAGCCAATACGGCTTGGGTTCCTTCACCAACAGGGGCTACGGTCCATGCATTGCATTACCACCAAGTAAATGTTCCGGAAGTTCAAAATGGATTCTTTAAAGACATTACGGATTTACGGGATGACATTCTTCAGATTCCTGTTTCCCAGGATCCTAGTTGGAGTCCTGAAGAAATTCAAGCAGAGCTTGATAACAATTCACAAGGGATTCTTGGCTATGTAGTTCGCTGGGTAGAGCAAGGTGTTGGTTGTTCGAAAGTTCCTGATATTAATAACATTGGCCTTATGGAGGACCGTGCAACATTAAGAATTTCCAGCCAGCACATTGCTAACTGGCTGCACCATGGTATTTGTACAAAAGAACAAGTACTTAAAACATTGACACGCATGGCAATTGTTGTAGATGAACAAAATGCAGGTGACGCCAACTATCGGAATATGGCTCCTAATTATGATGATTCTGTTGCATTCCAAGCAGCATGTGATCTTGTATTCGAAGGATATGATCAGCCAAATGGTTATACAGAACCAATTCTTCATCGCCGCCGTATTGAAGCAAAAGCAAAATTTGCCGTAAAACAATAACAGCTAAAGATTGTTAAAAACCTAGCTTAGCAATTTGCTAAGCTAGGTTTTTTTGCTTAATAATAGTCTTATTTACAAAACAACAAGAAATATGTAGAATCTTGGAATCTGCTTGTTAATTATTCTAAATTCCGACATAAACCTCCAATAGCTTACTTATGAGCAGTTATTTGTCAAATTACGCGGAAACTATATAATAGAAGAAACTCGTCTTAATTTTTCCAAACCCGCAGTACGTAGCCTCCACATCCGCACTGATCGATAAAAGAGGTTTTGATTTTATCTCCAAAAAACGACATTAAAGCAGGTGTTAAAAAGTCATTAGGGTTCTCGAAAACAGCAGGGGTAACTAAATTTACGTAAAATCCTTTCGCTGTTTGTTCCACTGCTTTAATAGCATCCTTGACAACTAATTCCATATCCCATTCATATTCCTCATGCTCTAGAGAAATCGACCAATTTTTGTCCATTGTTCTACCTCCACATTTAAATTATAAAATGGGAGCCCCTTTTTGGTTGTGATGGGAATCATCAAAATGGGAGGTTGGAACTAATACAGAATTTAAATGTTATCCCGAAAAATCAAATACTTTTCACTGCAAATGATCTTTATCCTTTCTGCTGCTTTCACCTTAATTCCCCTAAAAACTGGCAGCAAAAAACCTCAAAAAATAACAGGCACACTCCTATATTTTTTATTGTAAATTTATTGTTCTGAAAAATTACTAATATTAATACTGTAAAAACAGCGTAAAATAGCCGAATTTTAGGTGTATGCCAAAATATGTATGAATAGTCAAAAAACAACTTCAAAAAAAAATATTGACATATTTGCTCGAGCAGATATAATTTTATTGAAATATCCAAAAATTCTAAAAAGAGAGAATTGCGTGAAAGTGTCGAGAGTTGGGGTACTGGAACACTTGCAAAACAAAAAGAATTGCTGTCTCTTTGGTTAATTTACGAATAGGGGGGATTAAGAGTAGGTTTGGATATTTTATGAAAAAGGAACACCAGCGCTGCTAAATTTGGCTGGCCAGGCAAAAACATAAGAAGGTGAAAATGGAATCATATTTATATTATCAGGAGGAATAAAATGGAAAATCAAAATACGGCACACGTTAAAATTCAAGTGGCAGATCCATCTGCAATTGGACTATTCGGACTTGCAATGGTAACACTAGTTGCATCAACCCAAAAATTGGAATTAACAACGGGATTATCTTTTATTATACCGTGGGCATTCTTTTTAGGCGGACTGGCACAGCTTTGGGCAAGCATTCAAGATTCAAAGCATAATAACGTTTTTGGTGCTACGGCGTTCGGTGCTTATGGTTTATTTTGGTTCGGTGTAGGCGCATCCTGGTTAATCCAAATGGGTGTATTTGGTAAAACTCTTGCGGCTGCAGTAGATCCAAAGCAGCTTGGCGTTGCGTTTGTTGGATACTTGATCTTCAGCCTTTTCATGACAATTGGTGCTATGGAAACACATAAAGTTTTATTCCTGATTTTTGTATTAATTGACTTTTTATTCGCTGGATTAGCATTAACTACTTTTGGAATCGCCCCTGAAACGACGCACAAAATAGCTGCCGTTTCTGAACTTCTCATTGCCATCCTTGGCTTATATGGTGCAGGAGCTGCTGTATTAAATTCACACTTTGGTAAAGTGGTATTACCGGTAGGAAAGCCATTTGGCATCTTCAAAAAAGAAGATCAAAAAATGAAATTATTGAAAAACGCTTAAGCAGAAACAATTGGTGCCTGCCTCAAACAGCTTAAATGTGGGGGCAGGCACTTATTCATTAGAAACCAATCCCGGATAAAGGCCATTTTTTTGTAAATCACGTTAAAGGATACATATTTCATGTTCAGCTACCAAAAGAACTTTATCAGGGTTATTTAAACTTTGTATTTCATAGCGGCCATTTTGGTAATCATAAAGTATTTTATAGAGATTTCCGTTATAACGAACTCTTCTATTATTCATATCCGTTTGCCTCCTAAATTATATCTATATGAATACTTTAATATATTTTCGATAATTGTTTTCTAGTTTTGTGAGAAATTCTAACACTGTATTTTGTGAAAACATATAATTCATAAAATGGAAAATTATGATGGGGAAATTTTGCCGTTTGAAAAAGTTTTTTGTTTTTTCTCTCGTATGTGACAAAAATGGATGTACTTTTAATATTTTTGTAACATGGCTGGTACAATCATTTGGTATAAATGTATCTATAGGGAGAAAGGAGCATGCCATGATAGCACGTAAAATTCTCATAATGTGTGCAGGTGTGATGGTTTTATCTGGTTCTGCGGCAGCATATGCACAAACAAATACAGAAACTTTACAAAATATCCAGCAGGAGCTTCAACAAAAAGCCCAAGAAAAACAAGCTGTTAATCAAGATATTCAGAATATACAACAAGAAATCTCCTCATTAAATACATATATTTCTGAGAATCAGGCATCACTTGCAAAAACCCAAGAAAAAATGAATGTGACAAAACAGCTTATTGAACAAAAAAGAGAAGAAATTGTCACACTTGAAGACAAAATTCTAAACCGTAAAGAGGTAATGAAGAAGCGTCTTCTTGCTCTTCAGCACGATGATAATCTAAGCATCGTTATTAAGGTTTTCTTAGACTCTAAAAATTTCAATGATTTTATCCAGCGTGCCAGTGCAGTATCTGCGCTGTTCAATGCCGATCAGGATATCCTAAAAGCACAGCAAAATGATCTTCAAGAGATTGAAGTGGCAAAAAAAGAGATTGACAGGCAGGAACAAATTTTAGAAAATGAGCAGACTACTCTTGCAAAACAGCAGCAGGATCTCGCCTCAAATATGCAGCAAAGACAAGCCACGTTAACTTCATTGCAAGAAAAATTTAACCAGATTGATTCTCAAATGGCACTTGCTGAGCAGCAGAAGGCAGATATTATGTCGCAAATTCAAGCTGCGCAAGAACAGCTTCGCCAGCAGCAAGCGGCGGCAGCTGCCCAAGCTGCCTCACCACAGAACCAGAATACTTCTGCTCCTGCTTCAAGCGGCCAAGAAATGTATGTCACTGCAACCGCATATAGTCCTGAAGAATCCGGGGCTGTAACGTCGCTGGGCTATAATATCAAAAATAATCCGAATATGAAATTGATTGCCGTGGATCCTTCCGTAATTCCTTTGGGGAAAAAGGTTTGGGTTGAAGGTTATGGAACAGCAATCGCTGGTGATACCGGCGGCGCCATTAAGGGTTATCGAATTGATGTCTTGGTGCCTACAAAAGCAGACGCAGCTGCATGGGGAAGAAGAACGGTTAAAATAATCGTTTTAGATTAATTTGGAGCAGAAAGAAAAGGAAGGCATAGCCTTCCTTTTTATTTGGAAACGTCAACGCCAAATTACCGTTTAACAGCGGATAAAATAAAAATGGTAAGGATAATGCAAAAAGCACCGGCCCATTCAAAAAAACTGAAAGATACTTGAAGCCATACAACGGCTAAAAAGGCCGCGGATAACGGTTCTGTACAAGCAATAAGGCTTGCTTCAGATGGAAGGATAAATTTTAGGCTCTCCATAAAACAAATAAAGGCAATCAATGTTCCAAAAATAATGACAAAAAGGACGGCAGCAATCGATGACAGTGACCAATTTCCTTGAAACTGCCATGGAGGATAAATTAAGCTTAAGCCAATTCCGCCAATTAGCATTCCCCACCCGACTGTTATCATGGATCCCCATTTAGAAAGCAATGAACTTGGATAGACCGTATAAAAGGCCAATGCAAAAGCGGAAAGAATCCCCCAGAAAAAAGCTGGGCCCGATATCGATAAAGCATTTAGATTCCCATTTGTAACGAGTAAAAATGTTCCGGCAAGAGCGAATATGATTGCCGAAAGTTCATGCTTCGCCGGCCATTGTTTGGAACGCACGCACAAATAACAGCAAATAAGGACAGGTGCCAGGTACTGCAGTACAGTCGCGGTTGCTGCATTTCCTGTTTGAATGGCAGCAAAATATGTATATTGAACACCGAGCATTCCAAGTATGCCGAACAGGAAAAGCTGAAAAATATCACGCTTTGTTTTCCATATCATCCAAATCGTTTGTTTTTGTATTTTTTGAGAAAACCATAATAATAAAATACCTGACGATAAAAGTCTGGCACCAACAAGCCACTGTACGCTAAATCCCTGTATATGAAAAAGAAACTGGGCAACCGTCCCGGAAATACCCCATAAAATTGCAGCCAGCAGGACTAATATAATTCCTTTTGTTCTCTGCTGCGGAATCACTGTCACTTGAGAATTCACCATATCCCCACCCTCTGAAGTATGAAAATCTCTACAAAAAGAAATTATATCATTAACAGGATTATGAAGGTTGAAAATTATTTTGTATCTATACGACAAAATTTAATAGAAAGAATCACAAAAAATATTTTTTTAAAAAAATAATAATATGAAAAATAAGGTATTTTTGTACCGGATAGCATATAATATTATTTTATAATATTGAACAATAGTAAGGAGTCCAGACATGTACCAAACTTTTACGATAAAAGAAAAGATGAAACTTATCTTTGTCATGTTAGTTCCAATATTAATTACCCAGCTCGGCATGTTTTCAATGGTGTTTTTCAATACTGTTATGTCAGGCAAATATAATTCATCTGATCTGGCAGGGGTGGCAATTGGCTCATCGGTTTGGAATCCGGTATTTTTGGGGTTGAGCGGAATTTTATTAGCTGTTTCGCCGATTGCCGCACAGCGTTTTGGTCAAAAAGAGCTTAAAGAGGTATCGGCTGTTTTGGCACACGGAATCTATCTATCCTTTCTCATTACCTTGTTAGTTCTCGTTTTAGGATATTTTTTATTGGATCCAATTCTAATCAAAATGAATTTATCCCCGCGGGTCCAGCAGACTGCCCATCATTATTTGGTGGGGCTTAGCTATGGTATTTTACCTTTGTTCCTTTTTAATGTCTTGCGTTCCTTTATTTATGCTTTGGGAAAAACGCGGGTTGTAATGGTGATTTTATTGGTTTCACTGCCCTTTAATTTATTTTTTAATTATGTGTTTATTTTTGGAAAATGGGGGTTTCCTGAGCTTGGGGGTGCGGGGGCAGGGTACGCAAGTTCATTAACGGAATGGATCTTTTTAGGATTAACGTGGTATGTGGTTAGAGCACATGATCCTTTTTCTGCCTTTACATCACTCTCTATTTTTACAAATTTTAAAATGAAAAATTTAGCTGAACTATTAAAAATTGGTGTCCCGATGGGTCTTTCAGCGTTTTTTGAAACAAGTATGTTTGCGGTTGTAACCATTTTAATCAGTAAATTTTCTGTAATCACAATTGCAGCTTATCAAGCAGCATTAAATTTTGTTTCGTTTCTCTATATGATTCCTGTCAGTATGGGGATGGCTTTAACGGTATTGGTTGGCTTTGAAGTCGGTGCGAAACGGTACCGGGATGCGAAAATATACAGCTGGCTTGGGATTTCACTTTCCATTTTAATTGCCATTGTGTTCGGTGCTCTTGTCGTTCTATTCCGGGAGGAAGTATCAGGCATCTATTCAAATGAACGCGCAGTAATCCGGCTAACAGCAAACTTTCTCATTTACGCTTTATTTTTCCATATTTCTGATGCTATTCAAGTAACCTCCCAGGCCGTTTTAAGAGGATATAAAGATGTGAATTTGGCTTTTGTGATGACACTTATTGCTTATTGGGTGATCTGTCTGCCGGCGGGCTATCTTCTAGCTCATTTTATGAAGCTTGGGGCAACAGGCTATTGGATTGGTTTGACGATTGGCCTCTTAGCAGCTGGGATAGGGTTATCCATTAGATTGATTTCCATTCAAAATAACAAGTTCCAAGGAAATAAAATAAGAGACGCGGTATAGGGTGGAAAGTAATTTTAAAATAGAAACGCAATGAATAAAAATCCCTGTTAAATATCAATCAAATGTAAAATTGCCTTGTTTTAAAGGCTGATTTTTTATTCCTAAAAAATGAGATTGATGATATTATATTATTTTACAATAATTAAAACGGTCGACAGACGATGTTTTTATAGGAGTGTAATATTTATGGGGAAAAATAGCTATGTTTTTTGGGGTCTCGTTATTACGACACTTATATCCGCTCTTGATTCAAATATAATGCAGACTGCAAGTCCAACAATTGCCAAACAGCTTGGCGGCATGCAATATTTTGCATGGATTTTTGCGGTTTACATGCTTGCGAGTACGATAACGGTCCCTCTTTACGGGAAATTATCAGATATGTACGGAAGAAAAAAGTTGTTAATGATTGCGGTAGGATTATTTACGATTGGTTCTATTTTATCCGGTGCCGCAAACTCCATGGCAATGCTTGTTGTTTACCGGGGAGTGCAAGGACTGGGTGCAGGGGGGATGATTCCGCTCTCATTGATTATTGTGGGGGACTTGTTTTCCATTGAAAAAAGAGGAAAGATTCAAGCGGTTTTCAGCAGTATATGGGCACTTTCGTCCATCATTGGACCAGTGCTGGGCTCCTTTTTTGTTGAAACGTTAACTTGGAGATGGATTTTCTTTATCAATATTCCTATTGGGATTGCTACAGTACTCTGTTTGGTTCCATATAAAGAAAAGCTGCAATTTAAAAAGACCTATATCGATTACAAAGGATTCGCGCTTTTTGGTATTGCCGTAACCTTTTTGTTATTATCCACAAATATGGATCATGCTATTTGGTATATGGCGGTTGGTATCCTTGGATTAATTATTTTTGCACTCGTTGAACGGAAAGAAAAGCAGCCATTTCTTCCTGTTTCATTGTTTAAAAATAAAGGGATTCTGATGGTGAATCTTTTTATGCTGTTTTACAGCGGGTCGTTTTTCGGTACCTCCAACTTTATTCCATTGTTCTTGCAGAAAGGGAATCACCTTAGTATTTACAAAAGCGGACTTATTCTTTTAAGTATTGCAGTAGGTTGGATGTTTGGAAGCACTCCTGCTGGAAAATGGATCGTTCAATTTGGTTTTAAAATTCTGTTTATCATTGGCAGTATCATTACTGCTATCTCAGGTTTATTATTATACCTTTATATAGCGGATTTATCCTATTTTGGTTTGTTCACCATTCTTTTAGTTCAAGGATTTTCTTTCGGGCTTATATTTGCCGTGGGTACGATTGCTTCTCAGGAACTTGCCGAACCCCAGATAAAAGGGATGTCTACTTCGCTGCAAATGTTTTTAAGAAATATTGGGACTTCTATTGGAGTTACCGTAATGGGTCTGTTTATCAATCACGCAGCCAGCCTTGTTGCCGGCATAAAACATATCTTTTTATTTGCTCTGATTCTTAGCTTTATTACAATTGTATTTTGCTTCTTAATCCCAACGAAAGAGACGGTTTTAAATTCCAAATAGACTGAATTTCCCATGCACGAGGACTGCATGGGTTTTTGTATAAGGCTGTTTTCGTAAAGATTGTTGTTTTTCTTAAAGGATAAATTTTGTCTTTTACCTTTTAGAATTCTTATTCGGCCTTGGTTCCCTTTGAATTCAACTATGCAGTCAAAAGTTTGGATACCTTTGGACATCCCAATGCAAAAAAGGAGGGCTCATGTCCGAAGTTTGAGTAT
>CAZAEW010000005.1:0-99382 GCA_964484065.1 uncultured Bacillus sp.
AAACAAATATGAGCAATACTCCAACATAATAAAGGCGGTTTGAGCGAAGCTAAATCATTACTACGGAGTCGCAAAATGCATATATTACCCTTCACTTGGACAAAATGAATCACTTTTGCGGAGCTCCGCCCCTTTTCCATACAAAAAGATGCCGCAAAAATTAACGGCTTTTCTCCCTCCATCAGGAGAGGGAGTGTCCAGTGTTTTGCGGCATCTTTAGCGTACTAAGATTAATATTCAGGGTATAATGTGAATTTACTGGTTAGGGCTTCCACACGGCTGCGTGCTTCAGCAAGTTTTGCTTCGTCTTCATGATTTTTCAATGTAAGAGCGATGATTGCTGCGATTTCATCCATTTCTTCTAAACCAAAACCGCGGCTTGTTACAGCAGCTGTACCGATCCGGATACCGCTTGTAACAAATGGGCTTTGCGGATCAAATGGAATCGTATTTTTGTTAACCGTGATCCCAACTTCATCAAGAACATGCTCCGCTACTTTTCCTGTTAAGCCGATAGTTTGGAGGTCAACAAGCAATAAATGGTTGTCTGTTCCGCCGGAAACAAGTGACAAGCCTTCTTTTTGAAGTCCTGCTGCCAAGCGCTGGGCATTGTCGATAATGTTTTGCGCATATTCTTTAAAGCTGTCCTGAAGGGCTTCGCCAAGAGCAACCGCTTTGGCTGCGATAACGTGCATCAGCGGACCGCCCTGGATTCCAGGGAAAATCGATTTATCGATTCCTTTCGCGAATTCTTCTTTACAGAGAATCATACCGCCACGAGGGCCGCGCAATGTTTTATGAGTAGTTGTTGTCACAAAGTGTGCGTAAGGCACAGGGCTTGGGTGAAGGCCTGCAGCAACAAGTCCTGCGATATGGGCCATATCAACCATTAAGTAAGCGCCGACTTCATCGGCGATTTCCCGGAATCGTTTAAAATCAAGCACGCGCGGATAAGCACTTGCGCCGGCAACGATTAATTTTGGCTTGTGTTCACGGGCTAATGCCAAAACAGCATCATAATCAATGTATTGTGTTTCTTTGTCAACGCCGTACTCGATGAAATTATAGTTCACACCGCTGAAGTTTACAGGACTTCCGTGTGTTAAGTGACCGCCGTGGGAAAGGTTCATCCCAAGGACGGTATCTCCAGCCTGAAGAATCGTGAAATAAACAGCCATGTTTGCCTGAGCACCTGAGTGAGGCTGAACATTGACATGCTCTGCTCCGAAGATTTGTTTCGCACGGTCGCGGGCTAAATCTTCGACGATGTCCACACATTCACAGCCGCCATAATAACGGCGTCCCGGATATCCTTCTGCGTATTTATTTGTTAAAACAGATCCTTGTGCTTCCATTACTGCTTCGCTGACAAAGTTTTCTGATGCAATCAACTCAATCTTGGACCGCTGGCGGCCTAATTCCTGCTGAATTGCTTCAAAGACCTGCGCGTCTTGGTTCGCCAATTTTTTCATCATTATCCCCCTTTATTCTATAAAAAACGACATATTATTTGAAAATTCGTTTTAATTTTAGCATGATTTTCTTTTAAAAAGAAAGTGAAAAGCAGCACTTACTATTTGACAAGGCTACTTTTTTCATGTAAGCGGAATCATAGTTAGTTTTTGCCAAAATTTAAGTACAGCTTTGATTTTCGGCATTTCGTTCGTAAACCGCTCTCTCTCCACCGATTAATTTTGGACGGGTTTTTGCCAGGGTGACAAGAGCCGCTCCAACGTGCTTTTGTTTGACGCGGACAGGAACAGCGACATGCTTCAGATGCATACCGATTAAGGCTGAGCCGATATCAATTCCGGCATCGGCTTTGATGAATTCGACCATGGCAGGGTCGCTCATTTGCCCATATGCGTAGGTTGCCATCGCCCCGCCGGCATGCCTGACCGGAACGACCGATACTTCCTCGAGGTTCCGTGCTTCCGCCGTTTTTCTCTCGACAACAAGTGCCCTGTTCAAGTGCTCACAGCATTGAAAAGCAAGCTCAATCCCCGTTTTTTCCTGGCATTTTTTCAATTGCCGAAAAATCATTGCCGCTACTTCAGAGCTTCCGGCTGTGCCGATTTTTTCGCCGATGACTTCACTCGTGCTGCAGCCGACCACAAGAAGCTGGCCGGATTTTAAATGGACTTGTTCCGTAAAATCGTCCAGAATTGATTCTAATTGTTTTTCCCATTCCTCAATCATGATAAGCCCTCCCCCTTTTAAAGGTGCTTATTCTCATAGTCTGCGATCTTGCCGATCCGGTTCGCATGCCGGCCGCCCTGGAATTCCGTTTTCAGCCATACTTCAGCAATCTCTCTTGCAAGTCCCGGTCCGATGACGCGCTCGCCCATTGTCAGCACGTTGCTGTCGTTATGTTGGCGGGTTGCTTTTGCACTGAATGTATCATGGACAAGGGCAGCACGGATTCCTTTGACTTTATTGGCAGCAATGCACATGCCAATTCCTGTTCCGCAAATTAAAATGGCACGGTCAAATTCACCGTTTGCTACTTTTTCAGCTGCAGGAAGCCCATAGTCAGGGTAATCGACAGATGTCGCACAATCACATCCAAAATCGACATATTCTATGCCAAGCTCTTCAAGCAAAATGGCGATCTCTTTGCGAATATTCACTCCGCCGTGATCTGATGCTAATGCTACTTTCATTCCATTATTCCTCCTCAATCTGTTAACCTGCTTTTATTTTGACACACTGCCGAAAAATTATAAAGAAGAAGCGCTTCTTGCGTCCTCATTTACCTGAAATCAGCAAAAATTGGTTGCAGTTTTGCATAAGGCAGGCAGAATTCTACAAAGTTCACAGGCAATTCTACCAAAATTAAGCTGGATTCTACAAAGTTCACAACCAATTCTACAAAGTTCACAACTAATTCTACAAATGTCACGGAATCTTAACAACCAATGGTCCGAATTTGGCAAAAAGAAAACTCCCCGTCCTAATCGGGAAGTCTATACGGTAAATATACGGATGGTTTGCTGCAGTTTATCAGCTTGCTCTTTCAAATTCAAAGCCAGTCTTTCGACTTCTTCGATGACCTGCACCTGCACAACCGTTGAAGCAGCCACCTCCTGGGAGCCAGCGGATGTTTGCTGGGCAATAGCGGAGATTTCCTGGGATTGCGATAATGTGCGTTCAATGCTTTTCTTCTGCCGGTCAACCAGCCCGGAAATTTCTTTCACCATTTCAGCCATCTCATTAATTGTGCCAGTCATGCCTTCGATCGCATGATTGGTTTGGTTTCCTTTTTTCATTTCCTGGCCGGCCCGTTCGACTTGAGCTTCCATTTGTTTGACAACGTTATGTACTTCCATTTGAATATTTTTGATTAACTCGGAGATTCCATTGACAGCTTGTCCGCTTTGATCGGCAAGCTTGCGGACCTCCTCGGCTACGACGGCGAACCCTCTTCCGTGTTCTCCGGCACGTGCTGCTTCGATTGAAGCATTTAAGGCAAGCAGGTTGGTTTGCGAAGCAATATCGCCGACAAGCTGGATAATCTGTTCAACCTTCGCCGCATTTTGCTCGAGCCGTTTGACATTTTCCATGGACTCGGAGTTGTCGCTGACCACTTTCTCCATTCCAGTAATTAACGACTCAATGACACTTTTTGATGTGTGCAGCTCTTGAACCATGTTTATCGAAATTTGCTGAGAAGAACCGGCCTTCTCTTGTACCTGTTCAGCAATGCTTGCTGCTTCCTCCAGCGATTCCACCATAGTCACCATGGAAGAAGCGGATTTATCTGCACCAATTGCAATCTCATTAATCGTCCCCGAGACCTCTTCTGATTGGCGGGCGGCCTGTTCCGATATTTGTGTAATCGATACAACCTTTTGGTTGGTTTCATTCACATTTCCATCAATTTGCGAAACCATTTTTCGCATGCTTGACAGCATATAGTTAAAGGCAATCCCAAGGGAGCGGATTTCGTCATCCGATTGCGGGATTTCCACATCCACGCTTATTTTTCCATTTGCTGCTTCCAAGGCCGTTGCTTCAATCTTCTTCAGCGGTTTTATGATAAAACCGGCGGCAAAAAACGCAAGAATTCCTGACCAAATAATCCCAAGAAGCAGGCAAATAATTGTAAACGGCATTTCGCTGACATATTCTTTTACGAATGGATATAAACCGTAAATAAAGATGGCACTTGTCGTGTAGGTAATCATCGCCAAAACCGTCGTAAATAAAACGAGTTTCTTCCTCAATCCGAATTTGTATGTTTTCTTTTCTTCCACTTGGTTTCTCCTTTATGTTGAGGGTTCATCTGAAAATTCATGCAAGCGGTCAATCGCCCGGTCTATCAGCTCTTCTAATTCGTGATACGTCTTGCGGTAAATTTCAATATCTCCGCCAAAAGGGTCGATGACATCCAATTGCTGAATTTCACCGGTAAACTCTTTGAGCGTAAATGTTTTTGAGGCAGCCCCGGGAAAAATATTGATAATGGCTGCTTTATGAGAGAGGGTCATCGTTAATATGAGAGTCGCCCATTCAACATCCGCCTGCGTCAAGGAGCTTGATTGATGATGGTGCTCAATCTCGTTTTCGATCAGCACTTTTTTGGCATTTGCGGAAGCATCACTGCCGTTTATCGCAAAAATTCCTGAGGATTTCACTTTTATTCCGGTCAGCTTTTTATTTTTTAAAATCGCTTCAGCCATTGGGCTCCTGCATGTATTTCCCGTACAAACAAACAAAACATGCTGCATTTATCGGACTCCCTCCTTTTCTTTATTATAGTAGATATTTAGTTGAAGCCAATACTTACTCTGAAATGTTCGTATAAAATTCGTTATAGCCGTTTTCTTTAAAAAGGCAGCAGTAACTTAAGGCCGAATGCCAAGAGGATGCTTCCGCCCAATGCTTCGCCGTAAGCTCCGAGCCAGCCTTGGACTTTTCTGCCGACGAGCAGCCCGCACCACGTCATGATGGTCGCCGCAATGCCGAAGCAAAGGATAACCATCATTGTTTTTGCACGGTAGATTCCAAGCGTAAGGCCGACGGAAAAAGAGTCAATGCTGACGCTAAACGCAAACAAAAGCAAGCCGAAGCCGACAGGAGTGATTGCTTTTTCTTCTTCCTTTTTCAAACTGGACCAAGCCATTTGCAGCCCCAGCAAAACGAGGAGGATCCCTCCTAAAGCCGTTGCGAACGTGCCGAATTTCTCTGACAGAAACTTGCCGGCTGTCATCCCGACAAGGGGCATCCAAACATGAAAAAAGCCTATAGTAAGGCCGATTTTAAAAATTTGTCTTAAGCGCAGTTTATACATCCCCATGCCGAGGCCAACTGAAAAAGCATCCATTGCTAAGGCAAACGCCATTACTATTAGTGTAATAAATTCCCCTGCAATCGTTGACATTCTCTGCTTCAACCCCCTTGGACTTGCTATTTGAAGCTTATGCCAAGCAAAGGGGATTTAGAAGAAAAACATCCTGCTATTATCCATAGTAAGGAAATCATTCAGTGAGGCTGTTACTCACTGATTACTTTATTTCCCGCTGCTTTCTGGAGGCGGTTCATAATCGCCATCCCAACTCCTTCAGCAGGGAACATTTCACTGTAAATAATATCGACTTTTTCATGGTTAAACGCGCGCAGCACATCATACAAATTGGCTGCTACCGTTTCCAGCTCCTGACGCCTGCCACAGGAAATTACGACATCCGCCTGAAAGCGGGCTTTGTTTTCTTCGGTTGTCAGAATGCCGACCCGCAATCCTTCCGCCTGCTTTTCACCGGCAAGCTTTTGCAAAAAGCCGCTGCTCCCGGAAACTAAATAAAGCGGGGCATTCGGGGCATAATGGGTATATTTCATCCCTGGCGCTTTCGGTGCCAGATTCGTTTCTGTTAAGGCTCTGTCTATCCTTACTTCACCGACCCGCTCTTCAAGCTGTTCCTTCGTTACCGCTCCCGGCCGTAAAATGACGGGTATTTTTTCCGTGCAGTCTACCACGGTTGATTCAACCCCGACACCTGTTGGACCGCCATCCACAACACCGGCAATTTTGCCGTCAAGGTCTTCGATTACGTGAGAAGCTGCAGTAGGGCTTGGCTTGCCGGAGCTGTTTGCACTCGGCGCTGCAATTGGCAGCCCGGATCTTTTGATAAGAGCAAGCGCAACGGGATGGTCCGGCATGCGGACTCCGACGGTGGATAATCCGGCCGTGGCCTTGTTTGACAGTACACCCGGCTTGCTTTTTAAAATAATCGTTAACGGTCCCGGCCAAAAGGCTTTCATTAATATACGGGCATTTTCGGGAACCTCTGAAACAAATTCATTGAGCTGCTTTTGTTCCGCAATGTGGATGATCAACGGATTATCCACAGGCCTTCCTTTTGCAGCGAAAATTTTCGACACCGCTTCGTCATTTTTCGCGTTTCCCCCCAGGCCGTAAACGGTCTCTGTTGGCAGGGCAACCACTTCATTTTCCATTAAAAATTGGGCTGCATCCACAATCTGTGGATTATTCTCCAGGTTATCCACATACTTATCCACTTTCCATACTTTTGTGATCATTTTTTTCACCTTTATCCCCAAGCCGTCTTGTTTATCGAAATTTGCCGAAACTAGGCTGATTTTTACTTACTTTTGGCTTTAGTACGTTTGAAAGTATAAAAGATGGGGAGCTAAAATACAAGTTCTATCCACAAAATGTGAATAACCACATTAAAACAGTGGATAACTTTGTGGATATATCCACAGTTATAATGACATTTTTAAAAAAAGTGAGTTTTCCACAGCGGTGATACTCTTAATGTGTGCAGAGCGGGACAATTCTTCCGGGAGGTCCTTTTCTTCGAGAAGCTGAAATCCTAAGAACTGAAAAAAAGACACGGCTGCATGCTTGTTTGTCGCCAGATATAAATCCTCGAAATTTTTTTCTTTTGCGAGAACGAGAGCCTGCTGAAAAAGAAGAAGGATATCATTCTGCGCCTGACTTGAAGCAACAACAAGAGAGCGGAGCAGGCCGCTGCTGCGAAATGGTTCAATTCCCAATGTCCCCCGCCACGAGCGGTCCTCATTTTCCAAGAGCAAAAAATAGGGTGCCGTCTTCTCCGTCAGCCCCTCCGTACTCAGGCCAGCCTTGGCCAGATACTCCTTTAGACCTTCTAAATCGTGCCGATTTGCCTGACGAATCAATGTCTGCATCCAACCACCTCATTTATTTTTTACTCTATTACTATGATTTAGTAGAAAATATAGAACGGGCGGTTAAGCGCAAAATTAAAAACACACGAACATTCGCGTGTCTGTTAAAAAATCTTTTCCCACAATTCTACGGCGAAAAATTTTACTTTGATTGGCTGTTCATCTTCTGCTGTGTAGACAGGAGCTTTTTGTTTATGCTTTTTCCCTGTTGATCCCGATGGTTTCAAATCGGCTGATGCTGCGGGCTGACTGTCGGTGTTTGAATCGTTTGAATCATCGGTTGTCTGGTTTGAAACTTTTTTTGCTGTTTCTTTTGTTTTTGCAGGTGAGTCTTGTTCAAAATCCGGCTGCTCGGAAACTGCCTCCTGATCTGGCTGGTCCTGCTCAACTGCCTGACGTTTTTGTGAACTTGGCTTTGAATCCGAATTTGGTTCTTGAACAGGTGCTTTTTGCTCTGGAGCTTCAGCCTTCACTGTTTTTTTTCCATTGTCAGACTTTTTTTCTTCAAATCCGTTGCTGACAGCAACCCCATTCGAAAAATCAAGAAAGCATAATGGCGGGAACAGGACGCACCACCAGTTAGCCCCTTTTCCTTCCCCAAGCGTAATTAACACCGCTTCATAATCACCGGCAGGATATAAAAACTGGCCATAAAGCTTGGTTGGAAATTGAACCTTTCCAAACTTCACCTTCACCTTTTGATCGGAGCCATTCTCTTTGACCACTTCTTCAGCAACAGTTTGTATTTCCGGGAGCTTCGATTCGATTACCTTGCGTGCTTCTTTGATGGATGTTAAATCTTTGACCCATACGGCGATTTTCTCATTGACCTTGTCACGCACCTTGCGTTTCAAGGCCTGATCGGAATCCAAATCACTGTTGGCCAGGATCCGCAGGCGGATGGCCTGACCCGGAATCACGATGGCATCTTTTGCGGCAACCTCATTTTTTGGTATATATAAACTTAGGATTGTCCCTAATGATAATACGATCAGATACGCCCAAACGATTGTTTTCTTGTTCATACTTGGCACCGTCCTTTCGATATCCTCAGTGTGGACCGAATGCCAGTATCTTAAACTAGTAAATTTAAAAATAATAGAAAACTTTTCTGAAAATTCATCCGGATGGGCTAAATATCCGCAAACACCATCCGGTCTTTTCCATTAATATCATTAACAATTTCAACTGCTGCTCCGGGGAATGCTTTTTGCAAAAGCCCGGCGACGGCAGGACCCTGGCCGGCCCCAATTTCAAAGCCAATCAGTGCCTGGTCCTTTACGACCTGCGGCAGTTCATCCATAAAACGTCTGTAGAAATCCAAGCCGTCTTCACCAGCAAACAAAGCACGGTGCGGCTCATGCTCGGTCACAACCTCGGACATCCATTCGATATCCCCATCAGGAATATACGGGGGATTCGATATGACCACATCAAATTTTCGGTTTTGCTCCATCATCGACTTTAACAAATCCCCTTGGAAAAAGGAAACCTGCGCTCCGAGACGCTCTGCATTCA
Source organism: uncultured Bacillus sp. (assembly GCA_964484065.1). Lineage (GTDB taxonomy): Bacteria > Bacillota > Bacilli > Bacillales > Cytobacillaceae > JAEVLT01. The sequence goes on from CAZAEW010000005.1 coordinate 8,692, forward strand.
GCTCGGCCGTCCGTAATGATTCTTCCGCAATATCCGTGGCCGTCACGTTTAACGCCGGATTTTCGAGCTTCAAAGTGATAGCAATCGCGCCGCTCCCGGTCCCGACGTCAATCACATCAAGAGCTTTTTGGCCGCCGAATTTTGCTTTGATCCGCTGAAGCATTCCAAAGACAAGCTCTTCCGTTTCCGGTCTTGGGATAAGAACCGACTCGTTCACGATAAACGTCCTGCCGTAAAATTCCTCGGAACCGATCATGTACTGAATCGGCATTCCTTTAACATGTTCGTGGACTGCTTTTTCAAAACGGAGCCACAGGGACGGTTCGAGTGATTCTCTGATGTTGGCAAACAGCTGCGAGCGCGACATCCCGGTGAAATGGCGGAGTAAAAGCTCGCCCGCGTTCTCGTCGCGATTATTTTTTTTTAAAAAAGAAGAAGCCCAGAAAAGAGCTTCAAAGATTTTTTTACTCATCTGATTGATTTTCAAGCTTTCTTGATTGATCTTCGAGGATTAGCGCATCGATGATCTCGTCAAGCTTGCCTCCTAGAATTTGATCCAATTTTTGCAAAGTCAGACCGATCCGGTGGTCGGTGACGCGGTTTTGCGGGAAGTTGTAGGTACGGATCCGCTCGGAGCGATCCCCTGTACCAACTGCGGATTTACGATGCTGATCATACTCAGCCTGGGCTTCCTGCTGGAATTTATCATAAACCCGGGCGCGGAGAACTTTCATCGCTTTATCACGGTTTTTATGCTGCGATTTTTCATCCTGACAGGTGACAACGATTCCGGTTGGAATATGCGTTAAGCGAACAGCTGACGCGGTCGTGTTAACGCTCTGTCCGCCGGCGCCGCTTGAGCAATAAGTATCGAAACGGATATCCTTATCTTGAATATCAACTTCGACATCCTCTGCTTCCGGAAGGCAGGCTACTGTTGCAGTTGACGTGTGGATCCGTCCGCCTGATTCGGTTTCCGGAACGCGCTGGACGCGGTGGGCGCCGTTTTCAAATTTTAATTTGGAATAGGCTCCGGTCCCGTTGATCATAAAGGTAATTTCTTTGAAGCCGCCAAGGCCGGTCGGGTTTGCATCGATGAGTTCTGTTTTCCAGCCCTGTGCTTCCGCAAAGCGGCTGTACATCCGATACAAGTCGCCGGCAAAAAGAGCTGCTTCATCACCACCCGCTGCTCCGCGGATTTCGAAGATAACGTTTTTGTCATCATTCGGGTCTTTTGGAATAAGGAGAATCCGCATTTTTTCCTGAAGCTCGGTGATTTGTGCCTCAAGGTCGCTGACTTCTGCTTTGACCATTTCGCGCATTTCTGAGTCGAGTTTTTCATCCAGCATAGATTTGGCATCCTGAAGCTGGGTGCGGGCTTCTTTATACTCTCGGTAGGTTTGCACGGTTTCTTGTATATCAGATTGTTCTTTTGAATAGTCACGAAGTTTTTTTGAATCATTAATAATTTCCGGATCGCTTAAAAGCTCATTTAATCTTTCGTAGCGATCTTCAACAGATTGAAGACGATCGAACACTGTTTTTCACCTCAAATTTTATCCCGCTTTAACTGGCAGTAAAACCCCCACCTCAAGTGGGGGTTAGCTGCCAATAAAAGCCCGATTAGTTCAACTAACCATCAGGGAGGATGAAGGACATCCCCCCCTGATGGAAGTTTCACTTTATCCATAACATTCTAATTATAGTATAGGTGAATAGTACCGTCAAAACCATTTCCATTTGAAATAATTGTCTGTATGTAAAATGCCCCGGCTGACCGGGGCCTTAAACGGTTATCGTCTGTCTTCCAGGACCCTTACTTCAATTTCGTAGCGGGGAAGTGCTGCAATTAATTTGCGGTGAAGATACGCTTCATCCCTGGTTCTTTCATTATTGGTCTGGATTCCTTTTTTATAGGCGGTTACCCACATCCGGCTGCCGTTAATGTTCACGCGTCCCGGTGTGAATTTTTTCGTACGCGCTACCGTCTCCCTGGCTTTATCGGTATCGATGCCGATATTCGATCCTCTCTCCGTTCCGTTTCCTGTTCCATCGAGGTCAAGGAAGTTGGGGTTTTGATTGGTAATATCCTGTTCGACTAGATGGGGCTGATCCCGCCCGACGGAGCGGTTTGACATATATTGTGGCGCACTTTTATCGGTTCGCAGGTCATATGATCTTGTACTGTTCGTTTCATCGGTTCCAGCACAGCCGCTTGTCAGCAGCAAGCTGAAAAATGAGAAGAATAACCACTTTTTCAAAGTCTACACCTCCCATTTCTATCGTGCCCTGCTGGAAACAGTGATGTGCAAGTGAATTATTGCCAGTTAGGAGAGCAATTTGAAGTGTTGGCGGTTTTATTTTTTGCTGGTTTTCCAATTTTACGCAAATTAAGACGGAGAGCCCGGGCAAATGTAGATATGTTTGGGAAATAGGTAGATATCTTGCAAACGGCGATAAATTTTTCCTGAAAAAGTTAAAAAGCATGGCACTTATCGCCGTTTTTTTTGATTTTACAAAAAAACGCCTGAGAAAATTCTCAGACGTTGGAGTTTGTCGCTTGTTTTTCAATATAACTCGTTGCAACCTTTGGCACTTCATGATGATGGCGGCAGCGCGGCTCGTAGGCTTCCGATGCGCCAACCAAAATAATCGGATCAAAATAGGATGCCGGTTTGCCGTCAATCAAGCGCTGAGTCCGGCTTGCAGGCGAGCCGCAAACGGTGCAGACAGCCTGCAGCTTTGTAATCTGCTCAGCAATTGCCATCAGCGCCGGCATCTGGCCGAACGGCTCGCCGCGAAAATCCTGATCAAGACCGGCCGCAATAACGCGGAAGCCTTTATCGGCAAGCTGCTGAACCACTCTGACAATGCCTTCATCGAAAAATTGGATCTCATCAATTGCCACAACGTCGATTTCCGGTTCGACGTGATGGAGAATCTCGATGGAATGGGATATCGGCTTCGCAATAAAAGAAGCACCGTTATGAGAAACGACAGCCTGGTCGCTGTAGCGATTATCAATTTTTGGTTTAAACACAGCTATTTTTTGTTTGGCAAATTGCGCTCGCCGCACCCGGCGAATTAATTCCTCAGATTTTCCGGAAAACATACTGCCGCAGATAATCTCAACCCAGCCGCTTTGCTTCATAACATACATAAAACAGCTTCTCCCTTCCATTTACGAAACTTTTCTAAGTAGTAGTTTATCTAGTTCGAGAAAATAAAAAACAGGCAAGTAGACTTTCTTCTTGCCTGCTCCTAGAGCAATTACCCCGCATTAACGGGCAGTAAGGGTCTTGATAATCCGTGATGTAAGGACTGCCCGTAAATGCCCGATTGGTTCAACTAGCAATCAGTGAGAAAAAACATCTCACTGATTGCAGTTTCACTTTACTGTTGCTTAAGGCCGTATTTTTTATTGAAACGGTCAACACGTCCGCCTGCTTCAGCGAATTTTTGACGTCCAGTGTAAAATGGATGACATTCAGAACAAGTTTCAACACGGATTTCATTTTTTACAGATCCGCCTTCAAACGTGTTACCGCATGCGCAAGTCACCGTAACTTTTTTATAATTTGGATGAATTCCAGCTTTCATTTTTTTCAGCTCCTTCCGCCCTGAATCATTCGAAACAGAGTTATCTCATGCTACAAATAAGCATGGATTACAAAAAACACACTGTCAACATTATAGCAAGCTGCCCTTGTTTTGGCAAGTACTGCTTTTTGCCTAATTAATGGAAAACCCGCCGAAAATCTTACGAACGGCGGCTCTTCAATTCCTCGCCAATCTGAGCAAAAAATTCTTCGTTTGTTTTAGTTTGCTTTAATTTTTTCAAGAAACGCTCGGCAAAATCCGGAGAATCGGACATAGATTTGCGGATGGCCCATAATTTGTCGAGCTGATCTTTCGGCAATAACAACTCTTCCTTCCTTGTTCCAGAACGGCGGATATCGATCGCCGGGAAGATGCGGCGCTCGGCAAGCTGACGATCCAAATGAAGCTCCATGTTGCCGGTACCTTTAAATTCCTCATAAATCACATCATCCATGCGCGAACCGGTATCAACCAGTGCGGTTGCAAGGATCGTTAAGCTGCCGCCTTCTTCGATGTTCCGGGCTGCCCCGAAAAAGCGCTTCGGACGGTGGAAAGCAGCCGGGTCAATACCGCCTGACAGAGTCCGGCCGCTTGGCGGGATAACCAAGTTGTAAGCCCGGGCAAGACGGGTAATACTATCCATCAAGATAATGACATCGCGCTTATGCTCAACAAGGCGCATGGCCCGGTCAAGCACGAGCTCGGCCACTTTAATATGGTTTTCTGGCACTTCGTCAAAGGTAGAGCTGACAACATCGCCTTTTACGGAGCGCTCGATGTCAGTAACCTCTTCCGGACGTTCATCAATTAACAATACGATTAATTCTGCTTCAGGATGATTAGTCGTGATGCTGTTGGCGATTTCTTTTAAAAGCATTGTTTTTCCGGCTTTTGGCGGAGCAACAATCAAACCGCGCTGACCGAAACCGACCGGTGCAAGCAAATCCATAATCCGAGTGGATAAAGCTTTCGGGGTCGTTTCCAGTTTCATTTGCCGGTCAGGATATAATGGCGTTAAGGCCGGAAAGTGAACGCGCTCTTTTGCAGATTCCGGGTCATCGCCATTGACGGCTTCAACATGCAAAAGACCATAATATCGTTCATTTTCTTTTGGAGGCCGGACCTTACCGGAGACCTTGTCTCCATTGCGCAGGTCGAAACGGCGTATTTGTGAGGCTGAAATATATATATCTTCGGAGCTTGGCGAATAATTAATTGGCCGCAAAAATCCAAAGCCTTCCGATTGGATAATTTCGAGAACGCCTTCCATAAAGAAATAACCCTGCAGCTCGGCGCGAGCCTTTAGGATGGCAAAAATGAGTTCTTTTTTCGTTAACTTGCTGTAATAAGAAACTTTAAATTCACGTGCAAGCTCATAAAGTTCCTTCAGCTTCATGTTTTCTAAACCTGAAATTGTTACTTCCATGTGTACACCACTCTTTAATATTTTGACTCTATTCCGAAACGGAAAATCCGAATTTACCATCGCGCTTTTTTGAAAAAATCATCGAACCAGATAGTAAAAGAGTTTAGGAGGAATAGGATATTGTTTTTCTAGAAGATATCTTGAAGTTTGTTAGAAAAGGAAAAATGCAGAAAGTTTTTATATTAAAAAACAACTATTATTTTACCCTGTAAACAAAAAAATAATCAACACCTATTTTTCAATCGGATATCGATCAGGAGGAGTTAAAGCGAAAGATGAATTTCGTAGAGATAAGGATGTCCCGGGAGAGTATAGGACTCCCTGAGACATCCTGCCCTCTAAAGCTTATTTCATTACAAGATTTGGTTTCTTTTTCAAGCTGTGCGAACCGTCGACAAAGCGGACTGTTCCTGATTTTGCACGCATAACAACGGTATGGGTCAATCCGCGGGTTCCTTTAAATTGAACACCTTTTAACAGTTCCCCATCGGTAACACCTGTTGCTGCAAAAATGGCGTCATCGCCTTTGACAAGATCTTCCATCCGAAGAATATGGTTGACATCAAGTCCCATGCCTTTACAGCGGGTCAGCTCTGCATCATCCTGAGGGAGCAAACGGCCGATGAGTTCTCCGCCGAGACATTTTAATGCTACAGCGGCCAGCACGCCTTCCGGGGCCCCGCCAGATCCGAACAAAATATCAACGCCTGTATGGTCAAATGCGGTGTTAATAGCGCCTGCAACGTCACCGTCATTAATCAGCTTAATTCTCGCTCCAGCTTCGCGGATCTGCTGAATAATGTGGGCATGACGCTCGCGGTTTAAAACGGTTGCGACCACATCTTCAATATCCTTGTTTTTTGCTTTGGCAACAGCCTTTAAATTATCAATCACCGGTGCATCAATATCGACAAGTCCAACGGCTTCCGGGCCAACCGCAATTTTATCCATATACATATCTGGTGCATGCAGAAGGTTTCCCTCATCAGCAATGGCAATAACCGCCAAAGCATTCCAGCCGCCGGCAGCAACAATGTTTGTTCCCTCAAGCGGGTCAACAGCGACGTCAACATGCGGGCCATGCCCTGTTCCAAGTTTTTCGCCGATATATAACATTGGCGCTTCGTCCATTTCTCCTTCTCCAATGACGACCGTACCTTGCATTGGAACAGTGTCAAACACTCTGCGCATGGCTGTAGTTGCTGCGTCGTCGGCTTCCATTTTTTTGCCGCGGCCCATCCATCTTGCTGAGGCAAGTGCTGCAGCCTCCGTAACGCGAACTAACTCCATTGTCAAACTTCTTTCCATTGATTCCAGTCCCCCAAATTTTTCTCTCCAATCTCCCTTTGGATGAGAATTTATTTTTGGTATCGGAGTATTGATCCGATTGCCCTAAGGCGTTTTTTTCTTAGGCAATGTTTAAACTTGCCTGTTGATTTTGCGCAAAGCGCTTCCATCAACGATCTATATAAAAATTTCACCTTGGTACCCTATGTTTATATATTTTTTAAATGCTCAATTTCTTCTTTTGTGAGCGTTTCACGCCAAATCGTTGCTCCGAGTCCGTTTAATTTATCAACAAGGCTACTGTAGCCTCTGTCGATATGTTCCAGACCCGTTACTTCGGTCACACCTTCTGCCATCAGCCCGGCAATCACAAGAGCTGCCCCGGCCCGAAGGTCGCTTGCCTTCACCTTTGCGCCCTGCAATTGAACAGGGCCGCTGATGATCGCGGAACGTCCTTCCACTTTAATATTGGCATTCATTCTTCTCAGTTCATCAATATGTTTAAAACGGGCACTATAAATAGTGTCGGTTACCACACTTGAACCCTCTGCTTTTGTTAACAAAGTTGTAATCGGCTGTTGAAGGTCGGTTGGGAAGCCGGGATAAACGAGCGTTTTGATGTCAACTGCTTTCAGCCCCTTTGTTCCAGGCGAAACGAAAATTTGGTCATCTTCTGATTCAACATTGACGCCCATTTCTCTCAGCTTTGCCGTTAGTGACTCTAAGTGGTGCGGAATAACATTGTCGATTAAAATTCCCTCGCTCGCTGCGGCACCGATAATCATGTATGTACCGGCTTCAATTCGGTCAGGAATAATGGTATGGCGGCAGCCATGGAGATGTTCAACACCATCAATCCGGATGACATCCGTTCCGGCCCCTTTTATTTTTGCTCCCATATTCGTTAACAATGTGGCGACATCGATGATTTCCGGTTCTTTCGCGGCATTTTCAATGACTGTCCGCCCTTTTGCTCTTACGGCAGCAAGCATGATATTAATCGTCGCCCCCACACTGACAACGTCAAGATAGATACGGGCTCCGCGAAGCTCATCCGCGCGCAGATAGATCGCACCCTGCTCATTGGTGACGCTCGCACCAAGCGCTTCGAAACCTTTGATATGCTGGTCAATCGGCCGCGGGCCAAGATGGCAGCCGCCCGGCAGACCAATGACCGCTTTATTAAAACGGCCCAGCATCGCGCCCATTAAATAATAGGAAGCACGCAATTTTTTTACTTTTCCATTCGGAAGAGGCATCGAAATCATGTTCGATGGATCTACCGTCATTTCTTCATCGGAAAACTGAACCGTGCCGCCAATTTCCTCGAGCAGACCTTTGAGCATGCTCACATCAGAAATATCCGGAAGACCTTCAATTGTTACAGGTGAATCTGCCAAAATGGTCGCTGGGATTAACGCAACAGCACTGTTTTTTGCACCACTTATCCTTACGGTTCCTTTTAACGGATAACCGCCAGCAATCATAAGTTTTTCCATTTTTTACTCCCTTCCTAGCCTCATGCCTTGTCATAACTTATTTATTTAACGGTCTGTTTTTTTCAAAAATAGAGGAAACAATTTCCGCGAATAAAAGACATTTTCCGACAGATTGTCTACTTTATAGTTTACACGATAAATTCAATTTCATGTATGGTAATTCAAAAAAGTTGTAAAAAAATGAAAAAAACTTTTTGCCAATTGCTGGCGACTAGTGATTATGCGAGAAAAGCGCTAGTAACACAGGTGCCCTTATTCGTAGAATGCTACGTTCAGTACACTAGTCCCTAAGCGCTTTGGCTGACCATTCTATGCAATTTAAGCTTTTGGACGGCCTTCCCAGTCCTTCATAAATGCTTCAATTCCTTTGTCTGTCAACGGATGCTTGCATAGTTGCATGATGACTTTAAATGGAATGGTTGCAATATGCGCTCCTCTAAGTGCAGCTTCCGTTACATGCATTGGGTGGCGGATCGATGCCGCAATGATTTCGGTTTCAATTCCATGAATGGCAAAAATTTCAGAAATAGTCGAAATTAAATCTAATCCGTTTTGGCCGATATCATCCAAACGTCCAAGGAATGGTGATACATAAGTGGCTCCGGCACGAGCGGCAAGCAATGCCTGGTTCGCATTGAAAATAAGCGTTACATTGGTTTTAATCCCTTCCTGTGACAAGGCATGAACCGCTTTTAATCCTTCCAGTGTCATTGGAATTTTAACCGTAATGTTTGGTGCAATCGCTGCCAATTCTTTTCCTTCTTTAATCATTCCTTCTGCATCAAGTGCAATCACTTCCGCACTTACAGAGCCTGGGACAAGATCAGCGATTTCTTTAATTCGGTCATGAAAAGATACATTTCCTTCTTTTGCAACAAGCGTAGGATTCGTTGTAACGCCCGCTAATAAACCAAGGGAGTAAGCTTCGCGGATTTCTTCCATGTTTGCTGTATCAATAAAAAATTTCATTTTCTTCCCTCCAGTTGTTTTTTAAAAAATTTTGACTTTGAGAATTGTCCAGCTTCAGTGCCTAGCCCCTCAGGGTCAAATAACCTTCGGCATAAAAAGTCAAAGGGCGGACTTTTTTTGCCGAAGAACATTTGACCATCGGGGCTGAGCACTAAGGGATGCTGCTTTGAGAATATTCATCGCAAGAACAAGCTGTGCTTGTTCTGAGGGCGCTTACGCTTTTCGTTTTTGAACGTGCTGAAACCGTCCTTTCGCAAGGACGGTTCCGATAATCACTTTTGGAGCAAATTAAGCTTTATTTGATGAACCAAATTCACGAATTTTGCCAATAACCGTTGCTTTGATGGCATCGCGAGCAGGTCCTAAATATTTACGCGGATCGTACTCATTTGGTTTAGCCGCTAACACTTCACGGACAACCTTAGCAGATGCAATTTGGTTTTCAGTGTTTACATTGATTTTTGCAGTTCCAAGGGAAACAGCTTGCTGAATATCCTTTGTTGGAATTCCTGTTCCGCCGTGAAGAACAAGCGGCAGACCGGTAATATCCCTGATTTCTTCCATTTCCTTGAAACCAAGCTTTGGCTCGCCTTTGTAAGGACCGTGAACAGAACCTAAAGCTGGTGCCAGGCAGTCAATGCCTGTGCGTTTTGCAAGATCTTCACATTCTTTTGGATCTGCATATTTGATGCCTTCAGCCACAACATCATCTTCCTGCCCGCCGACTGTTCCAAGCTCAGCTTCAACGGAAACACCTTTAGAATGTGCATATTCCACAACTTTTGAAGTGATTTCAATGTTTTCTTCATAAGGGTGATGTGATGCATCAATCATGACGGATGTGAAGCCTGCATCAATGGCTTCTTTACATTTATCAAAACTTGAACCGTGGTCAAGATGAATGGCCACTGGAACAGTAACTTTTAAGTCTTCCATTAAGCCTTCTACCATTTTAACAATGGTTTTGAAACCGCTCATATAACGGCCCGCACCTTCGGAAACACCAAGGATAACCGGTGAATTTTCTTCTTGGGCAGCTTGAAGAATCGCTTGAGTAAATTCAAGGTTGTTAAGGTTGAATTGGCCAACAGCATAACGTTCCGCTTTTGCTTTTTTCAACATTTCTGTCATTGAAACTAATGGCATTCTTTTTCCTCCTTATATTTCGGTTGATATCCTTTCGAAAACAGAGCTTTCCATATAAAGGATTTCCCTCACAATTGTAGATTATGTATAACTCTTGCATAGTAGAAAGGAAAGTTCAACTGTTATCATACCAAAAGAAGGTTAAGAATACCATAAAACCTGCTCACTTAAAAAAAGTGTCATAATGAAAGCGTTTAGCCTTGTTTTTGGGGAAGATTATTCTTTACAGCTGTTCTGATATCGTCAATATCGAACGGTTTGGCAAAGTGGGTAATGGCCCCGAGATCCTTTGCCTCCTGAATCATATCCAATTCACCGTATGCCGTCATAATGATGACGCGGATATCCGGATCAATGACTTTCATTCTTTTTAAAATTTCAATTCCGTCCATGCCGGGAATTTTCATATCCAACAGAACGAGGTCCGGATCATGTTCTTGGACAATTTCAAGTGCTTGGTGGCCGTTGGCAGCCTGGAATGTTTCGTATCCTTCTTTTTGAAAAACTTCATTCAGCAAAATTCTGATGCCGAATTGATCATCTACAATTAAAATTTTCTCTTTCATGTTCCCGCCTCTTTCTATTATTTTAACCATGCTAAACTCACCTGTTGATTTCCGCTCTAGATCCCCCAATTAACATAGTGGTAAAATCAACAATCAACTTTAACATAGCCCTTATTTAAAACGTAAACTAATTTCCCACTATAAACTCTATGTATAATTTCGATTTAATTTTTCAATTTCCTTCCTTTATCCTTTTCTAATTTTAGGAATTTGCCATTCTTGTATATAATAATGCACAGGAAGCCGAGATTTGGAGGTTATTTATGCTAAAAATATTCACAACCCAATTAACGGGTGCGTTGAAAAAAGTGCTGGATCAAAATGAATTTTCGTTTGAGGATGCCGCCCGCCTTTTGGCGCAGGGGCCTGCAGGCAATGGGAATATTTATCTACTGGGCTTTGGGGAAATGAAGGCTGTCGCCCATGAAGCACTTGAGGGAGCCGAACCGCTTCATTCGGCAAAAATCATAACAGCCGACCGTTTAAAGGAGCTCACGAATGCGGACAGGGTGATCTTGCTGTCACGGTATTCGTCAGATGAAGAGGCAATCACGGCCGCTTCTGTTCTTGCTGAAAAAGGAATTCCGTTCGTTGCGGCAGCGTCTGTTTTGGAAAAAGAAAACAGCGGCGGCCTTGCGGCATTAGCTGATGTTCATATCGATTTGGGTCTGATTAAAGGGCTGCTTCCGGATGAGGATGGAAGCCGGTTCGGTTTTCCCTCTTCGATTCTCGGATTATTTGTTTACTTTTGCTTAAAGTTCACGATTGAAGAAATACTTGAGGAGTACGAATAAGTTGAAGAGAGACTGTCAGCGGTAAATGAACGGCTCCCTGTCTGCTTGACAGGGAGCCGCTTTTTAGAACCAAGCTCAGGCTCTTTTTTATTTATTATTAAGTGATGCTCCGATAAAGTCACGGAACAAGGCTTGAGGACGGGTCGGTCTTGAAACAAGCTCCGGATGGAACTGGGATGCGACAAACCATGGGTGATCTTTTAGCTCGATGATTTCGACTAATCGGCCGTCAGGGCTTGTCCCGGAGAATACAAATCCTTCCTGCTCCATTGATTGGCGGAACTGATTGTTGAACTCATAACGGTGGCGATGGCGCTCGTATACGACTTCTTCATTATACGCAGCGAATGCTTTCGTATCTTCCGCAAGGCGGCATGGATATAATCCAAGACGCAATGTGCCGCCCATTTCTTCAATATCCTTTTGCTCTGGAAGCAGGTCAATAATCGGATATTTTGTATTGGGATCAATTTCAGCAGAGTTAGCCCCTTCAAGTCCCATTACATTGCGGGCATATTCAATGGTAGCAAGCTGCATGCCAAGGCAAATGCCAAGGAAGGGCTTTTTATTTTCGCGGGCATATTGAATAGCATGAATTTTTCCTTCAATCCCGCGGTCGCCGAATCCGCCCGGCACAAGAATACCATCTGCACCCGCAAGCAATTCTTTTACATTCTCGGCTGTTACCTCTTCTGAATTAATCCAGTCAATTTCGATATCAGCATCAAAAGCATAGCCGGCATGGCGAAGTGCTTCTACTACTGAAATATAGGCATCCTGCAAGGAAACATATTTACCAACCAATGCAATTTTTGTTAACTTCGATAGATTGCGAACTTTATTCACCAATTGTGTCCATTCTTCCATATCGGCTTCCTGGGTGATCAATTTTAAATGATCGCAAACGATTTGATCCATATTTTGTGCCTGCAGAGCAAGCGGAATTTCATAAAGCGTATCGGCGTCAACACACTCGATTACAGCCTTTTTATCGATATCACAGAATAAACCAATTTTATCCTTCATGTCCTGGGAAATAGGCATTTCTGTCCGAAGCACGATAATGTTTGGCTGGATTCCGAGGCCGCGCAGCTCTTTTACACTATGCTGAGTGGGCTTCGTTTTTAATTCCCCGGCTGCTCTAATATATGGTACAAGTGTCACATGAATGTACATTACATTATCGCTGCCCATATCACTTTTTAGCTGGCGAATCGCTTCAAGGAATGGCAATGATTCGATATCTCCGACGGTTCCACCAATTTCTGTGATCACCACATCCGCATTCGTTTCCTTGCCGGAACGAGTGATCCGTTCCTTAATCTCATTTGTAATATGGGGAATGACCTGAACGGTACCGCCTAAATAATCGCCGCGGCGCTCTTTCTGAAGAACGCTTGAATAGATTTTTCCGGTCGTTACGTTATTATATTTGGTTAAGTTAATATCAATAAACCGCTCATAGTGTCCTAAATCCAAATCTGTTTCTGCACCGTCATCCGTTACGAATACCTCTCCGTGCTGATATGGGCTCATGGTTCCCGGATCCACGTTTATGTAAGGATCAAACTTCTGAATGGTGACACTCAAGCCGCGGTTTTTTAATAACCGGCCCAGCGATGCTGCCGTAATCCCTTTGCCCAGGGACGAAACAACCCCGCCTGTTACAAAAATATACTTTGTCATGAATAGATTCCCCCTCATATACAGTTTGTGCATTATCAAGTTTGTTTAAGGCGCATTAATAAAAATTTATTAGATCAGCCTTACAGCAGGCTTTGAAAAGAATGAAACGTTAAATAAGAAAAGCGCAAGCGCCTTGTTCAGACCCGATGGTCAAATGTTCTTCGGCCCAAAAAGTCCGCACTTTGACTTTTTGGGCCGAAGGTTATTTGACCCTAAAGGGGCTAGGCGCTGAAGCTGGACAATTCTCAAAATCCAAACTTTTATACTTTCTTTATTTATAAAAAAACAAAAAACGCTCCGCTTACACAAAGGTAAGGGAGCGCTTATAGTGCGAATGTTAATCGTTCGTTCCTTTTTTAAGGAGCCCAAAAAGTATTCTACAAGCGTAAAATGAAAAAGTCAAGACAGATTAAAGGTCTTCTTCGTCATCCTCTAACGGTTCTTCTTCATCCTCAAGCTCATCCAAATCAGTGTCTCCAAGATCTTCTTCTAAATCCTCTTCAAGGTCAAAGTCTTCATCTTCCTCGAATTCATCCACATCATCCAGTTCGTCGAAGCTTTCTTCTTCCTCATCATCGAGAAGTTCATCTTCGTCAGCGAAATCATCGTCTTCGTATTCGAAATCTTCCTCGACTTCATCAAAATCATCGATTTCGGCTTCTTCATCGACCACTTTCTTCGCCTTTTTCTTCTTCGGTTTGACGGTCGTTACCACTTCTTCTTCAATTGTATCAACAGGGTACCAAACGCGAAGACCCCAGCGATTTTCACCAAGTGCCAGAAAACGGCCATCTATATTTAAATCCGTATAAAATTGCGCAATTTTTGCTCTTACTTGTTCGTCCGCAAGTTCTAGAGCTGCGGCAATCTCATTCATTAAATCGTTAAAGGAAATTGCTTGTTTATTGTTTTTTAAATATTCATAGGCAATTTCAATAAAGGACATTTCTTGCAACTGCTCTTTTGAGTATAGTTCTAAACTCAATTTTGGCACTTCCTTTCTCTTTTTCCACAACAAGTCCCAGAATACATATTCTTCATTATAAACAAAATCTTGCCGTTTATGCTAGTTCTATCTATTGTTTTGCTTGATTTTTTCTTTCTTTGTTCTGCGCGGCCCGCTTCCTTTTTGCTGCTCGGATTTTTTTGCCTGCTTAAAGTAAATGTATAGAAAGAAGGCAGCGAGGAGCAGAAAGGAAATGGCCCCCAGTTGAAGCTGATAAAGATAATATAACGGCCAGGCAAAAATAATTAACACCAGCAATATATATGTTATTTTCATTAAACTCACCTGCTTGGTTTTAGCACCATGATTTTTTTTGCTAGGATTATATAAAAAGTTTAATTGCAATAAGAAATTATAGCACAAAAAAACAATGGCACGCACGCCATTGTTTTTTTAAAATCACATATTTCTTCGATATTGTCCCCCGACTTGGTAAAGGGCTTGGGTGATTTGGCCAAGGCTGGCGACTTTTACGGTTTCCATCAATTCCGCAAAAATGTTGCCCCCGCTTATGGCTGCTTCTTTCAGCTTCTGCAGCGCAGCTTGGGATTCGCCGGCATTTTGTGCTTGGAATTCTCGCAAATTGAGAATCTGTGATTCCTTTTCTTCCGTTGATGCCCTGGCAATTTCCATATTGTCGACATCTTCCTCTGACGGTGGATTCGGATTCAGATACGTATTGACGCCGATGATCGGCAGCTCGCCAGAATGCTTTTTCATCTCATAATACATCGATTCATCCTGAATTTTTCCGCGCTGATACTGTGTTTCCATCGCGCCAAGCACGCCGCCGCGGTCATCGATTCTTTCAAATTCCCGCAGAACCGCTTCCTCGACAAGGTCGGTGAGCTCTTCGACAATGAACGCGCCTTGAAGCGGATTTTCATTTTTCGTGAGGCCGTGTTCTTTTGTAATAATCATTTGAATAGCCATCGCGCGGCGCACGGATTCTTCCGTCGGCGTTGTAATCGCCTCATCATACGCATTCGTGTGAAGCGAGTTGCAGTTATCGTGCAGCGCCATCAAGGCCTGAAGAGTTGTGCGAATATCGTTAAAGTCAATTTCCTGAGCATGAAGCGAACGCCCTGATGTCTGCACGTGGTACTTCAGCTTTTGGCTGCGCTCATTGGCGCCATATTTGTCACGCATCACTGTTGCCCAAATGCGGCGGGCAACGCGGCCGATTACCGTATATTCCGGATCAAGGCCATTTGAGAAAAAGAATGACAGGTTTGGCGCAAAGTCATCAATATGCATGCCGCGGCTCAAATAGTATTCCACATACGTAAATCCGTTTGATAATGTAAA
The DNA here is from genome assembly GCA_964484065.1 of uncultured Bacillus sp. Taxonomy (GTDB): domain Bacteria; phylum Bacillota; class Bacilli; order Bacillales; family Cytobacillaceae; genus JAEVLT01. Next base: position 23,979 of record CAZAEW010000005.1, read on the forward strand.
CGCCAGCTGGGAAATCGGATTCGCCCCCGCTTCGGCAATGTGATAGCCGGAAATCGAGACGGAATAATAATTGCGCACCTTGTGGTCAATAAAGTACTGCTGAATATCGCCCATCATCCTTAGAGCAAATTCCGTTGAAAAAATACATGTGTTTTGGCCTTGATCTTCTTTTAAAATATCTGCCTGCACGGTCCCGCGTACAGTCTTTAATGTATTGGCCTTGACTTCCTCGTATTCCGCCAGCGTTAAAACCCGGCCAAGTTCCGCTTCTTTTTTGTCGGCCTGCTGCTGGATGGCCGTATTCATAAACATCGCGAGGATGATCGGCGCCGGACCGTTGATCGTCATCGAGACGGAAGTGGATGGATGGCATAAATCAAAGCCGTTATACAGCTTTTTCATATCATCAAGCGAGCAGACGTTCACACCGCTTTCCCCGACTTTTCCGAAAATGTCCGGACGGTAATCAGGGTCTTCCCCGTAAAGCGTTACGGAGTCAAAAGCGGTACTCAAGCGTTTTGCCGGATCATCCTTGGATAAATAGTGGAAGCGGCGGTTCGTTCTTTCCGGCGTTCCTTCCCCGGCGAATTGGCGCTTTGGATCTTCCCCTTCGCGCTTAAACGGAAACACTCCGGCTGTGTAAGGGAATGAGCCCGGCACATTCTCACGGTAAACCCAGCGGAGGATTTCGCCGTAATCCTTGTATTTTGGCAGAGCGACCTTTGGAATATCGAGCCCTGACAAGGTCTTTGTTTTTAAAATGGTTATGATTTCTTTATCGCGGACACGCGTAACAAGCTGGTCTTGGGAATATTCGAATTTAAGCTGTTCCCAGCCGGCCAGAATTTTTTTCGATTCCGGCGTCAGTTGCTCTTCCGTTTCCCGCTTGAGAGCTTCCAAGGCAGCGATTGCTTCTGATCCCGGTTCCTTCTCTTTCACTGCCTGGATTGCCCCTTCAAGCTGGAACAGCTTGCGGGCAAGGTTCGCCTGCTCTTCAGCTTTTTGATGATACCGGCGGACCGTATCGGAAATCTCGCGCAAATAATAGCGGCGGTCGTTCGGGATAATCACATTTTGCTTTTCCACTTTTGCTTTTTTGCTAAAAGAAGTGCTCCACTCCGCGCCGGTTTTTTCGTTTATTTTTTCAACTAATGCGGCAAAAAGAGCATTCGTTCCAGGATCATTAAATTGGCTGGCAATGGTGCCATAGACCGGCATGTCATCAAAGTCTTTTTCAAACAGCATATGGCTGCGCTGGTACTGCTTTTGCACCTGGCGCTTGGCATCTTCAGAACCTTTGCGCTCGAATTTGTTAATGACAACAAGGTCGGCAAAGTCGATCATATCGATTTTTTCAAGCTGGGTAGGGGCGCCGAATTCGCTTGTCATAACGTATAACGCCACATCACAGATTTCCGTTATTTCCGCATCACCCTGTCCAATTCCGCTTGTCTCGACAATGACAAGATCAAAGCCTGCGGCCTTAACAACGCTGACAGCATCCTTAATGGCAAGAGAAAGCTCATTCCGCGACGATCTGGTCGCCAAGCTGCGCATAAATACGCGCGGGTTGAAGATGGCGTTCATGCGGATCCGGTCGCCCAACAGCGCCCCGCCCGTTTTTTGTTTGGTCGGATCAACAGACAGAATCGCGACTTTTTTCTCTGGAAGTTCATTAATAAAACGGCGGATTACTTCATCGGTGAGGGAACTTTTGCCTGCGCCGCCTGTCCCGGTAATCCCCACGACAGGAATCGCTTTTTCCAATGTCTTAATTTTTTCAATGGCAGCGGCAGCTTCATCTTTATGATCTACACAGAGCTCAGCTAAGGTGATCAATTTGGCAACAGCATTCGTGTTACCTGCAGGCAGCTTTTCAATTTCTTCAGTTACTCCCAGTGTGACCGTGTCAAAGTCACATTCCTCCAGCATTCGGTTGATCATCCCCTGCAAGCCCATGATGCGGCCGTCTTCCGGTGAAAAAATCCAGGCAACGCCGTAATCATGAAGCTCTTTGATTTCCCGCGGCAGGATAACGCCGCCCCCGCCGCCATAAATGCGGATATGGGAAGCGCCTCTTTCCTTTAATAAATCATACATGTATTTGAAATACTCGACGTGGCCGCCTTGGTAAGAGGAAATCGCAATTCCTTGGACATCTTCCTGGATCGCTGCATTAACCACTTCTTCTACAGAGCGGTTATGTCCAAGATGGATAACTTCTGCGCCGCTTGCCTGCAGTATTCTGCGCATAATATTAATGGATGCGTCATGCCCGTCAAACAAACTTGACGCTGATACAAAGCGAATATGATGCTTAGGCTTATAAATTTTCACCGTACTCATTCTTTCTTCCCCCGTTCATTAGATAAACATTTTTGGCCCTGCATACACTAAAAAGCCGTAAGTTCTATTTATTTCCTTCACTGATTCCGAAAAATAACAGTTCTGTCTGCAAATCGATATATTCAGCCAATGTATATTGTTTTTGCAATGCCCAGCGCCGGAATCCCCACATCTGCCCAAGTACAAATATGTTATGAGCAAACAGGGAAACTTGACGCTCGGTTAACTGCAGCTCGCCATTTTCCACACAATCTCTGAGAACGCGTTCAAACATCGCCACCATGTCTATTTCTTTTTGCAGGATATAGTTCTGAGCATCTTTTGGGAGCGATTTTGTCTCCTGATACATGACCAGGAATTCCGTCTGCATTTCATCGACAATGTGAAAGTAGTAACCAATCCCCAGTTTTAAGCTTTCAATCGTCCCTTTTGTCCGCTCAAGGTCTTTTTCAAGGCGCTCGCGGACGTTGTCATAAATGCTGTCGCAGACAAGAAACAGAATATCTTCTTTGGTGCGGATATATTCGTATAACGTGCCGATGCTAAAACCCGCTGCACGGGCAATTTCCCGTGTGGTTGCCGCATGAAATCCCTTTTGTTTAAAAAGGGCAACGGCCCCTTTGATCATTTGGTCGCGTCTTTTTTGGACGAGGCGTTCATCTTTGACAGACGCCTTCACTTCTCGTTTTTTCATGATGGTATCTTCCATTCGTTCACCCCTTTTTTAGATGGGCTTTTGAGGCTCCCGCGCCTTCTTTTCCTGCTAAGCATTATTTTGTCAGCATTCTTGAGATGACGAGGCGCTGAATTTCCTGGGTTCCTTCGTAGATTTGTGTAATTTTAGCATCACGCATGAACCGTTCAACCGGATATTCTTTCGTGTAGCCGTACCCGCCAAAAATTTGCACTGCTTCGGTTGTTACTTTCATCGCGGTGTCACCGGCAAACAGCTTCGACATGGCCGATTCCTTGCCGTAGGGCAGACCGTTTGATTCAAGCCATGCGGCTTGATAGGTTAATAGTCTTGCTGCTTCAATGTTTGTCGCCATGTCGGCAATCTTAAAGCCGATCCCTTGGTTGGCGGCAATCGGCTTGCCGAATTGATGGCGTTCCCGCGCATAATCAACAGCGGCGTCGAGGGCACCTTGTGCGATTCCGACTGCCTGCGCCGCGATCCCGTTACGGCCGCCGTCAAGCGTCATCATCGCAATTTTGAAGCCCTCTCCTTCGGCACCAAGACGATTTTGGGCGGGAACCTTGCAGTCTTCAAAAATGATTTCCGTTGTCGGCGAGGATCGGATCCCGAGTTTCTTTTCTTTTTTGCCGACGGAGAATCCCGGGAAATCTTTTTCAACAATGAAGGCCGTTGCGCCTTTTTGCTTCTTGTCTGGATCGGTCAGGGCAAAGACGACATAGATGTCGGCGACACCGCCGTTGGTGATGAAGATTTTTGAACCGTTGAGGACATAGTGATCCCCTTCAAGCCGCGCGGTCGTTTTCATTCCGCCGGCATCCGAACCGCTGCCAGGCTCGGTTAGTCCGTATGCACCGATTTTTTTGCCTTCTGCCATCGGCCGGAGGAATTTTTGTTTTTGCTCTTCTGTTCCGAATTTAAAGATCGGCCAGCCGGCAAGCGATGTATGCGCTGAAAGGGTCACTCCGGTGGAGGCGCAGACGCGGGACAGTTCTTCGACCGCGATGCAGTAGGCGAGATAGTCGCTTCCGATGCCGCCGTATTCTTCCGGCCACGGGATTCCCGTTAAGCCGAGCTCAGCCATTTGATTAAAAATTCCCAGGTCAAAGCGCTCATTTTCATCGCGCTCTGCCGCCGTCGGCTGGACCTCGTTGCGTGCAAAGTCCCTGACCATTTTGCGGATCATTTCATGCTCTTCGGATAATTGAAAATTCATTTTTTCTCCTCCTGAAGGGGGTTTTTAATTTTAGGCGGTATTCCAAGCGAATTTTCACAAGGATTTTGGCATTTTTCCAAGAGTGTGTACCCCTATTCCGCGGGTTTTCGTATTTATTCCGCGAGTTTTGGGAATAATTCCGCGAGTTTGAGGAATAATTCCGCGAGTTTTTGATGTAATCCCGCGAGTTTCACAATTTATTCCGCGGCTGTCACAAACTGTTCGCCTTTTAAGGCTTAAGGGATAAATTTTTTGAAAAATTAAGAGATTAGATATTTGCTGATCACCATTCGCTGGATTTCACTTGTTCCTTCATAGATTTCCGTAATTTTGGCGTCGCGGAAGTAGCGCTCGGCTGGATAATCTTTTGTGTAGCCGTAACCCCCAAAAATCTGGATGGCTTCCGTGGCCGCATCAACAGCGGTGCGGGATGCAAACAGCTTGGCGGCGGAAGCTTCAAAGCCGCACTTCTGGCCGTCAGCACGCAATGACGCTGCCCGGTAAAGCAGGAGCCGTGCCGCTTCGACATTGGTGGCGATATCGGCAAGCTTAAAGGCAACACCCTGCTGCGCCGATATCGGCTTGCCAAATTGCCTGCGTTCTTGCGCGTATTGAGCAGCTGCTTCGAGGGCAGCTTCCGCGATTCCGAGCGCTTGGGCGGCGATGCCAATCCGCCCGACATCAAGGTTAGCCATCGCAATTTTAAAGCCTTCTCCTTCCGCGCCGAGGCGGTTTTCTTCCGGAACACGCATGTTTTCAAAGGTGAGCTGGACAGTACGGGAACCGTGCAGTCCCATTTTCCGCTCATCCTTGCCGACGATGAAACCGGGGGTATTTTTTTCAACAATAAAGGCGGTAATCCCTTTGCTTTTCAGCTCAGGGTTCGTGGAGGCAAATACGATGTAAACATCCGCTTCACCGCCGTTAGTGATGAACATTTTCGAACCGTTGAGGATGTAACTGTTTCCTTCTTTAACGGCCTTTGTCTTTAGGCTGGACGCATCGGAGCCTGCCCCGGCTTCCGTCAGGCAAAAGGCTCCCAGGTATTCGCCGGCCGCAAGCTTTGGAACGTATTTTTGCTTCTGCTCTTCGGTGCCAAAATAAAGAATAGGATTGGTACAAACAGAGGTATGTACTGATAAAATGACACCAACTGTTGCGCTCACCCGTGAGATTTCGTTAATCGCCAGGACGTAGGAGATAAAGTCCATTCCCGCCCCGCCGTATTTTTCCGGAATCGGAATGCCCATCAGGCCAAGCTCTCCCATTTTGCGGAGAATCTCGCGCGGGAATTCCCCCTGCTCCATTTTTTCAATAAACGGCTCAATTTCACTTTTCGCAAAATCACAGACCATTGTTCGCAGCATTTCCTGCTCTTCGGTAAAAGTAAGCTTCACTCAACCACCCCCTGATTGTTATTCATAAACATAGAAACCGCGGCCCGATTTGCGGCCAAGCCAGCCTGCTTTGACATATTTGCGCAGAAGCGGACACGGGCGGTATTTTGAATCTGCAAATCCTTCATAAAGAACTTCCATAATGTACAAACAGGTATCCAAGCCGATAAAATCAGCTAAGGTGAGCGGGCCCATCGGATGATTCATCCCAAGCTTCATCACTTCATCAATGGCTTCTTTTGTGGCCACGCCTTCATAAAGGGAGTAAATGGCTTCGTTGATCATCGGCATCAGGATGCGGTTTGAAATAAATCCTGGGAAATCGTTGACTTCAACCGGAACCTTCTCAAGCTTTTTCGTCATTTCTTCAATGGAGGCGTACACTTCGTCTGCGGTTGCGAGCCCGCGGATGATTTCGACCAGTTTCATGACAGGAACGGGGTTCATAAAATGCATGCCGATTACTTTTTCCGGGCGCTTCGTAACAGCAGCAATTTCGGTGATTGGCAAGGATGAGGTGTTGCTTGCTAAAATCGCATGGGCCGGAGCGAATTGGTCAAGCTGTGTAAAAATTTTCGCTTTGATATCCATGTTTTCGGTTGCCGCTTCGATGACAAGGTCGACGTTGGCCGCGTCGTTGAGGTCAGTTGAAAATGTCAGCCGCGCGAGGATTTCCTGCTTTTCCGCTTCCGTCATCCTCCCCTTTTCCACTTGTCTCGTGAGGTTTTTGTTGATGCCGCTAATGCCGCGATCAACAAATTCCGGCTTTAAATCATTTAAATACACTTGATATCCCGCCTGAGCACAAACTTGGGCAATTCCTGAGCCCATTTGTCCGGCACCAACTACCATTACCTTTTCAATTTTCATTTCGAATCCTCCATTTTGAAAAAAATACTTATTTTTCATGTGAAATCTGCTTTTTTCTGTGATCACGCTGCCTATTTCTTCGAATTGGCCATTTTTTTCGCGAATAAATTGTCATTTTTTCTCGCCATTTTAAGTGTTTTACGCCAAGTTCACAGTTTATTGCGCCGAGTTCACAATTTATTGCGTCAAGTTCACAACTTTTTGCGTCAAGTTCACCATTATTCACGCGAAGTTCACCATTACCCGTTCAAAAATGACTGGGTCCTCATTCAAAATTTACTTTGGTACTTCAATCATGATTGCGTCGCCTTGGCCGCCGCCGCTGCAGATCGCTGCAATCCCGATGCCGCCGCCGCGCCGCTTTAATTCGTGCATTAAGGTAATAATGATTCGGGCTCCGCTAGCGCCGATCGGATGGCCGAGGGCTACCGCCCCGCCATTTACATTCACTTTTTCCAGATCGAGCCCGGCCACTTTCGCACTGGCCAGCGCAACTGCGGCAAAAGCTTCATTGATTTCAATTAAATCAATGTCAGCGACGGTCTTGCCTGTTTTTTTCAAAAGGTCATTGATAACAAGACCCGGAGTAATCGGGAAATCCTTTGCTTCCGTTGCCACCGCAGCATGGCCAAGAATCACTGCTTCCGGCTTGCGCCCTTCCTTCAGAGCGAGCTCTTCGCTCATCAAAACGAGAGCCGCCGCGCCGTCATTTACTCCCGGAGCATTCCCTGCCGTGATCGTGCCGTCTGCATCAAATGCGGATGGTAATTTTGCCAGCTTTTCAAGTGATGTATCTTTTCTCGGTCCTTCATCCTGTGCGACGATCAGCGGTTCGCCTTTTCGCTGCGGCACCGCAACCGGAACGATTTCTTCAGCAAACTTGCCGGATTCAATTGCAGCAACCGCAAACTGATGGCTTCGCAATGACCATTTGTCCTGTTCTTCTCTGGACAGATCCATTTCCTTTGAAATCAGGTTCCCGTATGTGCCCATGTGAACACCGGTAAAACTGCAGGTTAAGCCGTCATAAATCAGCAAATCGCGAACAGCGGAATCGCCCATGCGCAGGCCCCACCTTACCTTTGGGAGGACGTACGGCGCATTGCTCATCGACTCCATCCCGCCTGCGACAATGACGTCTTCATCGCCGGAACGGATAATCTGCTCTGCCAAGGTCACGCTGCGCAGGCCTGAGGCACAGACCTTGTTTACTGTTTCCGTTTTGATTTCCCAGGATAGTCCTGCATATCTTGCTGCCTGACGGGATGGTATTTGACCTTGGCCTCCTTGAAGAACAGTTCCTAAGATGACCTCTTGAACCTCATCCGGACTGACATTTGCCCGTTTCAGAGCTTCTTTCACGGCGATACCGCCTAATTCAGCAGCACAAAGCGCGCTTAATGCTCCTCCAAGCTTGCCAAATGGTGTTCTGACACCGCTTAAAATCACTGTTCTTTTCATCCATCCCTCTCCCTTTCGTTCCTTGAATCGTAAATTTACTCCCCGCAAACCGCCTTTGCCAGCAGCTCGGCAACATCATACGTTTTGACTTGGGTCTCCACTTCTTTTGCCTTTGTTCCGTCGGACAGCATCGTCAAGCAGTATGGGCAGCCTGAAGAAATGACGGTCGGGCTGACAGCAAGCGCCTGTTCGGTTCTTGCCACATTAATGCGGGTGCCGGTTTCTTCCTCGAGCCACATTAAGCCGCCTCCGGCCCCGCAGCACATGCCCCTTTCCCGGTTTCGCTCCATTTCCACAAGCTTCACGCCGGGAATGGATTTTAAAATTGCCCGGGGCGGTTCATAAACCTCGTTGTAGCGTCCTAAATAACAGGAATCATGGTAGGTGATGGTTTCATTCACCGTAAATTTCGGGACGAGCCTGCCCTCTGCAACAAGTTTCGCTAACAGCTCGGTGTGATGATAAACCTCCGCCGTTAACCCGAAATCCGGGTATTCATTTTTGAATGTATTGTAAGCATGCGGATCAATCGTGACGATTTTCTTGACGTCATTCTTTTCCATTTCCTCGATATTTTTAACCGCAAGCTCCTGGAACAAAAACTCGTTGCCAAGGCGGCGCACGGTATCTCCCGAGTTTTTCTCCTTGCTGCCAAGGATTGCAAATTTCACGCTCGCTTCGTTCAGCAGCCTCGCAAACGCAATCGCAATCTTTTGGCTGCGGTTGTCATAGGAACCCATGGACCCGACCCAGAACAGGTAATCAAATTCTTCGCCGGCTTTGCTTGCTTCTTTGACAGTCGGAATGGTGACTCCTTCAGCGGCATCGCGCCAATTTTCACGCTCTTTGCGGTTAAGTCCCCATGGATTTCCTTGGCGTTCAATGTTCTGGATTGCGCGCTGGGCATCAGGATTCAATTTTCCTTCCGTTAACACCAGATAGCGGCGGAGGTCGACGATTTTTTCGACATGCTCATTCATAACCGGACATTGGTCTTCGCAATTGCGGCAGGTCGTACAGGCCCAAATCTCCTCTTCGGTTATGACCTCGCCGATCAGGCTTGGATTATAGACAGCTGCTGCGGCAGATTCCTGTGCACCGCTGCCGGCTGCAGAGAGTGCGAGCTGGTTCCCTTGTGTTTTTGCAAAAAGAAACCCTGGCACCCATGGCTGCTTCGAGGTTACGGACGCACCGTGATTCGTTAAATGGTCGCGCAGCTTTAAGATGAGATCCATCGGCGAAAGCATTTTGCCAGTCCCTGTGGCCGGACACATGCTCGTGCAGCGTCCGCACTCCACGCACGCATACAGGTCGATCAATTGCAGCTGGGTAAAATCTTCAATTTTTCCGACACCGAAGGATTCTTGCGTTTCATCTTCAAAATTAATTTTCGTTAGTTTTCCGGGTTTTTCTAAGCGGTTTAAATAAACGTTTGCCGGGCCGGCAATTAAGTGGGCATGCTTTGATTGAGGTACATAAACCAAGAATGTTAATAATAAGAGCAGATGCAGCCACCAAGCTATGAAGAAAATCGTAATGGCAGCGGTTTTTCCAATTGCTGATAAGGCGATTGCGATGAGGGAGGCAATCGGCTCTGTCCATGAAGCTGTTGCACCATGCCAGATCATTCCCATTCCGTTTCCAAGCAGGACGGAAATCATCAGGCCGCCAATAAAAATGAGCACGAGACCAGATTTGAAATTTCGCTTTAAGCGGACAAGCTTTTCAATATAACGCCGGTAAAAAGCCCAAAACACAGCAACCAAAATCAGCAGAGTGACGATTTCCTGGAAAAAGGTGAACCCTGGATACCATTTGCCGAGCGGCAGATGGTATCCCGGCTTAATCCCTTTCCATATGAAGTCAATCGCTCCGAATTGAACAAGAATAAAGCCATAGAAGAACATGACGTGCATGATCCCGCTTTTCTTGTCCTTTAGCAGTTTTTTCTGTCCAAAAACATTGATCCAAATTTTCTCAAGCCGCCTTTTGACATCGTTATCAAATTCGGTTTTTTTGCCTAATTGGATGTATTCGATCCGCGTCTTTACAACATAAACAAATAAACTGACGGCGTATGCTGTTACGGCTAAAAATGCTATGAGGTTCACCCACAGCAAACCATTCATTCGTTTCGCTCCCTTCATTTGCCCATTTTCGAGCTTTTTCGATGAATTTTTTGAAACTACTGAATTTTCTGAATAATTATCTTACTCTTATTATATATTGAACGAGCGCTCAGTCAATAGCTTTCTTTTCATTTTTGCAAATAAATAGAAAAAGCCGCAGAGGGTATGCTAAAAAAAACGCTGTTTGAGGAGTGGTCCAAATGAAGATAGCGCTCGTGGTTATCAGTCTGATCCTGATCATTCTGATTCTTTTATATGTTGATTTTCAGTTGGGGAGCAAAAAGCATCGGCAGCTTGCCAAGAAAAATGAATCGCCTGTTTTTACTGGTCAAATTGATATTTTCCCGCACGGAAAGGAACTGGTTGCCGATTTTTTCAGGGAAATGAAGGAGGCGAAATCACATATCCACGTCTTGTTTTATATTGTAAAAAACGACAGAATCAGCCGGGAATTTTTTGAAATATTAACAGAGAAAGCGGCTGAGGGAATTGAGGTCCGGCTTCTTCTCGACCGGCTTGGCAGCATTAAGGCTGATAAAAAAGCTTTGGCTGCCTTTAAGGAAGCGGGAGGAGAATTTGCGTTTTCCAATCGGGTTAAATTCCCCTTTTTGTTTTATTCGTCACAGGTGCGCAATCACCGCAAAATTTCCATCATTGACGGGAAAATCGGCTATCTTGGCGGCTATAATATTGCCAAAGAGTATATTGACAAGGAACCAAAGTTCAGCCCCTGGCGCGACTACCATATAAAACTGATCGGCGAAGGTGTAACCTTTTTGCAGAAGGAGTTCTTGCAGGATTGGGAGGAATACGCCGGCATTGATTTACTGAGGGTGAATTCCTATTTCCCCAAAATCGAAAGCGGCGATATAAAACATCAATTTAAGGCAACAGAAGCGGATCTGCTTGAAGACATCTACTTGCAGCTGATTCAGGAAGCATCTAAAAAGATTACGATCGGCACCCCGTATTTTATTCCAAGTGAAAAAATCTTTGCAGAACTGCTGCAGGCTGTCGAACGCGGAGTTGAGCTGACGATTATCATTCCGGCTGTATCAGACCATATCCTTGTTAAGGAGGCATCCTACCGCTATTTGCGCCCGCTGCTTGCGGCAGGAGCAAAAGTATATCAATTTAAGAATGGTTTTTATCATGCAAAAACAGCCATTATTGATGATAAGGTTTGTGATATCGGGACCGCGAATTTTGACAAAAGAAGTTTTTTCCTAAACAAGGAAATCAATTGTTATGTTTACAGCCGCACTTTTATCGAACGGCTCGGGGACATTATCCGAAAGGATCTGCTCGACTCAAAACCGTTAACGTTATCAGACCTGACCAAACCGAACTTTTTCCGCTCCTTTAAGGAAAGCATCGCCGGAGCCGTGTCCTATTTTTTATAAAAGGAGGCTGCAAAATGAAAATCCGCTTCGGCTATGTTTCCCATGCCATCAGTTTGTGGGATGCCTCCCCTGCCAAAACGGTTACCTTTACCCGCTATCAGCAGCTCGGGGAGGCTGAGGGCAAAAAGAAGCTGCTGCAGGCAACAAAAGAAAATCTCAGCCATACCTTGAGGATGCTCTATTATAACGTCGCCCATGAAATTGAACTTTACCGGTTTTCGAGCTCAATTGTGCCGCTGGCAACCCATCCGGAGGTTCGCTGGGATTTTTACAGTCCGTTTCAGAGCGAGTGGGCGGAAATTGGCGAAGTCGTCAAAAAGAAAGGATTGCGGGTCAGCTTCCACCCCAACCAGTTCACCCTGTTTACTTCTCCGCAAAAAACCATCACGGAAAATGCGGTTACCGATATGGAGTATCATTACCGGATGCTTGAAGCGATGGGGCTGGCCGGCCAGGGGCTGATTAATATCCACATCGGCGGAGCATATGGAAACAAGGAGAAAACGATTGAACGGTTTCATGAGAATTTGATGATGCTACCTCCCAAGATCAAAAACGTGATGACACTGGAAAATGATGATAAAACGTATCATGCCGAAGAGACGCTTCGGGCATGTCAGCGTGCAGGTGTTCCGTTTGTTTTCGACTATCATCACCATATTGCGAATCCCTGTGATACCCGACTGGAAGATCTGCTGCCAGATATGTTTCGGACCTGGGAGAATCGGGAAATTCATCCCAAAATCCATATCTCTTCACCAAAATCAGAGAAAGAATTCCGGTCTCACTCCGATTTTGTCAGTGTGGATTTTATTATGCCCTGTTTGAAGCTGCTGGCAGAACTCGGCCGGGATGTTGATGTGATGATTGAAGCAAAGGCAAAAGATCAAGCCCTTTTAAGGCTGGTTGATGATTTAAGCAAACTGCGCGGGTTTAAACGGACAAGCGGCGGGACGATTGAGGTAAAATAGTGCCTTTTTCAAAGTTATTTGGATGATGGGCGAAATAGAAGAAAAAAAGAGTCTTTTTTACCAAGACTCTTCAATCAGGTTTAAAACGGGAACGTCTTTTTCTTCGTCCGGATTTTTCCGAAAATAAATTCTGGCCATCTTCGTGGTTTCATCCACATGCTGAATAATCACGGGGGTTCCCTCATAACTGACATTAATGACTTCCATTGACTCAACGATTTCTTTTGCTCTGCTTACATTCACTTTTCATCACTCCTTGCCAAAAAATATCCTTTAAAATTTTTGCCAATAAGTGAGCGTGATATTCATCAAAAATCCCCTTTTCAGCCGAAAAGGGGATAAGTCAATTTACATTTTTTCCGGTGCAGAGACGCCGATTAAAGACAAGGCATTTTTCAGAGTAATCTGCACGGCCTTCACCAATGCAAGGCGCGCTTTTGTCCGCTCCGGATTGTCAGCATCCAAAACCTTCTCCGCATTATAAAAACTGTGGAAAGTGGATGCCAATTCAAATATATAGTTCGTGATGCGGTGCGGTGTCCGTTTTACAGCCGCTTCACTGACAGCCTGCGGGAATTCACCAATTTTTTTCAATAAATCCATTTCTTTTTCCGATTGAATTTGCGACCAATCAGCCTTTTCATCAGCAGTTGCTCCCTGCTCCGCTCCCTGGCGAAGGATGCTTGAGATCCGCGCATGCGCATACTGGGCATAATAAACCGGATTTTCATTTGATTCCGAAACGGCCAAATCAAGGTCAAAGTCGAGATGCGTATCGGAACTTCTCATCGCAAAGAAGTAGCGGGTCGCATCGAGGCCGACCTCATCAACAAGATCACGCATGGTGACCGCTTTACCAGTCCGTTTGCTCATCTTCATTTTTTCACCGTTTTTGAAAAGATGAACAAGCTGGATGATTTCAACCTCAAGTGTATCGGCATTATAGCCAAGCGCCTGAATCGCCGCCCTCATCCTTGGGATATAGCCGTGGTGATCGGCACCCCAAATGTTGATTAACTTTTCAAAGCCGCGCTCGAGTTTATCCTTATGGTAAGCAATATCCGGTGTTAAATATGTGTATGAGCCGTCCTGCTTGATCAGCACACGGTCTTTATCATCGCCGAAATCAGTGGAGCGCAGCCATGTTGCGCCATCCTGCTCGTAAATATAGCCGGCCGCGCGCAGGGCATCAAGCGCCGCGTCGATTTTGCCGTTTTTATAAAGCGAGGTTTCCGAATACCAAACATCGAAACCGACACGGAAATCCTCGAGATCCTTCTTCAATTTTTCCATTTCATACTTTAAGCCGTATTCGCGGAAAAATTCGAACCGCTCCTCTTCAGCGACCTTCACATACTTATCGCCGAATTCCTCTGCGAGCCTTTGACCGATGCCGACAATATCAGCACCGTAATAACCGTCTTCCGGCATTTCTTTTTCCATGCCAAGCGCCTGAAAATAGCGGGCCTCAACGGAAAGGGCCAGATTGTTAATTTGGTTTCCGGCGTCGTTAATGTAATATTCGCGGGAAACATCATAGCCTGCTTTTGCTAAAATATTGCAGAGTGAGTCGCCGACCGCAGCGCCGCGCGCATGGCCGAGGTGAAGGTCGCCTGTCGGATTGGCGGAAACGAACTCGACTTGAATTTTCTCCTTACCTCCGACGTTGGTTTCGCCGTATGCATCACCGGCTTGCAGAACGGCTGGGATCAGGTCGGTTAGATAGCTGTTATTCATGTAAAAATTAATAAATCCCGGTCCGGCCAGCTCAATTTTTTCAATCGAAGCTTTGGAACGGTCAAAATGGGCGATCAATTCTTCAGCAATGGCCCGCGGTGCCTTTTTGGCAACACGCGCAAGCTGCATCGCCATATTTGTCGAGTAGTCTCCGAAGCTTTTATCTTTTGGCGTTTCAAGGATGACATCCGGAATCTGCTCTTCGGCTGCAAGGCCTGCCTTCAGAACTGCGTCTTTAATTTCTTGCTTCAGTTTGCTTTTTACCTGTTCAACGATATTCATTTTATTTCCTCCTGAAAGGTTATCTCTAAATGGTATGTATTGGACTCTGCTGCCCCTTGCATTGAAAAATCATAAACAATTTCTATGCGTCCGTTTCCTTGTTTGGGATCGTATAAATGGTTTATTTTTTTCAAAAAAGAAGCAATGGCAAATTTACCAAACGGGAGTTCATAACTGCCTTCCCTCTTCTCTCCAAGCGTGAATGGAAGCCGCATTTTGATGGCGCCATTTCGTAAAATCAAGGCTTCCATCTCAGCGATTTTAACAGTAGTCCGAATCGTTCCCGTTTCCCCTTTTTCCTGATATTGCAAAAAGGAAGCATGATCTTTTTGAAAAAACTGTCCATCTGCAGCGGTCTCGATTATTTCTTTACCGTTTTCATGAAAAATAGTCGTTTTTACGTTAATTTTTACCGGCATTGAGAGTGATACTCCTTTTGCTGTTGCCGCTGCCAAATCGAAAATTGGCAAAAATGCTTTACGGCATTACTTCTTATTATACCTTATTCCCCGCACAATTCAAAAGAAGCCTGCCCCATGCTCGGGACAGGCTCCAAAACAATACTCCAGTTCCAGAGAAAACTTTATTTGATCCAGCCGAGAATCATTTCGCGGATGAATTTGGCAGCAGCATTTGCCGTTTGCTCCGAAGGGTCATAAATTGGAGCCACTTCAACAAGATCAGCACCTACAACCTTCACATCCGACTTGGCAATTTCATGAATGGAGGCAAGCAGCTCTCTTGAGGTAATCCCTCCAGCATCAACAGTTCCCGTTCCCGGTGCATGCGCAGGATCAAGGACATCGATATCGATCGTCACATATACGGGACGTCCGGCCAATGTCGGCAAAATTTCCTTCAGCGGCTGGTGAACATCAAACTTGGATATATGCATGCCGTTTTCTTTGGCCCAGTCGAACTCTTCCTTCATTCCGGAACGGATTCCAAATGAATAGACATTTTTTGGCCCGATGTGCTCGGCAATTTTACGGATCGGTGTCGAATGGGATAGCGGCTCTCCTTCATAGTTCTCACGCAGATCGGTGTGGGCATCCATATGAATGATCGCCAAATCAGGATATTTTTTGAAAACGGCCTTCATGACTGGCCAAGATACGAGATGCTCACCGCCCAATCCAAGCGGAAATTTTCCGGCAGCAAGGATTTGATCAACGAACTCTTCAATCAGATCAAGGCTGCGCTGGGCGTTTCCAAACGGCAGCGGAATATCGCCGGCATCAAAATATTTGACTTCCTCAAGCTCCCGATCCAAATACGGGCTGTATTCTTCAAGGCCCGGAGATACCTCGCGAATCCTTGTCGGGCCGAAGCGTGAACCCGGACGATAGCTGACCGTCCAATCCATCGGCATCCCGTAAATCACGGCCTGACTCTCTTCAAAATTAGGATGGCTTTTTATAAAAACATTACCTGAATAAGCTTCATCAAAACGCATTTATTATCCTCCTTTTTTGGGGGTCTGTCCCCCGCTGCTTTAACACGTTACCTTAATGGGGGTCTGACCCCTTTACTAAATCACTGACAAACTTCGGCAATACGAAGCATGCTTTGTGCAGTTCTTTTGTGTAGTATTTGGTTTCAATCTCATGGAAGCGGCTGTCGCTCACCTGCAAAGGATCATATTTTTTTGAGCCGAGTGTGAACGCCCATAAACCGCTCGGGTAAGTAGGAATGTTTGCTGTATAAAGGCGGGTAATCGGAAAAATTTCCTTAACGTCCCGCTGAACATTGCGAATTAAGTCGGCTTTGAACCATGGGTTGTCCGATTGGGCAACAAAGATGCCATCTTCTTTTAATGCTTTGGCAATACCGGCATAAAAGCCTTTTGTAAAAAGATTAACGGCTGGTCCGACCGGTTCTGTCGAATCGACCATGATCACATCGTAGTCGTTTTCGCTGCCCGCAATATGCATAAAGCCGTCAGCAACTTTTACTTCAACGCGCGGGTCATCTAATTTACCGGCAATTTCCGGAAGGAATTTTTTGGAGTACTCAATCACCTTGCCGTCGATATCGACAAGCGTAGCCTTTTTCACGCTTGGGTGCTTAAGGACTTCGCGGATGACGCCGCCGTCACCGCCGCCGACAACAAGAATGTTTTCCGGGTTGGGATGGGTAAACAAAGGAACGTGTGCTACCATTTCGTGGTACACAAATTCATCTCGGACGCTAGTCATGACCATATCATCCAAAAGAAGCATGTTGCCCCATTCTTCTGTTTCGATCATATCCAGCTTTTGAAAGTCTGTTTGTTCTGTATGTAAGGTCTGCTTCACTTTCATGGTAATCCCGAAATTTTGCGTTTGATTTTCTGTAAACCAAATTCCCATCTGTCATCTTCCTTCCGTTCTTCAAGTTTCCAGATCTGCCATTTCCTTTTTCTCATTATCAGCATTCTCTTTCCCTTAAAGAACTATCCACATCCAGCCCTTTCGTTAAATATTACAAACACCAAGAAAAGTATAGAGGAATCCGCCAAAAATTCAAGAAAAATTTACTTTTTAGGTTTAAACAAGGAAATAGGGTCATGTTTTTCCAGAAAAAACGTTTAAAAACATCCTGGTTTTTCCATACTGTTACTATATTTATTTTTCTATAGAAACAGGGTGATGTCGATGGAAATCATGACTGATCAAGGGTTTCGAAAAACGATCAAGTATTTGCGGGCATTTATTATCATCAGTTTGATAGGCATGATTCTTGCGCTGCTTCTCCTGTTTGCGATTCTTGCCTATGCAAAAATGCTCGGGGCACCGCAACTGGCCGTACCGCAGTCAACCTTGTATTTTTCCAATAATAAAACGTTAATTGGAGAAAGCAATAACGGGCAAAAGCGATACTGGGTCCCTTTAAGGGAGATTTCGCCTGACTTAATCAATGCGACCGTTTCGATTGAAGATAAAAACTTTTATCATCATCACGGTTTTGATTACAAGCGGATTGTCGGTGCGGCCGTCGCCGATGTCAAGGCGTTCGGCAAGGTGCAGGGCGCGAGCACCATCACCCAGCAGTACGCCCGGAATCTTTTCCTTGAATACGATAAAACGTGGGAGCGGAAGCTGCTTGAAGCTTTTTATACGATCCGCCTTGAAATGAATTATTCGAAGCAGCAAATTCTCGAAGGTTATTTAAATACGATCTATTACGGCAACGGCGCTTACGGCGTTCAAGCGGCAAGCCAGTATTATTTTGGAAAAAATGCATCGGAATTGTCGCTCGCCGAGGCATCGATGCTTGCGGGTATTCCAAAAGGACCCGGCCTCTATTCGCCGCTTGTTTCTGAAAAAAAGGCCAAAGAGCGCCAGCATGTAATCTTAAATACGATGCTCAGCAACGGATATATCAGTAAAAAATCCGCTGCTGCAGCTGCCCGGCAGCCGCTGTCTTTTGTTGGGAAGCACCCGACGCTAGAGGTCCGGACCGCACCATATTTTCAGGATGCTGTCAAAAATGCACTGAAGTATCAGCTTCATTTGGATGACCGGACGATTGCCCTCGGTGGCTTAAAGGTTTATACAACGCTGAATATCAAAGCGCAAAAGGCGGCAGAGGAACAAATCAAAAAGAAGGTTGCCAGTAATTCGGAGATCCAGACAGCGTTAGTTGCGATGGATCCGCGGACAGGATATGTAAAGGCGATGGTGGGCGGCAGGGACTATATGAAAAGTCCGTTTAACCGTGCGGTCCAGGCGATCCGCCAGCCGGGGTCAACGTTTAAGCCCTTTTTGTATTATGCAGCACTTGGGGAGGGGTTTACTCCCTCTACCACAATGCGGAGCGAGTTCACGACGTTTCATTTTGATAATGGCTCAAGTGATTATACGCCGCACAATTTTAATAATAAGTATGCGGATGGGGAAATCACGATGGCCCAGGCCCTTGCATTATCCGATAATATTTATGCCGTCAAAACTCATTTATTTTTAGGAGAGGATTCGTTGCCTGAGATGGCGCGGAAATTTGGAATTTCGACAAAGATGTCAAAGGTGCCGTCGCTTGCACTCGGGACATCAGGTGTTCGTGTGATTGAAATGGCGAACGCCTACAGTCTTTTAGCCAATGGCGGAAAAAAAGTGGAGCCGGTGCTGATTACCAAGGTTGAGGATTATAACGGCAACGTGATTTACCAAAAGGAGCAAGAGGATGAGCTTGTGCTCGATCCGGCCAAAGCCTATGTAATGACGCAAATGTTGACGGGGATTTTTGATCCAAAATTAAACGGGTATTCCAGCGTGACCGGCAGCACGATTGCCAAGGAGCTCACCCGGCCTTATGCGGGAAAATCGGGATCAACGGAAACAGACAGCTGGATGATCGGTTTTACACCGCAGCTTGTGACGGCGGTGTGGTGCGGCTACGATGCGAGCAAGCCGATTGATTTGACGGCTGAAAAGTCGTATGCCAAAAATATTTGGGCTCATTTTATGGAGAGTGCGTTAAAAGGGAAAAAAGTGATGAAGTTCAAGGCTCCCAGGGAAGGAGTTGTCGGGGTTTATGTGAATCCGGCAAACGGGAAGCTGGCGACGAAGGATTGCCCGGTTAAGCGCAAGACCTATTATTTAACAGGGACTGAGCCGACTGAGTATTGCACGGATCACTTATATCGAGAGCATTCGTCTCCGGTGAAGCAGAGACCTTCGGAAAAAGGACCTTGGTACAAGCGGATTTTTAAGTGGTAATTTTGAAAATGTCTGTTCAGAGGGGATAAACGGCGTTTATTGTCTCGGATCCTTTTATAACGTTGTTCAATTTTCTTGATGAAAGACATTTGGACGTGGTCTGACCGACGTTTTGTCCTTCATCGACGAGATGAAAGACATTTCGGCAGCTTCTGACCGGCGTTTTGTCCTTCATCGATGGGATAAAAGACGTTTTCCGGACCCGGAACCTTAATATCATCGTTCATCTTGGCTATGAACGACGTTTTCTAGATTCGGAACCTTATAATCGTCGCTCATCTTGGCTATTAACGACGTTTTCCGGACCCGGAACCTTATAATCGGCGTTCATCTTGGCTATGAACGACGTTTTCTAGACCCGGAACCTTATAATCGGCGTTCATCTTAGCTATGAACGACTTTTTCTAGATCCGGAACCTTATAATCGTCGTTCATCTTGCCTATGAACGACGTTTTCTAGACCCGGAACCTTATAATCGGCGTTCATCTTGCCTATGAACGACGTTTTCTAGACCCGAAACCTTATAATCGTCGTTCATCTTAGCTATGAACGACGTTTTCTAGATCCTGAACCTTATAATCGTCGTTCATCTCGGTTATGAGCGACTTTTTCTGGACCAAGAACTCAAAAATCGTCATTAATCCAGCGATAACCCATACAAACGAGTTAAGAAAGCCAAAATCAAAAAGCTCCGGGAACATGTTCCGGAGCTTTTTCGCTATATATCATCCATATCTTAAGAATTCAAACCCTGCTTCAGTTCCTCCGCGGAATTCTCCCATGACTGTTCATTATGCCCGCGCAGAAAATCGGCTAATACCTTTTTCGATTTCTCATCCATATGATCGACAATGATTTGCCGCTTTAGTGATTTATCCATGCGGTTGACGTGCTCCGGCAGCGATTTGTAGCCGCGGCGGATTTCTCTGTCAACCGTCATCTCACAGGCCGTAACCCCCGCATAATAAGGGCCTTCCGTATTGCGGTCGATCGTCACCCAAACAAGCCAATACGGTTTCCCATTTGGCACTTCCCCTTTATCAGGAAGAAACTTAATTCCTTTTTCCACTTCACTGCGCGCATGCATGGCGCCAATATCAATGACGGCCTCTCCGGCATCAACATCAATGATGACCGGAGAAACATTATCAAGGCTCAATGCGCCTTTTCCAAAGCCCCGATGCCCGTCTGTCGGGTCATTTTTTATGATATTAAACCCTAGCTTCTTCTTTTTTTCCTCCATAAAAATCAAACAACCCCCAAACATTATAAAAATAAACGATAAAAGAAACTTCCGAGACCGTTCAGCACCCACGGCACCGCATAATTAAAAATCGGCTGAATCGTATAACGGCTGAGCGGAGTAAGTACAAGGATCAAAAAGATAATGGATCCGTAGGTTTCATATTGAGTCAGCTTCGCCCGGGCATCGTTTGGCAGCAAGTCTTCGACAATCCGATATCCATCGAGCGGCGGCAATGGCAGCAGGTTAAAGATAAACAAGACGACATTGAGCTGAATAAACAAATTCAAGAAATCGATGACAGCCGCCGGCAGATTTGCTGTGACGCCTGCCCGCATCAATGCGAACCAAATGATAAAGGCCAGCATCGTCAAAATCAAATTGCTGATGGGCCCGGCAATCGAAACAAGCACTCCAGCGAGGCGCGGCTTTTTAAAGAAAAAACGGTTAACCGGTACAGGGCGCGCCCATCCAAATCCTGCAATAAAGATTAGCAATGTGCCAATTGGGTCAAGATGCTGAATGGGGTTTAATGTCAGCCTCCCTTGGTTTTTGGCCGTCATATCCCCAAACTTATAAGCAACATATGCATGGGAAAATTCATGAAAAGTAAAGGCGATCATCAGCGTTATCGCAACATACGGAATTTCTTTTAATGGATAGGCAAGAAATTGGTCCACACCTGTTCTCCTTCCTCACGGAGCTTTTTTTAAAATTATACAGGAATCCATTGAAAATGGAAAATAAGGGCTTTCGTGAGCGCTTGCACTTTTTTTATAATTATGAAAAACTACTATCAGTTACATAAAAAGGAGGGGGACAACCTATGCCAATCGTTACCGTAAAAATGATTGAAGGCCGCAGTGATGAGCAGAAAAAAGCATTGGTGGAAAAGGTAACAGCTGCCGTTGTGGAAACAACCGGTGCACCAATTGAAAATGTATCCATCATTATTGAGGAAATGAAGAAAAGCCATTATGCTGTCGGCGGCGTAAGAAAAAGCGACGTATAATAAAGTGCGCTCGACCCGGGCGACGAAAAGAAAAAGCTAAACTCCCCTAGTGGAGTTTAGCTTTTTCCCTCAATCCGGCAATATATTGGTATGCTTCATCAATTTCCTCTTCCGTATAGCGCTGGCTGCTTTTTAACGTAAATACCTTGTTCGCCACCTCTTCTTTTGGAAGATTATCAAAATATAAGACCGTCGAAACAAGCTCAAGAAATCTAGCATTTTGTTCAT
The DNA here is from genome assembly GCA_964484065.1 of uncultured Bacillus sp. Lineage (GTDB taxonomy): Bacteria > Bacillota > Bacilli > Bacillales > Cytobacillaceae > JAEVLT01. The sequence continues at coordinate 45,669 of CAZAEW010000005.1, forward strand.
TCATATCTGTGAGGCAGTCCTCAATCCGGGGCATGTCCACTTCATTTAAACTTAGAAACTCTTTCCCGGAGTCCGTCAGCGTATAGCGGTATTGGTAGTAGCCGCCCTTTTTTTCCTTCACTTCATTAATAAATCCCATATTGCAAAGCTCTTCGACCCTTAAGGTTAATTCCTCTGAATAGGGGCCGTAAAAGTGAAACTGGAATCGTTCTTGAAAAGGGAAATCCATTTTTCTGGCAATATAAATCATTTTTTGAAGTTTTTTCCGTCCAACAATTTCCCCCGAAGCCATAATGGCATTCATCAGTTTAGCATGATCTTTTAACAAAGTTCGTTCATCTCCTACTCCAGTAAACCATTTTCACTAATATCTAAAAGGGATTGAATTTGTTTTTTCAGATTCTTTTTCGATGATTCATCCATAATCAAATCAGCGGGATAATAGAGTTTATGATCGGTCCGTCTTTTCCCGGAAATCGCATCAACGATTTCGGATTCTCTTGAAAGCTCCCTTAATTCGCCATTTTTCATCAGCAAATGAATCGGGAGCCGCTCTCCTTCTTCACCAGGCCGATAAAAATCATACGGCAGGTCGGAGGATGAGTCAACGACCAAATAATACTCAGGATCGATTCCCGCCTTTTTAAAGAGCGCATTTAATTCTGCGAGTTTTTTATATTCCTTAGCAGGATCAAATTCCACATATTTAAACAGGTTGCGGTTCACAAACCGGCTGCAAAGATCACGCAAAATCGGATCCTCTTCCTCCTGCCAAATTTGGAAATAATATAAAATAATCGATTCATCCAGTTTTAAATAGTCTTGTAAAGTCACCGTTTCATTGAAAAAAGAATAAAAGTGACGGGGCTCATATTTAAAAGAATAGCCTACTTCGTATAATTCCTTTGCCCGGTGGAGAATTTTATATAAAATCACCTCAGCGCCGCGGGAAACGGGGTGAAAGTAAACCTGCCAATACATTTGATAGCGGCTCATAATATAGTCTTCGACCGCATGCATGCCCGACTGTTTAATAACAAATTGGTCTTCTCTCGGGCGCATAACCCGCAAAATTCTTTCCATATCAAAATGGCCGTACGATACTCCGGTAAAATAGGCATCCCGCTGTAAATAATCCATCCGGTCGGCATCAATTTGGCTTGAAATCATGCTGATGACAAGCTTCTTTTCGGAAGTCTTTTCGATCACTTCAGCTACTTGCCGCGGAAATTCAGGAGAAACTTTTGCTAAGATCTTATTTACCTCTGTATTTCCCAAAATAATGTTTCTCGTAAATTCTTCATGATCAAAGTCGAATACCTTTTCAAAGCAGTGTGAAAAGGGACCGTGGCCAAGGTCATGAAGAAGCGCCGCACATAATGTTAACAGGCGGTCATCGTTGTTCCATTCCGGCCGGCCGGCAAAAACATCATCGATGATGCGGCGGACAATTTCGTATACGCCAAGGGAGTGGTTAAAGCGGCTGTGTTCAGCACCGTGAAAGGTAAGATAGGTCGTTCCAAGCTGTCTGATTCGGCGAAGGCGCTGAAATTCTTTTGTGCCGATTAAATCCCAAATCACTCTGTCGCGGACATGGACATAGCGGTGAACCGGGTCTTTAAACACTTTCTCCTCACTAAGCTTTTCTGCTGAATATGCCATTGGTACCCTTCTTCCTTAAATACTGTTTCTATTATATCCTAGCTCAAAAAGGGAATCAGCAAATTTCCGCTAAAAGTTTTTTACAAAAAAAAGAACCACCATAAGAGGTGATTATTTAACTTTTTTCTTTACTTTTTCCATTAACTCGTCTTCGGTTGCGGCAGCGACCGGGCGATTGTTTACGAACACAAATGATTTTTTTCTTCCTGGTCCGCAGTACGATTGGCAGCCAATTACGATTTCCGCCTCCGGGTCAAGTTCTTTTAGGCGGGGGATCAATGTCTTCAAATTTACGGCCTGACAATCATCGCATACACGAAATTCATTAGCCACTTTTTCCAGCCCTTTCTACGATATCTAACTTCTATATTCATAATATCCAAATTTATTGTAAATAATAGTTCTATCTGAAACTTCTTTGGTATTTTACATTTTCTTTTAGGCGATTGCAAGCTAAAGAAAACTACTATCCTTCCATTACTTTTGGTATAAACACTGTCAATATTGGAAATGCTGGGACTAGAACCTTTAAAAACTCATCAGGTTATTCTGGTGATCATTATTTGGATTTAGTTTAGAAGGAGTTGAAATAATGAAAGTCCGTCAAGATGCTTGGACAGATGAAAATGATTTGCTGTTAGCTGAAACCGTTCTTAGACATGTCAGGGAGGGAAGCACACAGCTCAATGCTTTTGAAGAAGTAGGAGACAAACTCAACCGAACTTCCGCTGCATGTGGGTTTAGATGGAATGCCGTTGTCCGCCACCGCTATGAAAAAGCGCTGCAGCTTGCCAAAAAGCAGCGGAAGCAGCGGCAAAGAATCCTTGGAAAAGAACAAGGAGGCAAGAAAAAACTGCTTTACAGTCCGCCGGTCCCTATGTCAGAGGACTTAGAGATCATATCCCAGCCAACTGCTGAAGAAGCCGATGAAAATACTGCTTTAGTGGAAACTCCGGTGTTAACGGTTGAAATGGCAGCTGAGACTTATATTGAACCAACATCCTACCGGCAGCCTTCTGCAATGACGATTGACTCAGTTATTGACTTTTTGGAAAACTTTAATCATTCCAATCTGCAAAATAACGCCTTGAAAAGTGAGAATGAAAGATTAAAGAGAGAAATTGCAGAATTAAGGATTCAAAATGAGGAGCTGGCTGCTAAGGTCAAAGATCTCGAAGATAATTCCGCAACCATGCAGGAAGATTACGAGACATTGATGAAAATCATGAATCGCGCAAGAAAACTGGTTTTATTTGAAGAAGAAGAAAGACCTGCTACGAAATTCAAAATGGACCGAAACGGAAATCTCGAAAAAGTAGCCGAATAGGAAAAAGAGCCGTAAATCATGATCGATTTGCGGCTCTTTTAACGGTTCATCACTTTCTCGTTTCGGTCGATGACCCTCCGGTAATAATCCGGGAAAAGATCAAGCTCATACTCATTTAATGGTCCGGCAAATAAGTCTGGCGTATAGGTTTGCAGTTTTTTTAACAGCCTGAGCATCATTTCTGAGATGGTAAAGTTTTTATCGAGAAGTTCAGATAGAGATGCCATCACTTCCGGAACGATCTCCGGTACTTGAAATTTAACCGGTTCACCTTTTTTCGAAATCTGGTAAAAATCCTTGATGAGCCGTGCCCGCTTATTGCCGCTCCCATTCACGCATAAATAAATTTGCACAGCAACTCCTTTTTTTAAACGGCGCTGTGAAATTCCCGCAAATTTTTTTCCGGCAATACTTAAATCATAGTTTCCCGGGCAATAAGAGCCATGAATTTCCTTAGCCTCAATTGGGGCAGGGTATTCGGCAAACATGCTTTGAATCAGCTGCCACATCGTATCATAGCCGCGGTTAATATCAATTCCTTTTTCGGTTTCCGGCAAAATCAATGACAGATTGAGGACGCCTTCATCTAATACTACGGCAAGACCGCCGGAGTTTCGGACAATGACCTGATAGCCTTGTTCGTTTAAAAATTGGATTCCTTCTTGGAGGTTCGGCAGTTTCGTGTCCTGGATTCCAAGGACAATCGTATTATGATGAACCCACGTTCTGGCTGTTGCAGGTGCGTTCCCTGAACCTACTGAGTTGCATAGTGTGTCATCGATTCCAAATGATTGGAGAGCAGGGAAGTGAATGCCGACAGCAGACTGGTCGATGATCCTCCATTGCGGCTGGTACAGTAAGCTTGGAGTATCTCCCATTTTGGTGCCTCCCTCCAAAAAATTATTTTGCTCTATTATATCATTTTTCGGTTTCTGTCGAACGGCTCTCGGTCGGGCAGAACACGGGGACAGGTTGAAGATGTGAGTTTTTACAAAAATTGGTGTGACCTTGCATTATTTTTGCACAGAAAGATGATTTTTTCTACAGGGATTTTTTTATTTGGATGTTTTGCGCGTTTATTTGCCGGTTTCCCTCTTTTATTTGCCGCTTCCTGCAATTTATTTGCCGCTTTTCCGCAATTTATTTGCCACTTTCCCTCTTTTATTTGCCGCTTCTACACATTTATTTGCTGCTTTCCCGCTTTTATTTGCTGCTTCCCGCCGCTAATTTGCCGCCACCAGCAAAATAAAAAGGCCTGACCCCTTTGCGAAGGTCAGACCCCATCATCTAAATTATAACGCTTGTCCAGCAGTAATTAATGCAAGTTTGTAAACATCTTCTTCGTTACAGCCGCGGGACAGGTCATTTACAGGCTGATTCAGGCCTTGAAGGATCGGGCCAACTGCCTCAAAGCCGCCTAAGCGCTGAGTAAGCTTGTAGCCGATATTTCCAGCTTCTAAGCTTGGGAAAATGAATACATTGGCATCCCCTTTAATAACGGAATCTGGAGCTTTGCTTTTTGCAACAGACGGAACGAATGCAGCATCAAATTGGAATTCACCATCAAGTACAAGAGATGGGTCGCGGCGAAGAGCTTCTTTAACCGCTTCTTCCACTTTTTCCGTTTCCGGAGATTTCGCTGAGCCTTTTGTAGAGAAGCTTAGCATTGCAATACGCGGATCGATATCAAACATTTTTGCTGTTTTCGCACTTTCAACAGCGATTTCAGCCAAGTCGTTGCTGTCTGGAGCAATATTGATGGCGCAATCAGCAAATACGTATTTTTCATCGCTGCGTACCATAATGAAAACGCCGGATGTTTTGCTGACGCCTGGTTTTGTTTTGATAATTTGTAATGCAGGGCGGACTGTATCAGCTGTAGAGTGAGCCGCACCGCTGACAAGACCGACAGCTTTGTTTAAATATACTAGCATTGTGCCAAAGTAGTTTTCATCCAACAAAATTTGGCGTGCTTGTTCTTCTGTTGCTTTTCCTTTGCGGCGGTCAACAAATGCTGCAACAAGCTCGTCCATGCCTTCATAGGAAGCAGGATCATAAATTTCTGCACCTTCAAGAGAAACGCCAAGTTCGCTTGCTTTAGCTTGAACCGCTTCAACATTTCCAACCAAAATAGGTGTAAGTAATTTTTCTGCAGCAAGTCGGCCTGCAGCTGTTAAAATACGTGCATCCAATCCTTCTGGAAAAACAATCTTTAAATCACGGCCGGAAATTTTTTGTTTTAAACCTTCAAATAAATCACTCACAACAAATCCTCCTCTAAACGTTTTACCTCTACTAGCATACTTTACATGATTTTTAAAATTCAAGAAAAAGTCGAAATGTAATCGCTTACAACCTTGAATTTTCTTTCTTCAAAAAATTACAAAAATCAACAATCTTTTTTTTAGACCTTAAAAATTATTATCTTAGAAAAGTTTGAACAAGCTTCCGAGGTTTTATTCTCATGGCAAATGGCGAAACTATGATATAGTATGGTTAATAAGCAGAATTATTATTTAGGAGTGATTATAATGAGTGAAGCAGCACAAACGCTCGACGGCTGGTATTGCCTGCATGATTTCCGCACCGTTGATTGGACGACGTGGAAGATGCTATCAAGCGACGAACGCCAAGCAGCGATTCACGAGTTTTTAAGTCTAGTTGAAAAATGGAACACCGTTCAGGATCGAAATGAAGGCAGCCATGCCATTTATACAATAGTGGGCCAAAAAGCGGATTTTATGATGATGATTTTGCGTCCGACAATGGAAGAATTAAACGAAATTGAAACGGAATTCAACAAAACCAAGCTTGCTGAATTTACCATTCCGGCACATTCGTATGTCTCTGTTGTCGAGCTCAGCAATTATCTGCCTGCAGATGAAGATCCTTATCAAAATCCGCAGATCATTGCCCGCCTTTATCCAAAGCTTCCAAAGGCCAACCATGTCTGTTTCTACCCGATGGACAAGCGCCGCCAAGGAAATGACAACTGGTACATGCTGCCGATGGAAGACCGCAAGAAATTGATGTACAGTCATGGAATGATCGGCCGAAAATATGCAGGCAAGGTCAAACAAATCATTACGGGCTCTGTCGGATTTGATGATTATGAGTGGGGTGTCACGCTGTTTGCTGATGATGTGCTCCAGTTCAAAAAACTCGTTTACGAAATGCGCTTTGATGAAGTTAGCGCCCGCTATGGCGAATTTGGGGAGTTCTTTGTCGGAAACATTTTGAAAGAAGAACGTGTCGCCAGCTTTTTAAATGTATAATAATGCGTTTAAGCTCTTAGCCCCTGCTAAGGGCTTTTTCTGTGGAAAAGGAGCGGAGCTGCGCAAAATTCATTCTGTTATTAACCACTATTGCTCATACTTGTTTTCTTTTCATACATGGGTCGTTCAGACTCATGTATGTTTTTTTGAGCAAAAACGGAAAAGTCATATTCCTCCTGAAAGCCGCATACTTTTTAAACAGCAATTCTTTCCAATACCATTCTGTTTTATTTCAAACATTTGAGGTTCTCTTTAAAGAGAGGTGAATTGGAGGTCATTATTAACCGAGACTTTTGTCCGGTCTATAAGAGGCTGGCTGGGAATCATATATTTTTTAGGAGGGATCATGATGAATCCATACTATAATAATCCACAAGGGTATCAGGCTTATCCTGACCCAACGAGGCAGCAGGCTCCTTTTGGAGGGCAAGTAGGAGGTTTCCAGGGGCTGCCGCCCGGAGCAGGGCTGACCCCGCCGGCTGCAGGCGTGGGCGCACCGCAAATCGCGGGGCAGGTTCCCGGAATGCTGCCGCTCGAACAGTCATACATTGAAAATATTTTAAGGCTGAATAAAGGAAAGATTGTCACAGTCTTTACTACTTTTGAAAACAACACCCAATGGAATGCAAAAGCTTTTAAAGGGATTATTGAAGCAGCCGGACGGGATCACGTCATTTTGAGTGATCCGCAAACAGGAAAACGCAACTTAATTCCAATGGTTCATGTAGACTATGTTACTTTTGATGAAGAAATCGAATATGAATTTCCATTTTCTGCTGCACCGCAAATCAGTACCTATCCCACTCGTTAAAAAATCAGAGGATGACCCCAAAATGGGTCGTCCTTTTTTTGATTGTTGTAATAATTGTAATAAAACCTTCACAAGGAGGAAGAGAAATAAAAGTGAATATATGATTATGAAATATAATCTCGGGAAGGATGTGAACATCATGTAAACAAAAAACTTCGAAAGAATTCCCCGGTAAAAACAAATAGTAATCGAATCGCTCATATTTAAAAAGGGTCATTATCCAAGTGAAATGGTACGAACTCATCTACGAAGCTGTCAGCAGAATTGCAGACGTATTCTTTAATAAAATGGGGGATTTCACATGTTGGAGATAATTCGGGACCACGAAATGTTGAAGCGTTTTCCAATCCTCGATGATGATTACATTGAAAAAATGGGGGAATTTTATACAAGCCAGACCGCTGAGGTCATTTTTCCAAGCCTCCGCAAAATTCCATTTGAAGAGTGGCTTTATCGGCAATACTTTTTAAGTTTCGGAAAAAGCAGTTTGTAATGGCTGGAATGAAATGAGGGACTAGTACTTTTTGAATACTTATTTTAAGATTGATTCCAACGAAAGAGCTTGGAATCGTTCCAAGCTCTTCGTTTGCTTCTTATAAATTTTTCACCGCTCCAATGATCATTAAGATCCATGCGGTTAAGAAAGCAACTCCCCCGAATGGTGTAATGATGCCAATGACGCTGATTTTGGTGACGCTTAAAACATAGAGGCTGCCGCTGAATAGAATAATCCCAATCAGCATTAACCACCCTGACCAAGAGAATAGCGAGCTTGCCGCCGCTTTTCCAAGCAGCATCGCAACGGCCAAAATGCCAAGTGCATGAAACATTTGATAGGTTACTCCTGTTTTCCAAATGTCTAAATAATAAGGCTCAATTTTGTCTTTAAGCCCATGTGCTCCAAATGCTCCTAGTGCAACCGCTAAAAAAGCATTGATCGCCCCAATGATAATAAATGTTTTCATTTCCCATTACCCCTTCCCTTAAAAATCAAATAACGAATCCCCGTTTGCTTCATCATCCATTTTCAGTCTTTTTGGCTGATTGATCGAAACGGGCTGTGACAATCCCTGCCGGCTGATCCCCTTTGCCGCTGACGCTTTCGGCACACTGTTCGTCTGTTTTTCATCGAGTAAAAGCTCGCATAATATTTTAATAGAGTACACTTTTTCCCGCAAGTTTTCCTCATTGATACAAGATTTAGCCAACCTTAGTTCTTCTTCCATTTTTACTAATAATTGATCTACAGAAATATTCATTTTCAGCACCCCGCAGTCATTCTATATTGTACATAAGTTTCTGCGATTCTTCGAATATTAATACTTCTATCTTTTATCATCATTGAAATCCGCAAAACATTCCCTTTCCGGGGACGAGCTACGCAGGAGAAGGCCTCGTTTCACGTGAAACATGTCGAAATTCGCAGGAACAAAATCGCTAACGCGACTTAAACCACGACCCAAGTGAAGTTTATTCACTTGGGTTTTTCCTCGCTCGTCTCATTGTGCCGTTACAAAAAGGGCATACTACTTCCACTTCTTCACCTTTCTTCAAATCAAAGTGAAATTCTTCAACAACGTATTCGGGAACCTCATCTTCTTTGCCACAATCCAGGCATTTAAAAATGATTATTTTTATTTCTTCATTTAGCCCAAATGGGTCATCCTTATCTAGCGATTCTAAGAATGCCTTACTTAATTCATCCTGTTCCTTGTTTTTGCCCAAGATTATTCCTCCTGATACTTTTTATGGATTCCATATCGTCCATATAATGATACAAGAATCCATAATCTGCATGCCATATTTCAACCAAGTCCATCTCACGATGGCAATGAGGACAAATAAAAGGATCTTTATCGAACGCTTCAATCATTCGTTGCCTATATGTTTTCTTCTTCTTTTTATGTTCAAGTAATAATGATAGTTGTTTGGTTCTCATGAATGAATGCAGACTTAGAACCTGATTAGCTTTTTTATATGACCTTCTACTGTATAAACCAAAACGACCAACCATTCGAAAATGCTTGGGTGATATGTGTTGTATTAAGTTAAATAGAAATCGATAAACAGGTTGTGTTTCGTCAACTCTCTTTCCTGTTTGATGATCTTCGTACCAAAAGTGAACAGTTTTCCCATCGTATTTTACTATCCGATACTCAGCAACAGCTGGTCTAGCTAAGTATCTTCCTATGTACTTGGCAGCACCTTTTGCATCTTTCATTTTTCGTTCTGCATTTACGTAGAAACCTTTTGTATAACGTTGATACAGATTATCTATAAGTTTTTTAACCGAAAGATTTTCAGGAAACCATGACTTCAATAAATCTAATAAAACTTTTTGCCAAGATTTTCTTAGGTACTCATATGGAATGAATCCAGTTGGTACCCATTCATTTCGGTTGTCAATGGCACCTTCCGTTACTAACGCATGGATATGGGGATTAAACTTAAGGTCCCGCCCAAATGTATGAATAACAGTAATAACACCAACTTGTAAATCTCGCTTCTTACTTTTACGTTGATAATAAAATTGAAATACCTCAGCTACTTTCTTACTTAACTCGTTTAACTTTTTTCGATCTTGAAAGAACACATTTCTTAATTCCTTCGGAATTGTAAATACCATATGACGATGAGGTACATTAAAAATCATTTCCTGTTGTTTGTCGGACCAATCATCCGTATATTTCTTTCCACATTTATGGCAAAAACGACTCTTACAAGTGAAACAAACAAAAAGAGGATTGGGTCCTCCCTTGCATCCCAAACACTCGTAACGTGCATATCCTAAATCAGCAGTTCCACATTTAATGGCTTTTTCAACTGTTTCTTTTATATCTCCGCGGTATGATTCAGGAAAAACACCAGAATGCATTTTCCAAAAACCATCAAAATGATCTTTTAATATTCGCTTAATAACTCCGCTTTTCTCCTGTCCCATACTAGCAACCTCACTGATTTTATATGGGTATTTTAACCAATAGTTATCCACAGGTCTAGAAATTTATAATTTCCTAAACGACAAAAAAGGCCTGAATCCAACGAGGATCAAGGCCTTTTAACCTAATATTCTTTGATAAACCGATTTGGCATGGGTAAGATCTTTTGTACCGTGGATAAGGGCGCGGCCGTCTTTAAAAATCACGATACGCTCACCGTCATCCAAATCAACAGACAGCAGATAAGGGTTGCCTTTTACACGCATCCCTACGCTCCCCAGCTGAGAAGCAAGCTGTTCGAGAGAAATTTCGCCCGGGGCAGACGGTCTGATTTGCACCGTATCCCTTCCGCAAAGCACCGTTGTTTTCGTGACATTTTCACTGTCCAAGTACGGATAAGCCGGAGATTCTCCACACGACAGGCAGCCGGTGAACTTCGCCTTGGACATTTTCATCGTTGTATATTGATTCTGCCATAAGTCAAAACTCACAAAGGTCGTTCGTACGGCCTCCCAATCCTCGGAAAGAATTTTTAAAGCTTCCGCGGTTTGGTGGGCAATCACCATTTGGACAGCCGGTGAAATAATCCCGCCGGTATCGCATGTCATCCCTTGGAGCGGCACGGTCCGCAGCAGGCAATTAAGGCATGGCGTTTTCCCCGGAATAATCGTGAAGCTCATTCCGAAACTGCCGACACAAGCCCCATATATCCAGGGAATCTTGTATTTTTGAGAGATGTCATTGATGATCATTCGCGTCTCAAAATTATCGGTCGCATCAATGATCAGGTCGGCCCCCAGCGCCAGCTCCTCAAGCAAAAACGGAGTGGCATCGCCAATGACAGCCTCAACCTCCACATCAGAATTGATCGCGGACAGTCTTTTTTTAGCCGCAGCCGCTTTTGGCAGTTTTTCCAAAACATCCTCTTCAGTGTAAAGCTGCTGGCGCTGCAGATTGCTCGCTTCAACATAATCACGGTCAACGATCGTCACTTTCCCGGTTCCGGCGCGAACAAGAACTTCGGCATTTCCCGAACCAAGCGCCCCGGCTCCGATTAAAAGCACATGCTTTCTGTTGATTTTTCCCTGGCCCTCTGCTCCGATTCCCGAGAACAGGATTTGACGTGAATAACGTTCATTCATGTTTTTGTATCCTCTCCGCATTCCTTTTCATCCACCGCTGACAGGCGGGATAAAGGCGATGGTATCTCCCGGCTGGATCACTTCATCATCAGTGGCAAACTCTTCATTGACTGCTGTCATGACCGTATCCATTTTTGGCAGCTGGTACTTGGACGCGATTTCCGCCTTTAGCTCGGCAACCGTTTTGCCGGCAGCGTCAATCATGACCGATTCAGCGCCGGCAGCATCCCGCAAATGCGCAAAAAAGAGCACTTTATTCATGTAAATCCTCCTCAGCAGGCCTTCCGCTTGGATAGCTAACTTTTTCAAGCTGGTCGCCAATCCATTCTTCTCCATTTTCCCAATGTTCCTTTTTCCAAATTGGCACAATCTGCTTGATACGTTCAATCGCATAGCGGTTGGCTTCATAGGAATCTGCACGATGCGGAGTCGAAACCGCAATGACAACAGCCACATCGGTTATTTCCAATCTGCCGGTGCGGTGGGTAATGGCCGCCTTGGCACCCGGCCACCGTTCTTCAATTTCACGCCCGATTTGTTCCAGCTTTTTTACCGCCATTGCTTCATAGGCTTCGTAGATTAAAAATAACGTCTTCTTGCCGTTTGTCAATTCCCGGACGGTTCCGATAAAAGTAGTAATCGCTCCAGCCTCACGCTGAATCACCTTATCAATTACGGCCTGAATATTAATCGGCTCTTTTGAAATTTCATAGTCCATACGCTTCCCCCATCACCTAAAGTTCTTTTGGCACAGCTGCATCCACAACTTCGTAGCCGCCGATTTTTTCCACTCTTTGTTTAAATCGGCCTGACTGAATGACGGAACGGAGCTGAATGCCTTTTTCACTTTCGAAAAATTTCCTTGTCATAATAAGATCATATTCTTCATCTGCAAGAGGAACAAACGATAATCCCATTGATTTGGCAGCCGGATAAATGCCGAGGCCGACCGCGCTGTGATCTCCGTTTACTTCCGCCGCCACCGCTAAGTGGGAAAACATCTCGCGGTTATAGCCGATAATGTGCTCCGGGGCGATTCCTGCTTCTTTTAAAAGCAAATCAAATAGGATTCTGGTCCCTGCTCCTTTTTGCCGGTTGACAAAATGGGCTTTTTTTACTGCGATATCCTCCGCGGTTTGGATTCCAAGCGGATTTCCTTCAGGCACCATCCAGCCCTGCTTTCTCTTTAAAAACGGATAGAGAACAACATCCATTCCTGCCAAAAGCTTTTTAACATATGAAACATTATATTGTTTTGTTTCCGGATCAAGCAAATGAATCCCGGCAACATGTGCTTCTCCCTTTTTGATGGCCATCAATCCAGCCATGCTGCCGACGTGGGAAGAGACAATTTTCATGTCGTGGCGAATATTTTTAAGTTCCGATGACAATAAATCAATCGTGAGATCGTGGCTTCCGTTAAAAACAATCGCATTTTGAATTTCATCAAGAGGCTTAAACAGCTCCACTTCTACTGTTTCACCCTGCTCAAAGCCAATTTGATCAGGGGGCACAATCAGAATTCCGTCTGCCCTGACATAGGACATCGTAACTCCTGCGGCTCTTGTCAGCGGATTAGCAATATATTGTCCGTTTACATAGCCGATATTCATTCTGACAAAATCCTCAGCGCCCATCGAGGAAACGATGCGGCGTCCTAATTTGACAGGCAGCGTTTGCCTTTTTGGAACAGGAATTTGCAAGTATTCACAAATCAGCGGCTGTACGAACCATTCCAAGGCAAGATAAGCGGAAACAGGGTAGCCTGGAACACCGACAACGATTTTGCCGTTAATTTTCCCTAAAATAACCGGCTTCCCGGGCCGTGCGGCGACCCCATGCGTAAAGACGGTGCCAAGCTCTTTGATCATATGGAAGGTATAATCCTTTGAGCCTGCGGAAGAACCGGCATTAATGACAACGATGTCGGACGTTGCTGCTGCTTCGAGCAATGCCTCCTTAATCTTTTCCGGGTTATCGCGGACAATTTCGTGCAGGCGCGGCTCGCCGCCCCACTCGCGGATAAAGCCGGAAAAAACGGTTCCGTTGAATTCAATGATTTTTCCGGCGGACAAAGGGTTGTCTGCTTCAACAAGCTCATTTCCAGTTGGAATGATCGACACAACCGGCTTTTTGATCACCGGCACCTGCAGCGTTTTGGAAGCAAGCAGGACGCCTAAATCAGCTGGGCGGAGAAGATGCCCCTGCGGAAAAAGCATTTCCTCCTGAACCACATCCTCGCCAATTGGGCGAATATGCTGCCAGGGAGTGGCCGGTTCAATAATTTCAACCGTTACATCATCAATGATGTTCACATCTTCAATCATAATCACGGCATTAAATTGGCTTGGGATGGCATTGCCTGTATCGACAACAACAAATTGCTCCCCTAATTTTAAATGGAGCGGGCGCTGTTCATGAGCGCTGTATGTATCTTCCGCGAAAACGGCAATTCCGTCCATTGCGGAAGCATGATAATGAGGCATCGAAGTGCTTGCAAAAATAGGCTCTGCTGTCACACGGCCAAGCGCCTCTGCTGCAGGAATCCATTCTTTTTCAAAGGGCAAATCGAAGGCGGCGAGCAATTCCCGCTTTGCTTCCTCCCGGGGCTTGTCCTGTAAATAAATTTTCCGTTTATATTTGTTCTGATCCATTTAAAGGATCCCCCTTATCTTGACATGATCACTGGGACATATTCTCCCTGTACAATACCCTCTTTTGCAGACATTACTTCAACAATCCCATCGCTTTTAACAAGAGTTGTAATCAAACCTGATTTTCCGATAATCGGCTCTGCCCACCACTCGCCATCTTTTTCAAATAAGCGGACTCTTATGTAATCGGATCGGCCCGGAGCGGAAGGAATGTTTTTCGTGATTCTGGCAAAAATTCGATCAGGCGCCGGCTTGATTTGTTCGCCCGATAACCTTTTCAAAACTCGCTCGCCAAAAAGTCTAAAAATGACCATCGCGGAAGCGGGATGGCCCGGCAGACCAATGACCGGCTTTCCGTCTGCCAAGGCCAAAATGGTTGGTTTTCCCGGCTTAATCGAAATGCCATGAACAAACACACCCGGCTTGCCAAGGGACTGGATGACATCTGTTGTATAATCCTTGGCTCCAACAGAACTCCCGCCCGAAAGAATTAAGCAATCAACCTGTTCGTAAAGACTGCGGGCAGCCGCCTGGAATGCGGCAAAGTCATCTTTGACAATCCCGCCGTAAATCACTTCGATATCCCATTCGTTAATGAGGCCGGAAATCGTTAAATGATTAATGTCGCGGATTTGCCCAATCTCAAGCTTTTCTGTCTGAAACGGTACAATTTCATCGCCTGACGACAAAATTCCAACCTTCAAGCGGCGAAAAACGGTCACCTTCGTGATTCCTAATGATGCAATGGCACCTAACTCCTGGGGACGCAGCTTTGTCCCTGCTTCAAGAAGAACTTCGCCTTCACTGATGTCTTCTCCGGCGCGGATCACATTTTCACCAGGAGCTACTTGCTTATATGTATTTAACAGCCCGCCGATATCTTCACAATGCTCAATCATAATCACGCTGTCGCTGCTTGGCGGAAGCATTCCTCCCGTCGGAACATAGATGGCTTCGCCAGGTCCGATTGGCGTCATGGCATGTTCCCCCATCTTCACTTCGCCAATCATGTTTAAAAATCCTGGCATTGATTCTGAAGACCCGTATGTATCACTCGCTTTTACTGCATAACCATCTACCGTTGAGCGGTCAAAACCCGGTACATTTTCCGCGGCGATTATCGGCTCCGCTAAGATGTAATGGAGCGCGCTTTCAAGGGAACGCTCTTCCGTCTGCTTTATCGCAGGGACCAGTTCATCAATCAGCTTAAACGTCTCCTCAACGGTTTTCACTTTAAAAAATTGCATCAGTGCTGCCTCCCCTCGTTGTTCCGTTCTTCTTCAGCCCACTTTTTTGCTTCCTCATATTCACTCGGATGATTCATATTAAAAAAAACGCGCTCAAGACTCTCCTTTTCATCCCCGTCCGTCAGCAACTCCTGTTCTGTCACATAAAGAACATTTATTTTTTCAAACAGATCCTTCATGCGAAGGCGGTCATTTTTGATACACTCTTCCATTTTGCTTGCGATGTTCTTTTTAAAAATGGAAAATAAAGGATGCTGTTTCTCGTAAATAACTGGAATGACAGCATCAAAATCGCGTATTTGCTTAACCATTGCTGCAGCAAGCTCCGCAGTAACAAAGGGCATGTCGCATGCAGCTATCACATTTACCTCATAGGAAGAGGCGATTAATCCGGCATGAATCCCTGCGAGCGGACCTTTGCCGGGAAAGTGATCCGCAGTTGTCTTTAGCCCTAAGAAGCGGTAATCATCAGGATGATTTGTGACAAGAATAGGCGACGAAAAAAAGGGCGCAAGCCGTTTTACCATTCTATCGATATTGGCTGTTTCATTGATGGGAAGGAGAGCTTTATTCGCTCCCATTCTTCTTGATGTTCCGCCTGCTAAAATAATCGCTCCTGCATCCACTGTGACTGCACCTTCCTTACCTGAATATCCGTACTGCCCTTGTTCTGCCTAACCGCCAGGGTATGCTGACTTTAGGGCTATTTTTTCTGCCCGACAGCTTGAAAGCTGTTTTCCTGGGCAATAAAATCCAAATGTATTGTTTTCAAATCGAGCATTGCTGCCGATGGTTTTTCAAGGTATTGTCTTGTATCGACAATCTTAGTATACCCTAAACATTCCTCACAAACTTGGATTTGCGAAGAAGGATCCTCTTCGATTGTGATAAACTTAATGGTTTCGTGATTCTCATTTCCGCAATGGGAGCATGTCAGCCGATTGCTGTGCCAGTGGGCCAAACAGCGCGGACAATGAAGAACCTTTTTGCCCTCTCCTTCAAGCTGGGCAAGCCTGACCGGCTCTCCGCAGACAGGGCAGCCTGCTCCGGGAACCGCTCTGTCGATCTGGCTCTGAACCGTTTCCGACAGCAGTTGTAAATATGGCCTAAGTGCCGTTTCCGCGAAAAATTGCGGAATCCATTCATCCAATTGGTGCTCGTTTGCAAAATCTGCAAAATAAATATCGTTTAAAGAGAGCGCTTCTTCCAACCATTTTAAAGCCGTTTCTTCATTCATTATCTCTTTTAATCTAACAAGTTTATCAGCAAGGATCTCGTTATTCTTGCTGAGCAATACTGATAATTCGTTTATCCACTTTAAAAATAGTTCTATATCAAATTGAAAAGATGAAAATGTCAGTACAGGTACACCTGTGTTAAGGGCTTCTTGATCTATTTTTGCATGTATAACCTCAGGTTTCAGTGATGTTTTCCACTTTTCTTGCAGACTATTTATATTTTGTTGAAGTTTCAGATAATCCTTGCTTACCACAGATGTCTTCATGGGCTCTGACCCCTCTTTCATTTTTAAAGGAATGGCCGCCGGAGTACTCACAACCATTCCTTCATCAAGTTATCCAAAAACTGACAGGATTATAACCCTGTTTTAAGCGCCTTTAGGGCTCTTTTTGTTGCTTTTGCTATCTAAGTCCGGGAAGTTCCCTTTTCTTACTTCTTCATCATACCAGTCAGCATAGTGGCCTTTTGCCCACCAAGCCGGAACTTTTCCGGTTACAACGCCAGAGTATCCTGGTCTTGAATGTTTGTGAACAACTGACAGATATACGTGTCCAACGATAACCGCAATACCTAATCCAAAACCGATGTTATGAAGGACATACCCCCACTGTACAAGGGCTCTTGGAAAATATTGAGGCAGCCACATCATAAATCCGGATCCAATAACCAGGATCGCACAGAAAATCTGAATGATTGAGTTGATTTTTTCCCCGGCGTTAAAGAAGGTTTGTTTTACATGGTCAAACTTGAAGCCGAACAATTCTTTAACGAAATTACCGAAGAACGCCAAGTCGCGTTTTTTCCAGGTAATCAATTCTTTCATCCAATGGAAAAAGAATTTCGGGCTGAAAATCAGCAAGATTAAGGTTGGCGATATGAATATAACGGCAAAAATTCGGTGCAGCAACCGGGCATTTGCCGGGCCGCCAAGAACCGGATAGAGCCAATCAAAGAATTCTGTATACATTGGCAGAGCCGTAATATAAAGGGCAAAAAAGGCAAGTCCATTAATCGTATGCGCCGCCACAAAAGCTTTTGGAAAACGGCGAATTTGTTCATTCGCTTTTGGATGCTTCTGATAATTACTCATGGCTGCCACCCCCTTCTTCATCTTGACTGTTTCCTTTACTGAAAATCTTATTGGCAACAAATGCGCCGACAACAGCCATTGTTGTTGCTCCAAGCATCATTTTACCGATTGGCTGCGCATAATCTTTCCAGACCACAGCAGACGTAGGCACTTTTGGACTTTCAGGCAGACCATAGACAGAAGGTTTCTCTGCTAAAAGATAAATGGTATTCGTTCCGCCCACACCGGATGGGTTATAAATCATCGCATTAGGGAAACGGCCTTTTACTTCCTGAAGGCGTGCTTCTGCTTTTTTAAGCATTTCGTCTTTTTTGCCAAACGTCAGTGCGTCCGTATGACAAGTTGTTACACATGCAGGCTGAAGGCCTTCTTCAAGGCGGTCCGTACAGAAAGTACATTTTTGTGATTTACGGAATTCTTTTCCGTATTGATCTTTGTATGTTTTTAAAGAAATCACTTCAAATGGGCAGTTATTTACGCAATATCCGCACCCTACGCATTTGTCATGATCAATCACAACGGATCCAAATTCTGTATGGCTGATGGCATTTTCAGGACAAACTTTCTCACAAGCTGCATCATGGCAATGGAAGCAGGAGGAATGACGGAACAGATATTCAAGATTACCCTGCCCATTCACATGCTCAACATATTCCATAACGTTCCATGTATCAGCTGAAACCTTTTTGTGGGATTGGACGCTGCCAAGGAATTCGGTGTGTTCTACCGGCAGGTCGTTCCAGTTCTTACATGCAACCATGCAGGCTTTACAGCCGTCGCATTTGGTTACGTCAACGAATTTTACATATTCAGTCATCGTTAAGCCCTCCTTATGTCGCAGAGGAATGCTTTATATTCAGGAATCATTGTATTCGCATCACCAATATGCGGCGTCAGGCGGTTAGCTGTAGCTCCTGTTGCATATCCTTTAAATCCAAAGTTCCACGGCATTCCAATCTGGTGGACAACCTTACCTCTAACATTGAAAGGCTTGTAACGTTTGGTAATCATTGCATAGGCTTCGATTTCCCCACGTGCAGAAGTGACAATAATCTTGTCTTTGTTGTTGATGCCCTTCGCCTTTGCAAGTTCTTCACTTATTTCCACAAACATATATCTTGCAATCTCTGAAAGCCATTCTTGGTTACGCGTCATTGTTCCTGACTGCCAATGTGCTTCAACGCGGTAAGTAGTTGCAACGATTGGGAAATCTCCCTTGCTGCCTTTCTTGTTGAAGTCACCATCATTGATAACAACAGCCGGGTTCAAATCAACCGATGAGAATGCATTTGGCACCGGGCTTTCAAATGGCTCATAGTGTTCAGGGAATGGGCCTTCATTCATCGTTGGTGCAAATAGTAATCCAACCCCATCTTTGTTCATCATAATAGCTCCGGTTCCGCCTGGAGCTGTTGGTGCTGTGTCCGCTTTAAAGTCTGGCACATCATTGCCAACCCACTTATTCTGCAGCGCGTCCCACCAAATAACAGCCTTGTCCTTGCTCCATGGCTTACCGCTGGCATCTGCTGATGCACGGTTGTAAAGGATACGGCGGTTCATCGGCCAAGCAAATGACCAGTTTAGGAAGTTCGCATTGCCTGTATCCTTGTTGTCACGGCGTTGAGACAGGTTTTTGCCTTCTGCCGGATAGAATCCGGAATAGATCCAGCATCCGCTCGATGTTGTACCGTCATCTTTTAATGCCCCAAAACCAGGAAGTAATTTTCCGGTGGTGAGGTCATAGCCGTTTATTTCTTTTGCAATTTTGTCAAGATCAGGGGCTTCCCCAGTTCCATAGTTCCAATCAAGAGCTAAGAATGGCTTATCTGCTGATTTTGGACTGTTTGCATACAGTTTTTTAAGTCTAGTCGCCAATTCATGGATGATATCAAGGTCAGGGCGTGACTCGCCTTTTGGTTTAATTGCTTGCCAACGATATTGCATCCAGCGGGAGCTGTTTGAAATACTTCCTTCTTTTTCATAAGAAGAGCACGCTGGAAGTAAGAATACCTCTGTATTTATTTTTGAAGGATCGTTGCCAGCTTCTTTTTGCCAGAATGCGGATGTTTCTGTTTCCCAAAGGTCTACTGCTACCATCCACTTAAGGTTGCCAAGTGCTTCCTTTTCCTTGCCGGCATTTGGTCCGCCGACTACCGGGTTTGTCCCCCAAAGGAGTGCCCCCTCAAGCTCTTTATTGAACATTGCTTTAAACAGGTTGATATGTGAGTAGTTTTTACCTGCTTTCGGAAGGAATTGATAGCCAAACTCGTTGTCCTTGGTTGCATTTGCACCGTACCAAGATTTTAATAAGCTGACAACGAATTTTGGTTTATTCATCCAGTATCCGCTCGGCGGTGTTTCTTTCTTCAAGTAGCCTTCGAGTGTAGCATGTTCAGGAACAGTATTTTTTGGTATTGCCAAGTATCCTGTTAGGTTATCCCAAAGCAAACCAAAGTCTGTTGAGCCTTGAACGTTTGATTCACCGCGCATGGCGTTAATTCCGCCGCCCGGTAAACCAATGTTGCCTAATAGCATTTGGATAATAGCAAAAGCACGAACGTTTTGGGAACCAACTGTGTGTTGAGTTGTACCCATAGCGTATAAAATAGAGCCTGATTTGCCAACTTTACCTGTTGCACAGAATGCTTCGTAAACCTTCAATAGATCTTCTTTCGGTGTTCCCGTAACAGATGAAACTGTATCCACATCATAGCGGGAATAATGTTTCTTCATTAATTGGAATACAGTACGCGGATTCTCCAATGTTGGATCCGTTACCGGCTTCCCATCCGGGCCAGCAGCAAGTGCCCATTTTGTTTTATCGTAAGCGCGTGTTGTTGCGTTATAGCCAGAGAATAGGCCATCTTTGAAATCATAGCCATCTGCTACGATGAAAGAAGCGTTTGTATAATTAACTACATATTCTTTATGAATAAGATTATTTTCAATCGCATATTTAATCATTCCGCCCATAAAAGCAATATCTGTCCCGGAACGAAGCGGAGCATAAATATCAGAGACTGCAGAGGTTCTTGTAAACCTCGGGTCAACACTGACTATTTTCCCGCCATTTTCTTTCGCTTTTGTCAGCCATCTAAAGCTGATCGGATGATTTTCAGCAGGGTTTGCGCCCATGATTAGCGCACAATCTGTATGCTGTAAATCATTCCAGTGGTTGGTCATTGCTCCACGACCAAAAGAAGGTGCCAGACCGGCAACCGTAGAACTATGTCATATTCGTGCCTGGTGCTCTAAGTAGGTGACACCAAGCCCTCTCATTAATTTTGACACCAGATACGTTTCCTCGTTATCAAGTGCAGCGCCGCCAAGACTGGCAATTTTTTCGGTTTTATTTACAGTTACCCCGTTTTCTGTTTCAACAAATGATTTATCACGTGTGTCTTTAATCCTTTTGGAAATCGTGTCAAGCATCCATTCCCAATCTTTTTCTTCCCATTTATCGCTTCCAGGTGCACGATAACGCGGTTTTAAGACCCGTTTTTCAGATGTAAATACTTGTCTTATTGTCGTTCCTTTACTGCAAAGTTTCCCCTCATTAATTGGATTATCCGGGTCTCCTTCCGAATAAACCACGGTATTGTCTTTTGTGTGGATTAAAATTCCACAGCCGACACCGCAAAAACAGCAAATCGTTGGTGTTACGGTTGTCTTAGCAATCTTGAATTCTTTCGATGCTGCATAAGCTTTTTTCTCATTGAAACCAAGTTCAACGATTGCCAAGGTTGCAGCGGTAGCACCAGACAATTTCAAAAATTGCCGGCGGCTAAGGTTCATCTCAACCATTTTTGTCTCTCCTTCCCAAAATTCTGATCAACTTCTTTTTTTCTGCGATTAAACTCTTCTCTAAAATCACCCCTTTCAAAGTACTTCCAATGCTGCTCTCTCGGTGATGTCGTCAAATACTCTCCCTTTGGAGGTATAAATAATCGACATTTTCCCGCGCAAATAACCAACTACTTCAATATTTAAAAAGTTAGCCAGCTGCACGGCCTGCCTTGTGGCAGCTGTTCTGGAGCCAATTACGGAAAAACCGAACTTGGCAGCCTTTGAGAGCATTTCATATGAAACCCGGCCAGTTGTAAGCAATACTAACCTGTCGGGCTGCAACCCTTTTCTTAGTGCATAGCCAATTATTTTATCAACCGCATTATGGCGTCCAATATCCTCACGGACGATGATCTCACCGTTCTCATTGATAATGCAGGCGCCATGCATACCGCCTGTTTCCAAATATAAAGGTGTATTTTGCGCAAACTCGCTTCGCTTCTTCAAGAGATAACTCAGCGCATAGCGCTTATTAGAACGAACTTGAGCAAAATTTTTTACATCTGTCATTGAAAAAAATGTCACACCCCTGCCGCAGCCGGCAGTATAATGCTTCTTCTTTGAGAACCACTGATCAGTGTCGAGTTCAAATTTTAGCAGGACGTTTATGCTTCCCATTTCTTCATTAATAAAAATAGATTTTATATCTTCAGGAGATTGGATAAATCCCTCTGAGAATAAATAACCATAGGTCCAATCTTCTAAATCCTGTTTGGTTAATTGAAAAACAGCCACTTCGTAGCCATTTAGGAATAAAGTAACGGGGTATTCGTCCGGGTAACCCTTTTGTCTCATTGGCGTTTCCCCTCCTTTATTGGGAATCTGTCTTTCGCAATCTGTAAAAATAATAAAAGGCTGAATGCTCTAATTCATGGTGTCAGAGGATTAACCTATGGCTTCTAAATGAAAAGGGGGGAGGTTTTGCATCTTTTGCAAGCGTTTACAATAGGTTTGTTCAAAAAAAAAGCCATAATCGTGCTTTGCGTTTGTGGGGATAATCCAATACTACTTCTCTAGGCAATTTTTCACAGTAATTTTTATCACGCAAAGCAGGGTAACTAACGGGGATAAAGGGGAAACTCGCAAAATTGTCAAAGGTTTGTCAAATTTACACAAATCTTTTCGGTTTTCACTGTTGTTGTATTGTTTTTGCAGAATACTTTCAGGCATGAGTTTCGCAATTTTTTCATGATTTTAGTATCATAGAAATATTCATTTTTACTTATTTTTCTAAACCCGTGAGGGAAGGGAGGAAAACGTGTTGGAACTCGTTGATGTTAAAGCTGTCCAGGAATTAATCAACCGGTTTGCCCATCAAGATGTTTATATTCACCTTGAGACAACAAACGGAGCATACGCATCCCATCATAATGAAAACTTCTTTTCTGCCGGTGCTTTTATCCGCAATGCACTTGTCCGTTATGAGCATGGAAAAATTACAGGAGCAGGACCGTACCGTGTTGGTCTAAAAATAGACCTCGGCTGGGTATATGCTGAAGGAATTACCCATTTTGAATTCAATCAGGAAGGACAGCTTTTGCTGGCCGGTCATGACCAATCCGGCAAGCTTGCCGTTGCCCTCGAAATCAGCAGTGCCCCATTTAAATAAATGAATGAGTGATCAGACGAATTTGATTTAAAAATTATTTTAAAAGAAAAAGGAGAATTTCCAATATGGAGAAAGAACGTCATGTCCTTGTCGTCTTTCCGCACCCTGATGATGAAGCGTTTGGGGTGTCCGGAACGATTGCATCACATGTGAGAAACGGCTCACCGGTTACGTATGCCTGCCTGACGCTGGGGGAAATGGGACGCAACATGGGAAATCCTCTTTTTACAAACAGGGAGGACCTGCCGAAAATCCGCAAGCAAGAATTAAAGCAGGCAGCTGCTGCTCTTGGTATCGAAGATTTACGGATGCTCGGTTTTCGCGATAAAACGATTGAATTTGAAGATGAAGAGAAGCTTACCAATCTTGTTATTTCCCTTATCGAGGAACTGAATCCTTCCTTAATCATCAGCTTTTATCCCGGATATTCTGTGCACCCTGACCATGATGCTACTGGCGCCGCTGTCGTGCGGGCTGCAGCGCGGATCCCGGCTGAGAAACGGCCAACGCTCAATCTTGTTGCTTTTTCCAACAATTGCGTTGAGGACCTTGGCCAGGCTGATATTATTAACGACGTCAGTCCTGTAGCTGACAATAAGATTGCCTCTATAAAAGCGCACCGCTCTCAGACAGAGCTGATGATGAAAGACATGTCTGTAAGACTGAAAAACAAAGACCCTGAAGCACTGGCATGGCTAAATAATGAACGGTTTTGGACCTATACCTTTTAAGAGGCTGACCCCCGCGGTCAGCCTCTTTTTATTGCCAAAACCCCCTTTTCACAAAACATTCACATACGGCGCTTACGGTGTGTTGTTCGTCACTATTTTTCCGTTCCAATCGAGTTAGGATGTGATTGTTCATTCAAGAAATTTTGGAGGGGGAAATATGATCAAGGCTATCAATCATTTCATTATTTCAGCAGCTTTGGGTCTTGGCATCGGCGCTGTTTTCTATAACTTTATCCTTGGCAATCAAGATAAACCGGTGCAATTGACTGCTTCATCTGAAACTTCATCAGCACATGCAGCCAAAGATACACCAAAAGAACAAGCCTCAGGTCAAAAGTCCGACACTGGCAGCCAAAGTGGCGCAAAAACCGTTTCCATAAATGATGACAACATTATCGCCAAGCGGGGTTGCATCCAGTGCCATTCTGTCAGCGCATTAAATATCAAAGGCGGGCAGGTTGGCCCCGACTTATCTCAAGCCTATACAACAGTTGAAAGCAAACACGGCAAACCGATTGAAGAATTCTTAAAACAGCCGACTTCAGCCGTTATGTCAGGCGTACTTGGCAAAGACCCATTAACAGACGAACAGCGTCAGCAAGTGTTAGACCTGCTCAAAAAGGCATCTGAAGTAAAACAATAATTTTAAGGCGGTGCAATCGAAAATGAATAAGAAGTGGATTCCGATCACTTCCGGTCTTGCTGCCGGGTTTATAGCGGCAACCATCGCTTGGGGAGGGCAACTAATACAGCACCCGAAGGCGGAAACGGCCGCAAGCGGTGCAAAGACGACTGAAGCTGAAAAAGTCTACGTTCCGCTTGGACAAAAAGACGAATACTATTTATTCGCATCAGGAGGGCACTCGGGACAATTATTTGTTTACGGTGTTCCATCGATGCGTGAAATCCGTACCGTTCCGGTGTTTGCTCCAGATCCTGCTACCGGTTACGGTTTTGACTCGGAAACAAAAAAAATGCTTGGCGGCCTGCAGCTTGGTGACTTCCACCATCCGGCCATTTCCGAAACAAACGGCGAATATAACGGAAAATACTTATTTGCGACGGACGTCGAAAACAGCCGTGCTGCTGTCGTTGACCTGAAAACCTTTACAACAAAAGACATCATTAAAGTGCCAAACACCAGCGGCCCGCACTGTGCAGCCTTCGTTACACAAAATACGGAATATTTGTTCCTGCCAACACGCTTTGCCGTTCCGATTGGCGGCGCATATGCACCGCTTGACCAATACGGCCAAAAATACCGCGGCGTGATGAGCGCCTTAACGCTGGATGAGAAAAGCGAAAAGCTGAATATTGCTTATCAGGTTGCTCTTCCGCCATGGTCCTATGACCTATCTGATGCCGGAAAAAAAGAATCCGGCGACTGGGCGGTCATGACAACCTATAACACCGAGGAAGCTACTTCAACGCTTGAAATTAACGCTTCAAAAGCCGACCGCGACTACATCGTTCTTTTCAACTGGAAAGAGCTTGCGCAAATGGTGAAGGACGGCAAATACGAAGAGGTAAACGGTCAAAAAATGATTTTTCCGGAAAAAGAAAAAGGCGGAATCTATTTAGTTCCGACTGCCAAGTCACCGCACGGCGTTGACGTTACTCCTGACGGAAAATACTTTATTGCTTCCGGTAAATTAGCACCAGCAATGACTGTTTTCTCTTTTGAAAAGGCATTTGAAGCCATCAAGAACAAAGAGTTCTCCGGCGAAAGAAACGGAATTCCGGTTCTTCAATATAAGAAAGTCATGGTTCGTGAAGTAAACCCTGAAAATGCCCTTGGACCGCTTCATACCACTTTTGACGAAAAAGGAAATGCCTACACTTCGATGTTCATTTCTTCTGAAGTCGTGAAATGGGATTATAAGACAGGCAAAGTATTGGACCGCATCCCTGTTCAATATTCACCTGGACATGTTACGGCAGCCGAAGGCGACACGGTTTCACCGGATGGAAAATATTTAGTTTCTCTTAATAAGCTTGCAAAAGATAACTTCTTGTCTGTCGGGCCGTCACACCCTGAAACAATGCAGTTAATTGATATCAGCGGCAATAAAATGAAGCTGCTTGATACCGTCCCGGCAAACCCGGAACCGCACTATGCGCAAATAATCAAAGCGGATAAGATTCATCCAATCAATGTTTATCCGAAGGATTCCAATAACAAGGATGCCGTTTACAAGCAGGATGAAACAAGAATTGTCCGCAACGGTGACCGCGTAGATGTTTACGGTGTCGCATTGCGTTCAAGATTTATCTTTGACCATACGCAAAAACGCCCTGATGAGATCGATGTGAAACAAGGCGATCATGTTTATATTCACCTAACCAACATCGACTTTGACGAGGACATTACGCACGGCTTTGCGATCAACGGCTACGATTTAAATATGGAAATGCAGCCTGGCCAAACCAATACAGTTGATTTCGTTGCCGATAAAGCCGGTACCTTCCCGCTTTACTGTACTAACTTCTGTTCGGCATTGCACCAGGAAATGACAGGCTATCTGCTTGTCCAGCCTAAATAAGAATGAAAAAGCGCTCATTTTAGGGCGATTAAACAAATGATTTATCTTAACCGAGGCTGGGGTATCAATGCGTTTGTGTTGATACCCTCCTCTATTAATAAAGGCTATTTACGTAAAGATTGTTGTTTTTCACATCATTAATTTTTAAGTATTCAACATATGATGGCTCTTGATTCGGACAGGAAACCGGTTATCTTCATCAAAGCAGTCCGAAGAAAAAAATCATTATTTGGGCAAAACGAGTGGGATCCGAGCTGAAGTGTCCATAAAAATGATTTTTCGGACAAAATCGATTGGATGCCGTTGCTGAAGCGTCCATAATAACGTTTTTTCGGACAGGAATTCAACTTTTCCATCAATGCAGTCCAAATAGACCCTTCATGAGCAACAAGGTATACGAAAAGAGCCTTAATAAATGAAAAAGAAGGATGGTTATCATGCATGGCAAAAAGTTTTCGCTTGTCTCTTCCCTGCTGTTGATTGGTTCCGCGTTATTAGTAGTTGCTTCCCTGTTTGTTCCGTGGTGGAAGCTGTTATTATACGCACCGCAGTATCCGGAAGGGCTCGATATCATTGTTTTTCCAAATAAACTCGAAGGAAAACTGGATATTATCAATAACCTGAACCACTATATCGGCATGTCTAATTTTGATGAAAAAAGCTTCCCTGAACTAGGCTACTTAAGCTATTTAATCGGCGGACTTGCAGCCTTAACGTTTATTGTTGCCTTATTACGGAAAAAACTATTTTTATATGTGCTGATTGCGGTGTTCTTTATCGGCGGAGCGCTAGGGGTCTGGGATCTTTACCATTGGCTTCATACCTTCGGAACGAACTTAAGCCCGGAAGCACCGATTAAAATCAAACCATTTGTACCGCCCGTTGTCGGCAAAAACCATTTTGCCAACTTTACCACTTACAGCTACTTGGGAACCGGGGCCTATTTGATTGTTGTTTCCTTTATCCTGACACTCATTCCGTTATGGAAGGATCGAAAATAATGAAAAAAGTTACGCTCTTTCTCTTGGTCTTTTCTCTATTTTTCCTCATGAAGACGGAGAAAAATATGGCAGCCGAAAATTTGCAATCAATCGTCGACTCCATGAAAGAGGGGGCGGTTGTGAAACTTGGAAATAAAACATACGAAGGGAACGCCGTTATTAAGAAGAGCATAACGATTATTGGTTCCAGTCATACCGTGATTAAAGGAGACGGTACCGGAAATGTGATTTCCATCAAGGCGCCGCATGTCAAATTGAGTCATTTAACCGTGACCCACTCAAGTATGAGCCGCGACTCCCAGGAGGAATATGCTGCTATCAAAATATACACCAATAGCAACACCATTGATCACATTCACATCCGTGACTCCTTTCACGGTATTTATATAAGCCAGGGCCGGCATAATACCATCCGCGATAACAATATCAAAGGAATGGGCCGGGGCGAAATCGCCGGCCAGGGAAACGGCCTGCAGATTTACTACGCAAATGATAATCTTCTTACCAATAATAAAATCGAAGGAACCCGCGATGGGATGTTCTTTGATTATGCGAACAACAACCGAATCTATCAAAACCAGATCAGCAATACACGATACGGCTTGCATTATATGTATTCCGATGACAACGTGTTTATAAACAACATATTCACAATGAATACAGGCGGCGCAGCCATTATGAATTCCAATCATCTTAGATTGACAAACAACCAATTTATTTTTAACTATGGAAATCAATCGTTTGGCCTCCTGCTTTTGCAGGCCAACGATAACATAATCAAAAACAATACATTTTACCTGAACCAGCGGGGAATTTACCTTGACCAGGCGACAAGGAACTTGTTCCGCAGCAACAAAATCATCCAGAACCAAATTGGCATTGAACTGTGGGCCAGTTCGAATGAGCAAACCTTTACCTTAAACCACATAACGGACAATACGCTTCCGGCTGTTGCAGTCGCAGGACAAGGCGAAGGCAACTCCTGGAGCAGGAACGGAAAAGGCAACGACTGGGGCAGCGCCTTTCCGCTGACAGATTTGAATCAGGATGGGATTGGCGACTTTCCGGTAACATACCATTCTTCACTGCAAAAGCTGCTTAAGGACCAGGAATTGACGACGTTTTTCTTAAAAAGCCCGGCAATTGGCATCTATGAAAAAATGAACGCTTTGCTTTCAAATGACGAAATCATGTTCAAAGATTCTCATCCATTGGTAATCAAAACAAATCAACACATCACTGCGGTAATGCTCACGATGCTCGTTATTCTGGCCGTGCTGATTTTATTAAAAGGGAGACAGCGACTATGCATTACATTTGGAAAGAATGGAAGGAAAATATAAGAGGAAAAGGATTATGGCTCGCTTTAAGCATCATAGTTGTCATTTCCGTAAGCATCCTGTTCCGTTCCTCTGTTCTTTCATTTGATAAAGGCTTTTATGTTCTGTTGATCAATTTGTTTGATACGATCATTTACTTTATTCCGATTCTCAGCTTATTTATCGGCGCCTTTTCAATTTTCCAGGAAAAAGAACAAAAAACGCTGATCATGCTGCTGACGAAACGGGACCATTACCCGAGCTTTTTATGGAAAAAAAGCCTCGGACTTTATGCGGTTGTTCTTTTCCCGCTTATTGCCTGGTTTTTTCTTTATTTATTCATCCTTAAATTCACTGTTCCGATTGATATCGGAAGCTACATGATTTTTGTGGCCGCAGTGCTGGCGCTGGCGCTTGTTTTTTTGCAAATGGGGGCGGCCATCGGCAGCTTCAGCCGTTCGCGGATGCAGATTGTCGGAAGCGCGATTTTCATTTGGTTTTACTTCTTTTTCCTGCATGATTTTATTTTGTTATCCTACCTGCCAAATGTAACCGAAGACAATGTTGTTTGGTTTTCAGCCGCTTATTTTCTAAATCCGCTTGAAGCGGTCCGAATGTTTTTAGAAACCGGAATGGGTGTTTATTCATTCGGACATATGTCGAGTCTCTTACAGGCTTTTATGTGGACAAAGCCTGCCTATTTCTTCATCGGCAACCTGATCCTCTGGCTCGCCGTTTCATTTGCGGTGTCCATTCTCTTTAACCGGAAGGAGGGCAACGAATGATCTCTGTCAAAAATCTGCATCAATCCTACGGAAAAAAGACCGTTTTGGATCATGTCAGCCTCGACATCCAGCCCCGGGAGGTTTGTGCTCTGGTTGGCCGCAACGGTGCCGGAAAGTCGACATTCATCAATAGTCTGCTCGGGCTCCTGCCCATTCATGAAGGAACCATCACGATTAATGGCATTCCTGTCACGAAGAAAAGCCGGGAATGGAAAAAGGCGATTGCCTACCTGCCGGAAAAATTCATGCTTTACCCAGCGTTAACCGGCCTCGAGAATATGACATTTTTTGCGGAAGCGATTGAAAAACAGGCCAATCAGGAGCGGATCGAGTCCGTGCTGAAATCGGTGCGCTTGTGGGAGGACCGTAACGAGCAAATCAAAAAATATTCAAAAGGGATGCTGCAGCGTTTGGGCCTCGCGGTCACCTTATATCAGGATGCAAGCATTTTAATCCTCGATGAACCGACGAGCGGCATTGATCCGGTTGGAAGAAAAGAAATACTGGAGGTGCTCAAGTCACTTCACGATAAGACCATCCTCCTCTCTTCCCACCATTTGGATGAAATCAGGCAGGTCTGCACGCATGTTGCCTATTTGGAAAATAATAAACTGACGAAGTATACCGTAGATGATTTTTTACAAAATATAGGAGGAATGGGATGATGAAAAAAGCTATCGTTCTCGCTGTCATCCTGATGATGGCTCTTCTCGCCGGCTGCGGCGCAAAGTCCGATTATAAGGTTGCTTTTACAAAGCAGCTATATTTCTTAAAGGACCATGCCGCTCCGTTTGAAGTCAAAGTGACGGAAAAGGGCAAAGCGGCAAAAGGCCTGCATATTACTGCCGAGTTTTCAATGGCCAATATGGATCATGGCACGGAGGCTGTCAAGCTCACGGAAGGTACGAGTGGAAAATACTCCGGAAAAGCGGCTCTGCCGATGGACGGAAAATATGAAATTACGTTTACCATCGAAAAAGGCGGGCAAAAGGCAGAGAAAACGGTTCAATATACCGTCAAAAAAGCAGAGGGAGTTGCCTCGATTAACGGGCAGTGGATTAAAGAGGAAGATTTGCAGTTTTACAAGCTGGTGAATCAGCTGCAGCTTGCCATTAACCGGGACAATGCGAAAAAGATATACAGCGCAAGTGAGCTTAAAGAGCAATTATCCTATCTTGATTCTCAGGAAAAGGACGCAAACGATCGGAATCAGCTATTAACGCAAGTTATCCGCATCCGCGCCATGGCTCTTCTCGGGGAAGAAAAGGGCCACCAGGCAACTGAGGCAGCCATCCAAGATGCGATTGCCAGGGACCACAATCAGTACAGCCAATACCCTTCTGCGCAAAAATTAATTTCAGCGTTCGGCAAGGATCAATTTCATTCTTTGGAAATGAAAGAGTACAAGTATATTGTTCTCTCTAAGCAAGTGGAAGCGGATGTACGCCAGCAGACCATCAAAGACAACCCAAATGTCAACCAGCAGGAAATAAACTTCCAGACCCAGCAAAACTACGAAGATCTTCTCGTCTCGCAAATGAACTCTGTAAAAGTGATTATCTTATAAATCCCAACAGGCCCACAAACGGGCCTGTTTTTTTCAAAAAATCCATTTGAATTATACTTTGTATCGTTTATAATGTAAGTGAGTAATCACTCACTTTTAAATTTAGAAATGTATCTCTTTGTACTTATTTTACAGTCTGGCTCCAGCGCCTAGCCCCTCGAGTCAAATAACCCCGACCGTATGAAGTCAAAAAACGACTTCATACGGTCGAGAACATTTGCTTGTCGGGGCTGATCAAGGCGCTTGCGCTTTTCAATTAAGGAGGCATGAAGGTGACGGCATCTATTGTTGTGAATCAGGTTTACAAAAGCTTTGGAAAAAAAGAAGTGCTGCATCATATCGATTTAATGGTTGAACCGGGACAAATATACGGATTGATTGGGCCATCCGGATCCGGAAAAACAACATTAGTCAAACTGATTGTCGGAATGGACCGTCCGACAAAAGGGGACATCCAGGTACTGGGCACAGCCATTCCAAATTTACAGATACTCCAGAACATTGGCTACATGGCTCAAGCCGATGCCTTATATTCGGATTTAACGGGCGAGGAAAATCTAGCCTTCTTTGCATCACTGTTTAAATTAAAAAAAGCAGAGCAAAAAAAGCGGATTGCCTATGCTGCTGACTTGGTCAATCTTACAGCTGATTTAAAGAAAAAGGTTGAGGCATATTCAGGCGGCATGAAGCGGCGTTTATCGCTGGCCATTGCCTTAATTCAAGACCCTCAGGTGCTTGTTTTGGATGAACCCACGGTCGGAATTGATCCTGAACTCCGCCTCTCGATTTGGAAAGAGTTATATCGGCTAAAAGAGGAAGGAAAAACGATTCTCGTTACGACGCATGTCATGGATGAAGCTGCCAAATGCGACTGTCTCGGGATGATCCGTGATGGGAAGCTGATTACTAGCGGATCACCTGTAGAGCTGATGGAACGCTATGGTATCAATAATTTAGAAGATGTATTTTTAAAAGCCGGGAGGGACAGCCAATGAGAACCTTTGCCTTAGTCAAACGGATTTTCCGGCAGATGCTTAGGGACAAACGCACCTTGGCCCTGATGATGGTAGCGCCATTAGTGATTATGACACTAATGCATTTCTTATTTACCGGCGATACACCCAATCCAAAGCTCGGTGTCGCTAATGGCACTGATGAGCTTGTGAAACAATTGAAAAAGAAAGATATTAATGTGAAGGTGTATGACAATGCCGATAATAGTAAAAAAACAATTGTTAACGATAAATTGGATGGATTTTTGCAGGTTGATGGCTCTGATTATAACCTGACCCTCGAGAATTCCGATCCGACTGCTGCAAAAGGACTGCAAATGAAAGTTCAGCAAGTAATTGCGGGAGCGGCATCTAAAAAACAGGCTGCCAATTTGGCATCGTTTATGAAGACCCTTCAAATAAAACTGCAGGGCGGGCCGCCTCTTAAACTTGAGACCGTTACAGCCCCGCAAATAAAAACAGGTTATGTGTACGGCGATAAGGATACGAGCTTTTTTGACGTGCTTGGTCCAATCCTTGTTGGCTTTTTCGTCTTTTTCTTTGTCTTTCTTATTTCCGGAATTGCCCTCTTACGTGAGCGGACAACGGGGACACTTGACCGGTTAATGGCTACGCCGATCCGCCGCCATAATATTGTTTTCGGCTATTTAAGCGGCTACGGTTTGTTTGCCGTCATTCAAACAATCATTGTTGTCTTTTATGCCGTAAAGGTACTGGACATTATGCTTGCGGGATCGGTTTGGTTTGTCGTCTTAATTAATTTGATGCTTGCTCTTGTTGCCTTGTCCCTGGGGATTTTATTGTCGGCATTTGCCAATTCCGAATTCCAAATGATGCAGTTTATCCCGATCGTCGTGATTCCGCAGGTCTTTTTTGCCGGAATTCTGCCGGTAAGCGGAATGGCCGGATGGCTTCAGGTTATTGCCAAATGTATGCCGATGTACTACGGCGGTGATGCCCTGCGCGCTGTGATGTATAAAGGCCTGGGCTGGAGTGATATTCAAAACGACCTTCTCGTGCTCTTTGGATTCGCGGTTGTGTTTATTATTTTAAATGTGTTTGCGTTGAAAAAATATCGCAAAATATAATGATTGATTCTGTTAAAGGTGTTGAGTGCCGTTGGCTGCCAAAAATTTGATTGAATTAGCGTTAGCTCAAGCAAAAAACAATGAAAAGATGACGGAAAAGCAGCAAAAAATCGTCGAGGCGGCGATTCAAATGTTTGCTGAAAAAGGATATGCTTCGACTTCAACCAATGAGATTGCCAAAGCGGCCGGTGTTGCCGAGGGAACGATTTTCCGCCATTATGGCTCTAAGGAGAATTTGCTGCTTTCTGTTATTGTCCCCTTTTTGCTGAATTCTGTACCAACCATTGCCGATGATTTTATCAAAGAAGTTCTTTCAAAGCCTTTTCAAAGCTTTGAAAGCTTTTTAACCGCATTAATCAAAGACCGTTTGGAGTTTGTCAGCGAGAACAAAGAAATTTTTAAAATACTGGTGGCGGAGCTGCTGCACCGCGATGATTTGCGCGAGCAGCTGATTTCCTTTTTCGGGCAGTCTCCGTATCAACATGTTTCGGCGGTTTTTGATACCTTCAAGGAGCGCGGAGAGTTGATTGATCTTCCAAATCCGACCCTGTTCCGGACGATGTTTACCCAGGTTTTCGGTTATTTTATGGTGCGATTTGCCTTACAGCCTGATTGGGATTGGGATGACGAGCTTGAAGTGGAGCATTTGGTGCGGGTTATCTTAAAAGGGATCGGAAATAGCGTTGATTTTTGCAAAGAATAAAGGAAAGGGAGAATCGGACTTAAGAAAACTGGACCGATTCTCCCTTTTTTCATGTGTTTTCGGAAAAAAACAGGACATCGAGCCCAGATTTTCTCCGCTTTATGAAAGGTTCGCAATTATTTCTACCAAGTTCACAACCATTTCTACCAAGTTCACAACTGTTTCTACGAAGTTCACAACTATTTCTACGAAGTTCACAATTATTTCTACGAAGTTCACAATTATTTCTACCAAGTTCACAACTACGCCTGCATAGCCAAGGTTATTGCAAGCCTATTCCTGCCCAAGCACTTCCCAAATTGCCCGCGCAACGCCATTTTCGTCATTTGCTGCGGTCACAACGTCACATTGCTTCTTAATCGCCTCATCTGCGTTTCCCATCGCTACCGATCGGCCGACTCGTTCAAACATGGAAACATCATTATAATTGTCACCGATGGCCATCGTTTCCGCCAAAGGGATGCCCCGTTCCGCTGCAAATCGTTCCAACGCAATTCCTTTTTGCGCCTGGACATTGGTAATCTCAAGGTTTTCCTGTCCGGAAGAGCTGACAACAATATCCTCTATTTTCGCAAGCTCCTTATGAACAGAAGCAAGCTCTTCCAAATCAAAGGAAAAAGCAAGAATTTTATATATCAAGGTATCATCCACAAAAAATTTCTCATAATCATCAATCAAGCTGACTTTTTCAGCCCGCTCTTCCGCAAACTTCTTCACTTCATTTAAATCCGCATCCGGATTGGCGCTCTTGACAATATCGGTAATAATCGATACGGATTTTTCCCGGTCCTTAGTAAACTTTCCGCGGTTCGTATAGACCTCAAAATAGACGTTCCGCTCCAATAAAAGCTGCGCTGCCTCTTTGGCCTGCTGTTTATCTAACGGATTGGTCGAATAAATTTTCCCATCTGCCGTACGCGTTTCCGCCCCATTCACTCCTATCACCGGACATTTAAGTCCTGCTTCTTCCAATAAAAAGAGAACCTCATCGTATGCGCGTCCAGTGGTGATGACGACCTCAATGCCTTGTGATTGGGCAGCTAGAATAGCTTGTCCATTTTCATCCGTAATTTTTCGGGACGTTGAATTTAACAGGGTCCCATCCATATCTGTTGCAATGCATTTAATCATGCTGCCCACTTCCTCTGCTGTTTTGCTGATACTATTTTACCATGATTATTATCTTGGTAACTTCATTTGCCTAGTTAATATACTTGCTTCCTTCCCGATAGCTCAGCGGGGAGACACAATGTGCCTCGAAAAATTCCTTGACGGAAGCAGGATTCGTTTTCGAGTATTCCCTTAAAGCCCAGCCAATTGCTTTTTGAATAAAAAACTCTTTGTCATCCGCATTTTTCAATATGTAATCATACAGCAAGTTTTCGTCTGTATTCTGTTTGTATTTTAACTGAAAAAGAATGGCAGTCCGCCGCAGCCACATATTGCCGGACACCGCCCAGCCGTTGACCCGCTCCCCAACCACTTCCGGATGGCGCATCGCAATCGTCCCAACGGGTTTTGCCGCAAGTGTGTCCACCGTATCCCACCAGGATTTCGTTGTGATCAGTTTTTCCATTAAAGCAATATCGCCTTTGTCCAGCTTTTTTAGAAACTTTTCAATATAGGTCAACGCCGCATATTGATATTCCCTTTCTTCCTTTTCCCATAATTCCCAAATAAACGCATGGTTAAAAGGTTCGTTTAAAATGTTCGTTTCCTTAAAAAAGTGTTTTTCCAGCTCGCTTCGCAACGGCTTTTTTATACCAAGAAAAAGAAACTTGTTTTTCATGTATTGTTTCATTGGACCAGCTTGCGCCGCGCAGCGGTTTTTCTCAAAAATTTCACCCAATAATGCTGCAGATGCCACCATTTACCACGCCTCCAAAGAATAATGCTTCAGCACCTAGATATACTAATTTTAGCCTATTGAAAGGAGCATTAACATGACAAAGAAATATAATAGAGGAAGTCAAAATCAAAATTCTCCCCGCGCCGGACATGCCGAATCAGAGTTTTCAGCGGAATTTACGAGCGGCGATAACAGCAAAGGGAACAAGCACAATAAAAGCCAGCAAAGCAAAACAAATCCCCATTAAATAAGAAAAGTGCAAGCGCCTCGCTCAGCCCCGATGGTCAAATGTTCTGGCAAAAAAGTCCGCCCTTTGACTTTTTTTGCCAAAGAACATTTGACCCTGAGGGGCTAGGCGCTCCTCGAAAAAGCTGAAGCTTTTCCTTCGTGCGATGCTTCGCTTCCGAAGCTTATTCTTGTGAAGCTAGACAATTCTCAAGGCCCTAGCTTATACATATTATAAAGAAAACTCGCCGATTGGCGAGCCTTAAAGGCGAAGACAGAGGCGTAGTTGCACTTATGCGTATTAGGAAAGTATAAATTTTTTACAAATTTATACTTTCCTGGCTAATAGCTCAAAAAGGGGCAGACGCTTTGAAAAGACGTCCGCCCCCCTTACCTTCTTATGATTGATGAACTCCATTCATATCATTGATTTCCTGTAAAATGGTTTTACGGAGCCGATCCACGACCGAAAAGTCCATTGCCTCTACATAAATGGCCTCCAGTTCATCATGGCATTCTTTTGCTTTTTCCAAATAGGAGATGGCTTCAGCCATTTTGTTTTTATACCGAGTGGAAATAAAATGTAAGGATTCTTCAAATATTTCATCGGTTCCCGGCGTAATTAACAGTTCGTACATATCAATAATTTCATCGCCGTCCCGGTTTGGAAAATATTCGTGCGGAGCCGTGCTGTCAAAAATGGCAATGCCAAGTTCCCTAAAGATCACCATATCTAAGCTGTGCGGATCAAAGCCGCAATGATAAATCTCCGTATCGATTCCCCGTTCTTCCGCAGCAGCCGCCAATTTTTTCAAGAGAGTAGATTTTCCTGAGCCCGGACGCCCTTTGATAAAATAGCGTTTGGCGACATCTTCCGTTAAATTGGGAACGAAATCAACCGCTCCTTTTGGTGTGGCTGCTCCTAAAAAGCGATGGCGGACATCAGCCTTTTTATTTAAGTCCATCTTGCCAAAAAACGACTCGATTAATTTCTTTGTTAATTCATCCGCTTTTTGAAAGTCCATACTGCCAATATATATTTTTTCCCATTCATCATGGATGGACAAAGCCTCGCCAAAAGCAGCATAAGCCTTTTGAAAATAATGACTGTTCCTGGCAGTGAGACGTTGAATATCTGCTTTATGAATCCTTAAAACTTGCGCATCCCATGCTTCACCAAGATTAATATATTCCTCCACGGCGCCGGGTGCCTGCGGTTCAATAACATGTGGAGCTGTTCCATCGACAATTCCAACTTTTAAGGCTGGAATGATGACACCATCAATCGAATCATTATCCGATGAGCAATGAAGAAATTCAATATTAAAGCCTTTTTCAACGTACTCTTTTCCAATCGCTTTCATGAGTGAAGACTTTCCTGTACCTGGCCCGCCTTTTAAAATAAACAAGCGGTCCAGGCCCCGCAAATTGGAATCATACAGGTTAAAGAATCCTCGCGCCGTATTGCCGCCGGCAAAATAATTTCTAATTTTCCCTGCCACTTTTCAACACTCCTTTTGGTGACATCGCAATCGTTTCTTAAACTATCGTATGCAACGTGCGCCAAATAGGTGAGTGCCTATTTTGTCAGGTCCGCTAATTTCCCGCCAGTTACATCTTTTAGCATCTGCGGGTCTAAAACAATTTGAATGCCGATTTTTCCGCCGCTGACAGCCATAGAGGAAAGGTTGATGCAGCTTTCCTCCAAAAAGGTTTGATAATCCTTTTTCATGCCTACCGGGGAACAGCCTCCGCGGATATAGCCGGTCCACTTTTGAATGTCTTTAACAGGGACCATTTCAATCTTTTTTTCACCCGCGGTTTTGGCCGCTTTTTTTAAATCAAGCTCCGCCTCGACGGGAATAACAAATACAAAAATATTTTTGCTGGATCCCTGCGCCACAAGCGTCTTGTAGACTTCACGCGGGTCCTTGCCCACTTTTGCCGCAACTGAAACTCCGTCAATTTTTCCGTCCTTGTTATCATATGTTAAAACTTGATAAGGAATTTTCTTTGCATCCAAAATCCGCATTGCGTTTGTCTTCACTTGTGCCATTTCTGTTCATCCTTCCATATTTGCCCATTATCTTTAATATGTGACCATACATTGACAATCATATTTATACACGGAATAACCATAAAATTGTCATTCGTTTGTCACTCTATAACAAAAATAATATTGTAAACTAAAGTCGATTGGAAGTCATATCATGATTTTCCTATTTTTCAACATATACATGTGAAAAATATCACAAACTTTATTATTATTATAAAGTTTGTTAACTCTATTATGTTGTTTATATGGTACTTTTTTCCTAGAGATGAAAAATTGCGGAGGGTGACTTAGGAATGAAATACGATCTGGTTCTCTTACATGCTCCAAGTGTATACGACTTTCGGAAAAACTCTTTACTTGCTGGCCCGATCAGTGATGTGGTGCCTTCTTCGCCAGTTTTTGAAATGTATCCTATCGGGATAACCAGCATTGCCGATTACTTGGAGAGATATGGATTTAAGGTAAAAATTATTAATATCGCCAATCGGATGCTGATGAATCAAAACTTTGATGTTGAAGCGAAGCTTAAAAATATAAAAGCCACTTTAATTGGAATTGACCTTCACTGGCTTCCTCATGCACACGGAAGCATCGAGCTGGCAAAACTCGTCAAAAAGCTGCATCCGGAAACACCGATTATTTTCGGCGGATTATCCGCTTCTTATTATCATAAAGAATTAATTGATTACCCGTTTATTGATTTTGTCATGCGCGGCGATTCGACAGAGAAGCTAATGCTGATGCTGATGAACAGACTGCACTCCGGAAGCTCCCGTTTTGCAGACATTCCAAATTTAACCTGGAAAAAAGGCGAAGAGCGCGGATATAACCCGATTACATATGTGCCAAAAGACTTGGATGAATTTGATGTGCCTGGGTACCGCTATACGATTCGGTCCGTGTTTAAATATAAGAATTTTCTTGATCCGCTCCCATATAAAGGCTGGCTGGAGTATCCAAATACTGCATTGTTAACCGCACGGGGCTGCACGCAGAACTGCCTGATTTGCGGAGGCTCCAGAGATGCATATGAGCAAAACTGTAAACGCAACTCGCTTGCACTCAGGTCACCGGCAAAGCTTGTCGAGGACATTCAATTTATTCAGCGATTCAGCAGGGCTCCTATTTTTATTCTGCATGATATCCGCCAAGGCGGTGCGGAGTATGTTAATGAATTTTTTAGCTTGCTGAAAAAAATCAAGTTAAAGAATGAAATGGTTTTTGAGCTGTTCCAATATGCGGATGAGTCTTTCTTTGAAAAAATTGAAGAAGCTGTTTCAAACTATAGTATCGAAATTACCCTTGAAACGCATGATGAAAAATTAAGAAGACTAAACGGGAAATTCAGCTGTACGAATCAAAAGGTTATTGATACGCTGAACTTTGCCTTAAAACACAGCTGCAAGAAAATCGACTTGTTTTTCATGGTAGGAGTTCCGGGGCAAACGTATCAAAGTTCACTGGAAAACATCGATTTTTGTGAAGATATTCATCTTGCCTGCAACCAGGATCCGAGGATCTTTTACTTTGTTGCACCGCTCGCACCGTTCCTTGATCCGGCAAGCCCAGCATTTGAAAATCCAGAAAAATACGGATATAAAAAATTATGCAATACTCTTGAGGAGCACCGTACGGCGATCACTCAGCCTTCATGGAAGCATATGCTCAGCTATGAGACAAACGAAATGACAAGAGATGACATTGTCAGAGCAACATATGATACTGCTAAGCTTCTAAATGATTTTAAGCTTAAATATGCACTTATAGATCCTGATGCCTATTTTGATATTGAAGGAAAGATTGAACGGTCAATGGCATATATCGAAAAAATTGATCAACTGCTGGCCCTTCCGCCGGCAGAGCAGGCACAGGAATTAATTAAAGTGAAAAAAGAAATTGAAGAATTAAACCGCTACAGTATTTGCGGAAAGAATGAGCTCAAGTGGGAAGTAAAGAATAACTATGCCAACTTCTTTTCACTGGCAATGGTTGGGCTTGAACAGCTTTATGTCGATTATTCCAACAAGATTCGCCATCAATTAATGCCAAAACGCCGTGAGCAGGCTGAACTGGAGCTTAAATAAAAATTCTATTAAAAAAACCCCCGTTGAGGGGGTTTTTTTAATGTCCGCCTAGATAGGCATTACGGATTTGGTCGCTTTGATTCAGCTCATCTGCCGTCCCTGCAGCAACAATTTTGCCTGTTTCAATTACATAAGCACGGTCGGCAATCGACAAAGCCATATTTGCATTCTGCTCTACGAGTAAAATCGTCGTGCCTGTTTTATTGATTTCTTGAATGATCGAGAAGATCGTTTTCACTAAAAGCGGGGCAAGCCCCATTGATGGTTCATCCAGCAAAAGCAGACGAGGCCTCGCCATTAACGCCCGTCCCATGGCAAGCATTTGCTGCTCACCGCCGGACAATGTGCCGGCCTGCTGCTTTCTCCGTTCTTTCAGGCGGGGAAACAGCTCGTAAACCTTCTCGAAATCTTCACGAATTTCTTTTTTATCTTTACGTAAATAGGCGCCCAATTCGAGATTTTCATCCACCGTTAAATTGGAAAATACCCGCCGGCCCTCGGGAACATGGGAAATTCCTTTTTTCACAATCACCTGTGCTGCTTTTCCGGCAACGGAATTTCCCTCCAACAAGATATCTCCATGCTTCGGTTTGAGGAGGCCCGAAATGGTTTTCAGCAGGGTGCTCTTTCCGGCACCGTTTGCTCCAATTAACGTTACAATTTCACCTTCATTAATCTCCAGAGAAACTTCTTTAAGAGCCTGGATATTCCCGTAAAAAACATCAATTCCGTTTATGCTTAACATTATGAAACCTCCTCTCCGAGGTATGCTTCGATGACTTTTGGATTATTGCGGATTTCTGCAGGCGTGCCCTCAGCAATCAACTGGCCGTGGTCAAGAACGTAAATTCTTTCACATACACCCATGACAAGCTGCATATCATGCTCAATTAACAAGACGGTTAAGGAGAACCTTTCCCTAATAAAAGAAATCAGCTCCATCAGCTCGTGTGTTTCCTGAGGATTCATTCCTGCCGCAGGTTCATCAAGGAGCAGCAGTTTTGGATTTGCCGCCAGGGCGCGGGCAATTTCCAAGCGGCGCTGCTGGCCGTACGGCAAATTCTTGGCTTTTTCATTTAAAAACCCTTCAAGTTTAAAGATCTTCAAAAACTCAATGGCCTTTTCTTCCATTTCCTTTTCACCGCGAAAGTGAGAAGGGAAGCGAAGAATCGAGCTGAACATGGAATGTTTGGAAAGGGAATGATAGGCAACTTTCACATTATCCAAAACGGACAGCTCGCTAAATAAACGGATATTTTGGAAGGTCCGGCTGATTCCTTTTCTAGTAATCTTATAAGGAGCTAAACCATTTAATCTTTCACCTGCTAAAGAAACGGTGCCTTCAGTCGGGACATATACTCCTGTTATCAGGTTGAAAAATGTGGTTTTTCCGGCACCATTCGGCCCAATTAAGCCAACCAGTTCGCCTTGTTTAAGTTCGACATTTAAATCGGATACGGCCTTTAATCCGCCAAAACGTATTCCGACTTTATCTACTTTCAAAAGCGGTGCGTTCGCTGTCATCATACATGCCCTCCTTTAGGAGATTTACGCCCTTTAAACAAGGAGGTAAGTTCTTTCGTGCCCATCAAACCTTGCGGACGATAAAGCATCATGGCAATCAATACCAAGCTGTAAATAATCATCCTTGTCTCAGGATAATCCTGAAGGAAGGTTGAAACAATCGTTAACAGAATCGTTGAAATAACCGCCCCGGACAGACTTCCTAAACCGCCAAAAACGACAAAGATTAAAATATCAAATGATTTCAAAAAGCCAAAGTTGGACGGCTGAATAATGTAAAAATTGTGAGCGTACAATCCGCCGGCAATCCCTGCAAAAAACGCTCCAATCGCAAAGGCTGTTACCTTGTAAAAAGTGGTGTTGATTCCCATTGCATCGGCAGCAATCTCATTTTCCCGAATCGCAATACATGCCCGCCCATGCGTGGAATTCGTAAAGTTAGTAATGACGACAATCGTGAGAATCAGACAGCCCGCAAGCCATGGCCATGTTGTTAAATGGGAAACCGACATGCCGCTCGCCCCGCCGACATAATCAATATTAAGAAGGACAATCCGGACAATTTCACCGAAACCAAGTGTGGCAATTGCCAAATAGTCGCCCTTTAATCTTAATGAAGGAATTCCGATAATCAATCCCGCAACAGCTGCAGCCAAACCGCCGACCAATAATGCCAGTCCAAATGGAAGCTGAAATTTCATCGTAATAATCGCTGAGGCATAAGCACCAACCGCTAGGAAGCCTGCATGTCCAATCGAGAACTGGCCTGTAATCCCGATAATCAGATGAAGGCTTACCGCCAGAATGATATTAATACCGATAAAATATAGTGTATTGGTATAAAAGGGGTTTAGCGCACCGCCATTAATTAAAAACTGGACAGCCGCTGCAAAAATCACGGTCAAAACGATTGAGGACCAGAAGCCTTTCGTATGTTTTATTGTGTTCACGCCAGAGTCCCCCTTTACACTTTTTCCCTAATATTTTTCCCAAACAACCCGGATGGAAGAAAAATTAGAATTAAAATTAAGACAACAAAAGCCACGGCATCACGCCATAACGAATAACCAAGAGCACTTACAAGGGACTCGATCACCCCAAGCAGCAGTCCGCCGACCATTGCTCCGGGGATATTTCCGATTCCCCCTAAAACAGCGGCAACAAAGGCCTTCAATCCTGGAATAATCCCCATTAACGGTTCAATCTTTGTATAGTACACCCCGAAAATAACCCCCGCAGCACCGGCAAGTGCCGAGCCGATTGCAAACGTTGCTGAGATCGTATTATCAACATTGATTCCCATCAATCTTGCTGCATCAATATCCTCAGAAACAGCACGCATAGCTTTTCCTGTTTTTGTTTTATGAACGATAAATTGTAAAATAATCATAAGTGCAACAGAAACAGCAAGAATAAATAATGACTGACTGTTGATTTCCACTCCAAAAATATTTAGGTCCTTCGTTGGCATTACTCCGTTAGGATAGGCCTCAGGCTGAGCCCCTCGTAAGTAAATAGTCCCGTATTCAATCAATAGTGAAACGCCGATTGCCGTAATCAGAGCGGCAATTCTTGTAGCATTTCTCAGCGGTTTATAGGCAATCCTCTCAATAACTACTCCTAACAGCGCACAAACGGCCATCGAAATAATTAAGGCAGGGAAAAATCCTAAGTGAAACATCGTAATTGAATAAAATCCGATAAATGCTCCGATCATGAAAACGTCGCCGTGAGCAAAGTTGATTAATTTAACAATTCCATAAACCATCGTATAGCCAAGAGCAATCAGGGCATAAATACTGCCCAGCGATATTCCGTTAACCAACTGCTGGATAATCTCCATGTTCACACACTCCTTCAACTGGACTTGAGTAATTGGGAATAGGGAGAATGAATTCTCCCTATTTTTTTATGAATCTATTTTTTTGTCCAGCTTCGCTACTAATCTATCAAGGGTTAATCTTTGTTTTGAATTGTGCCTGTCCGTCTTTGTACTCAAGAATAACGGCTGATTTAATCGGGTTGTGGTTTTTGTCCAGCTTTAAGTTACCAGTAACCAGTTTTAAATCTTTCGTTTCAGCAAGTGCTTTTTGGATTTTTTGCGGATCACCGCCGCCGGCGCGCTTAATGGCATCAGCAAGAAGGTAAGCCGTATCATAACCTAGGGCATTAAAGGTATCCGGTGATTTTCCTTTATATTCTGCTTTATATGCTTTAACAAAATCCTGCACCTTTGCATCCTTGTCCAATGAAGAATAATGGTTTGTGCTGTACGTATTATTTAGAGCTTGATTTCCGGCAAGTTCAAATAGTTTCGGAGAATCCCATCCGTCACCGCCGATAATTGGACCAGTAAATCCAAGTTCACGAGCCTGCTTCACAATCAAGCCTGCTTCTTCATAATAGCCTGGCAGATAGATGAAATCAGGATTTGCCGCTTTAATACGTGTTAATGTTGCGTGGAAATCTGTATCCTTGGCAACATATGCGCCTTCACCTCCGGACACTACCTTGCCGCCATTTTTCTTGAATTGTTTCTTAAATGCCGCGGAAAGGCCTTTTGAATAGTCGCTGGCACTATCAATTAAAATAGCTGCATTTTTCAGTTTAAGGTCCTTCGCAGCAAAGTTAGCTGCTACAGTTCCTTGGAATGGATCAATAAAGCATGTACGGAACACAAAATCATTTACCTTTCCGTCTTTAACAGTAATATCTTCAGCTGTTCCTGACGGAGTAATGAGCGGTACTTTATTGTCTGTTGCAATTTGAATTTGTGCTTTCGTATTTGTACTTGTTGCTGCACCGACAATCGCCGCAACTTTATCCTGGCTGACAAGCTTAATAGCAGCATTGGTCGCCTCTGCAGCATCCGATTTATTATCAACCTTAACTAGCTCAAGTTTCTTTCCATCAATACCTTTTTTATTAATCTCTTTAACTCCTAATTCCAATCCTTCAGCAAGTGACTGTCCATAGGAAGCAACGCCGCCGGATAACTCCAGGTTAACCCCGATTTTAATGGTTCCTCCGCTGCTAGAGTTATTGCTGCTTGTATTACTCTGGGAATTACATCCCGCCATTACTCCTGCCGCTAACATTACTGACATAACGGCACCCGCTAACTTTCTTTTTTTCATGGTTTGCCCCCCGTTTTTTTATTAACTAGAAACAGACAGGAAAAATTTTACCAATAATTGTACTGTTTCCAATAAAGTTAATATTCTGAAAACATTGTACAAAATTATGTTCCTTTCGTCTAGTAGTATACAGCTATTTTAATATAATTTTTCAAAAAATGAAAATATATTTTCTCTATAAAAATAATGTATTTTTTCTATATTATTCAAAATAAAAAAGAGTCAGACAAATCAAATACAATATATAG
This sequence comes from uncultured Bacillus sp., assembly GCA_964484065.1. GTDB lineage: Bacteria > Bacillota > Bacilli > Bacillales > Cytobacillaceae > JAEVLT01. The sequence goes on from CAZAEW010000005.1 coordinate 90,383, forward strand.
GAAAAATATCATGCTTTCCTACTATATATTGTTTTTCTTTGATATAATCTGACTCTTTTTACCAAAATAAAATTTTTTAAGACAATTCCTCTTGTTTTGTTTCTTTTCCAAAAAACAACACCATTAAAGCTCCCACAACGACGGCAATGCAAAAAATGATAAAGATCGATGAGATGGATGTTTTTTGGGCAACCAGATAGCCTACCAAGAGCGGACCCAGAACGCCGCCAATTCTGCCGACGGCTGCTGCCGCACCTGCACCGCTGCCTCGGATTTTTGTCGGGTATTGTTCAGGAGTATACGCATACAGCGCGCCCCATGCTCCTAAATTGAAAAACGATAGCAGGATCCCGGATATCATTAATAATGAAGTTGTCGCAGCCGTCCCGAATAAATAGGCACTGATGGCCGTCCCGGCCAGATAAGCAACCAGAACAAATTTCCGTCCGAATTTTTCAATCAGCCAAGCAGCTGTAAAATAACCGGGCAGCTGGGCAAGCGTCATGATCAAGACATATTGAAAGCTTTTGATTAAGCTGAAGCCTTTCAAAATCATTACGCTCGGCAGCCATAAGAACATTCCATAATAGGAGAACACCACACAGAACCAAAGAATCCATAAGACGATGGTCTGGCGGGCATTTTCTTTTGAAAAAAGAGCTGCGATGCTGCCAAAAAGGGAAGGCTTATCCTTCGGCTGCAGTCCGGCGAATCTCGGTGAGTCCGGCAAATCCATCCGCAAATAAATCGTGTAAACGGCAGGAACGGCGCTAAGAATCAGTGCTGTCTGCCATCCGTATTTAGGAATAATAAAATAAGAAATGATGGCAGCAATGAGCCAGCCTACTGCCCAGAAGCTTTCAAGCAAAACCACAATTCTTCCCCGCTTTTCGGCAGGTACGCTTTCTGATACGAGCGTTGAAGCAACCGGCAGTTCCCCGCCAAGCCCCATGCCAATGAAAAATCTTAAGACCAGAAACAAGGTTAAAGAGGTTGCAAAAGCTGAAAGGCCGCTGCCAATGGAAAATAATAATAGAGTCAGGATGAACACAATTTTCCGTCCGGCCCTGTCGGCCATTAAACCAAAAATAAGGGCACCTACAGCCATCCCGATTGAATTGATGCTGCCAATCCAGCCCATTTGTTCTGTGGAAAGGTTCCACTCGACTTTAAGGGCAGCGATAATAAAGGAAAGCATGCCGACATCCATCGCATCAAACATCCAGCCGGTTCCTGCAATGGCCAGCAGTTTATTGGCAGAGATGTTTTTTCTTTTGGCCGCACCTGACCTTTGCTCGTATACACTCACGGTTCATTTCTCCTTTTAAAAGCTTATTGTTAACTTTTATTCTAGCAGTTGTCTTTACAGTTGTCACAACAAAACAATTGCCTTCTCTATCGGAACGAAACTGATTGCAATGTGCTTTGGACAGCATGAGCAGGCTCAGATTACTGTCATTATCCCCAATCTCTAGCAAATTATGACGCTCTTAGTGTCGATAAAAGTAAGTAAAAAGGGATAATATCTAAATTTACAGACTATTCTAATAAATGTATAATTACACTTGTACTATGGACAAAGGAGAGGAGGTCCTGAATTTTTTCACAGCCATAAAACAAGGCACCTTTTAGGGGGTACGGTGCTTGGCTAGACATTTCTCACAGGCAGGTCAGTTAAGCTTTCTTTCAAAAAAAGGGGGAATTTAAGTTGTCCACAAATGAAAGTGCCTTACAAGAGAACGTCCAGCATACACTTGATTATTCCGAAATCGTTCAATCTTCTTCATTTCAGCAGCTTCTTCACGAAAAACGCAAGTTTATCATTCCATGGTCCATTTTCTTCCTGGTCTTTTATTTCACTTTACCGGTGTTAACTGCTTATTCCCATATTCTTAATAGAACCGCATTTGGTTCCATTACCTGGGCATGGCTATTTGGATCTGCCCAATTTGTCATGACATGGGCCCTGTGCATGATTTATTCCAGCCGTGCTGCAAAATTTGATAAAAAAGTAGATGAAATCAAACGGTCGCTGTATAAGGAGGGGCTGTAGCTTAAATGAATACAACCGCCTTTATTTTATTTTTAATTATCGTTGCCCTGACCCTTATCGTGACTTATATTGCATCTAAGCGGACGAAAACAACCAGCGACTTTTATACGGCCGGCAGCAGCCTGACAGGCTGGCAGAACGGGCTTGCGATTGCTGGTGATTATATGTCGGCTGCGTCCTTCCTTGGCATTGCCGGGATGATTGCCCTCTCCGGGTTTGACGGCTTCTTTTACAGCATTGGCTTCCTGGTTGCTTATTTAGTCGTGTTATATGTCGTTGCTGAGCCGCTCCGCAATCTTGGCAAATTTACAATGGCCGATATGATTGCTGCCCGGTTTAAGGAAAAAAATGTCCGCGGTGTCGCGGCACTTAACACGATTTCCATCTCCATTTTCTATATGATTGCTCAGCTTGTCGGTGCGGGCGCCCTTATTAAGCTTCTGCTCGGGCTGGACTATATTTATTCCGTGTTAATCGTCGGGGTTCTGATGACTGTGTACGTTGTTTTCGGCGGAATGATGGCAACAAGCTGGGTGCAGATTATCAAAGCTGTGTTATTAATGGCGGGTACGATTCTTATTTCCGTGATGGTATTCGCTAAGTTTGATTTTAATATTGTGAAAATGTTTGATCATATGAAAACCGCTACTCCGCTTGGCACCGGGTTTTTAAATCCAGGCAATAAATTTAAAGATCCTTTAGATACGCTTTCTCTCAACCTCGCTCTTGTATTAGGAACAGCGGGCCTCCCTCACATCCTTACTCGCTTCTTTACCGTAAAAGATGCAGTAACTGCCCGCAAATCAGTTGTTTCGGCTACTTGGATTATTGGCATATTTTATGTAATGACGATTTTCTTAGGCTTCGGCGCGGCCGCTTTTGTCGGCTATGACAAAATTATCACCGCTAATGCCGCGGGCAATATGGCTGCACCGCTCTTGGCGCAAGCGTTAGGCGGGGACTTCTTATTTGCCTTGATTTCAGCCGTCGCGTTTGCAACGATTCTCGCAGTTGTAGCCGGCCTTGTTCTTTCCGCCGCTTCGGCGTTTGCCCATGATTTTTACAGCCAGATTCTCCGCCACGGCAAAGCTTCTGAAAAAGAGCAGGTTGTCGCTGCAAGATGGGCTTCGATTGGGGTATCGGTTCTTTCGATTATCCTTGCTTTATTTGCGCAAAAAATGAACGTTGCCTTTTTAGTTGCTTTGGCATTTGCTGTTGCTGCGAGCGCCAATCTGCCGATTATTTTGTTTACGATTTTCTGGAAACGATTCAATACAGCAGGGGCAATCACCGGGATGATTGTCGGGCTTGCGAGTGCCTTGATCCTTGTTGCAATCGGGCCAAACGTCTGGTCGCCTGAAGCAGGAAAAGCCATTCTTGTCGGGAAGCCGCTTTTTTCCCTCGGTAACCCCGGAATTGTCTCGATTCCATTAGGATTTATCGGCGCATATTTAGGGACGGTCTTCTCCAGCAAAAAAGCCGATGTGAAAAAGTTTGATGAGATACTCGTAAAGGCCAATACGGGGATTTAGAAAGATAAAAAAGTTCCAATTATAGGAGAAAAATAGATCGAAAAAAGGGCCGTCCGATAGGTCCATAAAAATAAAGCAAGTGGAGAAAAAAGGATTGTTTCTCTCCACTTGCTTTTGTATTTTGATTATTCTTTTCTGAAAGTAGCTGGCTAAAGCCACAATCCCGAACTCGACATGTACTTTTTCGTGTAGGTATGAGAACTCATAAGCGGAGAATTTCCGGCTAAAGTATAAAGAGGAAGCTTAAGAAGCAGAAATAAGAGGAGATATTCCGATTAACTGCTCTAAAATAAGACAAAATTCAAAGATTTGGACCTTATAAACGGAAAAACTCCCCTTATTTTCAAGAAAATATGGATATTTCCCAATTTAAACGGAATTTTTCCGTTTATTTTTCAAACGTACTAAATTGATTGGAGCGGAAGGCGCGCAGACTCCTGCGGGAGTACGGGGCAGGGGAGACCCCGCAGGTGCTTGCGCCGAGGCGGCTCCCCGGCACGCCCGCGGAAAGCGAAGCGCCTTCCGCTCCAAGCCCATATTCAACTTTAAATACCCATCATTAAAAACGAGAAATGAAAGAGGCGCCACCAAAAAGTCAGTTACCTACCTTTTTGGACAGCCCCTTTTTTCTGTTTAGGTGCGTTTAGCCAAGTGCACCTTCAACGTTCTTAAATTGGTTATAAAACATGGCATAGTAGCGGCCGCGGGCGTTCATTAATTGTTCGTGGCTGCCTTTTTCAATAATCTCCCCATGATCGATCACCATAATGGTATCGGCATCGCGGATCGTATTTAAACGGTGCGCAATGATAAAGCTCGTGCGGTCCTTCATTATCGAGAGCAGCGCATCCTGAATATGAAGCTCCGTCCGTGTGTCAATGCTGCTTGTCGCCTCGTCTAAAATCAAGAGAGCCGGCTTCGCCAGGATGACCCTTGCAATTGCCAGCAGCTGGCGCTGGCCCTGGCTGAGGTTGCCGCCGTTTTCGGTAATATGCGTGTCAAAGCCGTTCGGGAGCCTGTTAATAAACACATCAGCATTGGCCATCCGCGCCGCCTCGGCAATCTCCTCATTCGTTGCATCCGGTTTTCCGTATTTAATATTTTCCTTAATCGTCCCGGAAAAAAGATACGTATCCTGGAGAACAAAACCGAAGCTTCTTCGCAGCGAGTCGCGCGTATACTCGCGGATATCCCTGCCATCAATCAGAATCCTTCCTTCCGTGACATCATAAAACCTCGTCAGCAAGTTGACGATCGTTGTTTTTCCCGCTCCGGTCGGGCCAACCAGCGCCGTGCTCGTACCCGCCTCCGTTTCAAAGCTGATATTTTTTATAATCGGAACATCTTCTCTGTAACCGAAGCTGACATTTTCAAATACGACATGTCCCTGCGGATTTTCAATTGGCACCGCACCGGGTACATCATCAGGTTCTTCCTCTTCATCAATAACTTCAAAAACTCGCTCAGCCCCGGCAACGCCTGATTGTAAAATATTAAATATATTGGCCATATCATTGAGCGGCCGTACAAATTGACGAGAGTAGGTCAGAAAGCTGGCGATAACCCCGACCGTTATCATGCCTTTTACAGCAAGAATGCCCCCAACGACAGCGACAATTGTAAAGCCGAGGTTATTGATGACGTTCATAATCGGCATCAGAAAACCGGTCCATATTTGCGCCTTAAGACCGACCTCACGCAAAGCCTTATTAATCTCCTCAAACTCTTGAATGGCCTTATCTTCATGGTTAAAGGCCTTCACAACCTCCAGCCCTGAAATGGTTTCCTCAATATGGCCATTCAAGCGGCCGAGCTGAACCTGCTGGTTTTTAAACAAAACACTCGTCCGTCTGGCAATCGTCCTGGTTAATAAAAAGACGAGCGGCACGGTGCATAAACTGGCCAGTGTCAAAATGGGGCTTAAAATAACCATCATAATGAGCGAACCGAAAATCACGATGGCTCCTGACATTAATTGTGTTGTAGATTGAGAGATGGTGGTGCTGACATTATCGATATCATTGGAGAGGCGGCTCATGATTTCGCCGTTTGTTCTCCGGTCAAAGAAGGCAACCGGCAGTTTTTGCAGTTTTTGAAAAAGATGGCTGCGTAACCCCTTCACAATCCGCTGCGATACTCCTGCCATCATCCACCCTTGTAAAAACGTTAAGAGAGCGTCTGCCAGATAGGACCCGATCAGGATTAGAATCATTAGCTCCAGCATTCCAAAGCCGGCTTTACCTTTGATTAATCCCATTGCGTCCACTGCCTTGCCAATCATATAAGGTGCTGACAGCGTTACGGCCGAATCAATGATAATAAACGCAAAAATGATGGACAGCACTTTTCTTTCCCGGCCGAAATACTGCCACAGCCGTTTCAGCGTTCCTTTGAAATTCTTTGGTTTAACAGCTGGGCCTCGAAAACGCCCTGCCGGTCCTCCGCCGGGACGAAGTCCTGGCCCAGCCAGAACGGAACTTGGCAGGGTTCCTTTTACCGCTCCCTCCGCTTGTTTTGAAAGATCAGCCATCCTGCAGCACTTCCTTGCCCATTTGTGATTGATAGATTTCCTGGTAGACACGGCAACTCGTTAAAAGTTCTTCATGAACACCCATGCCGACCATTTTCCCACGATCCAAAACAATAATTTTATCCGTATCCATAATGGAGGTGATCCGCTGGGCAATGAGAAGGCAAGTCAGCCCGTTTGCATATTTTTTCAATGCAGCCTTAATCCTTTCCTCCGTTGCCACGTCTACAGCGCTCGTACTGTCATCAAGAATGAGAATTTCCGGGTTGCGGACGAGGGCTCTGGCAATCGAAATCCGCTGCTTTTGCCCCCCTGAGAAATTGACGCCGCCCTGGCCGATCATCGCATCGTAACCTTCCGGATTGGCAGTGATAAAATCGTGCGCTTCTGCGATTGCTGCTGATGACACAATTTCCTTTTGATCAGCATTTTCCTTTCCCCAGCGAATATTATCGGCAACGGATCCGGTAAACAAGATGTTTTTCTGAGGAACAATCGCCATTTTTTCTCTCAGCTTTTTCGGGCTCATTTCCCGAATATTTTGTCCATCCACCCTAATGGTTCCTGAAGTTGCATCGTAGAAGCGGGGAATTAAGCTTACAAGCGTACTTTTTCCCGAACCGGTTGAACCGATGATTCCAACGGTTTCACCCGGCAATATGGAGAAACTAATATTCCTTAAAACAGGGTCACCGTCAGCCCCCTCGTATGAAAAGGTGACATTTTCAAAGTCGATTCGCCCCTTTTCACGGACCGCGCTGCTGTTCCCCTCATTCCACGTCACTTGGTCTTCAATAACAAATACTTCTCCAATTCTGCTTGTTGATGCTTTTGCCCTGACAAACATATTAAAGACCATCGAAATCATCATCAGTGAGCTGGAAATTTGCGTCATATAATTGATAAAAGCGATGATATGCCCGATCTGCATGCTGCCATTGTTCACTCCGATTCCGCCAAGCCATAAAACGGCGACGATTCCAAAGTTTACGGTCAGTAAAATGGCCGGACTGAAAATGGACATAATGCGAATGGCGGAAATCGATTTTTCCTGAAAATCTTCATTCGCTTTGCTGAATTTATTGACTTCAAAGTTAAAGCGGTTAAACGCTTTGACAACCCGGACGCCTGATAGATACTCCCTCATAATGCCATTAACATGATCAAGAGCTTTTTGAACCTTCATAAACAGCGGGAATCCCATCCGCATATTGGCAGTAATGAGGACAGCCACAACCGGAACTACGACCGCAAGTACAACGGAGAGCTGTGGATCTAAGCGAACAGCCATAATTAAAGCACCAATCCCAAGCAACGGTGCTTTAACAAACATTCTCATTAATCCATTGGCGAAATTTTGCACCTGTGTGACATCATTGGTCAGCCTTGTCACAAGGGAGGCGCGATCAAATTTATCAATACTTTTAAAGGAGAGGGATTGAATTTTGCGAAATAAATCAGAGCGCAGGTCGGCCCCGAAATTTTGCGAAACAATACTGGCGATTGTACTTCGCAGCGAGGCTGCAACAGCCCCCAGTGCTGTTATTAAAAGCATGACACCGCCCATTTGCAATACATACTGCATATTGCGATAGCTAACACCGTTGTCAATGATTTTGGACATAATCGTTGGCTGAAGGAGATCACAGACGGCTTCAAGAGCTAAAAAAAAGACGGCTGTACTGAACAGCTTCCAATACTTGCGAATATATTTCCTAAAAAACTGCATGGCTCATTTCACCTTTTCTATATAAAAATAAACCTTTTTAGATATAACACCCTATACAGGTTTGGCCGCCTGCTTAGATATTCGCTAAAAGTAAAATCAATATTAAACTTATAACTGCATTGTCAATTTAAATCCTTCTATTATTATAATCTCCCTTGATGAGAAATTGCTTAATTTATTTCCAGTGCCGAAAATTTTAAGAACCTAAAGAAACCTCGCCGATTGGCGAGACTTAAATGCGAAGACAGAGGCGTAGTTAAACTTATACTGTACGCTTATAGCGAAAAAAGCAACAGCTTGATATACGCCGTTGCTTCTAATAGAATATCCATTATTGTTTACTTGGCCATTTCCCGAAATAACTCCATGTATCCTTCGTTTCTTGCCCTAAACTCCAAACTCCGCTACCTTTTAAATTGTACTTTTTCACGAGACCAAGCTTTGCTTTAATGGAATCCTCATTTTCATACCATATAGTATAAGTTCCGGGTGTGAGGGTCTTGTCCCATTTTGTAAGCTTGGTAAAATCGTCTTTCTTTTTTATCGTAAAGGTCGCCAGCGGGGATTGAAATTTCTTATTGTATACGACCTTTGCATGGTATTTTTTTATTAAACTTTCCGTCATTTTCAAGGAAACATCAAGGCCGTTAATCGTTCCATCACTCTTCCAGATTCTCCCGTAAAATGGGATCCCCAAGACAATTTTGGAGCTTGGAACATGCTGTGATTGCAAATATTCAATGGAGTTTTCGACAAATGAAAGGCTTGCCACCGGTCCGGATGATTTTTCATCCTGGAAATGCTCATCATAGGCCATGAGCATAAGATAATCACTTGATTTGGCCAGGGCTGCATCATCGTAGGCTCCCTGCCACCCGCCGGTCCAGCCCTTTGGATTGGCTGCTACTGCGACCGTAATCTTTTTACTTTTAGGAAGCTTCGATCTCAACAGTTTCACAAAATGGCTGTAATCACTTCGATTTTCAGCTGTAACATGCTCAATATCTACATTCACTCCATCAAGATTATATTCCTTTACGGCCTTCGTAATCTGGGACACCAGTTTTTTTTGATTTTTTAATGCTGCCTTTGCCTTCTCCTTATCCCACTGGTCACTTAAATAAGGAACAACTTGAATTGATTTTTTATGCATTTC
>CAZAEW010000006.1:0-35866 GCA_964484065.1 uncultured Bacillus sp.
ATGAGTCTCAACTCCCGACCCATGTATGGAAATAAAACAAATAGGAGCAATACACTAACATAATAAAGGCGGTGTGAGCGAAGCAAAATATCACTACTACGGAGTCGATAACTGTATATTTTACCTTTCACTTGGATAAAATGAATCATTTTTGCGCAGCTCCGCCCCTTTTCGACAAAAAAATAAAAGATAAAGCCGAACGAATGGATCGGCTTTTTTTATTGTAAGCAGATCTAACCTCTTTTCCACTCTTTAATGAATTAATAATGTCAGAAAATCTTCCATGGTTGAGGTCCCTCGGCCGAATGTATGCCATACTTTTAATGAGGATAATCAAACATATACTGGAGGTGGACCAGATGGCAGGTTATCTTGCTCAGTTTTTAATGATTTTATGTTTTTATCTCCTTGGAAACTGGCTGAAAAGCTGGCTGAATATCCCGCTTTCAGGAAGCATCGTCGGAATGGGGCTGTTATTTACATTTCTGCTAAGCGGGATGATTAAACTTTCATGGGTCGAAAAAATGGCCAATGCGTATATTAAACATATTTCTTTGTTTTTTATTCCATTTACAGTCGGGGTATTTCGTTATACAGGGATTTTTCAATTGGAAGGAGTAAAGCTTGTGCTAACATTGGCATTAAGCAGTTTGGCTGTTTTTTTAGTAACAGCCGTAATTGCTCAATTGTTTGATTTGAAAAGTAAAAGGGGGAATTAGAATGGCATTTTCAGCTCTTTATCAGATTTTCACCACAACCTTGATTACTTTATTCAGTTACTTTTTGGGAATAATGTTATTTCAAAAATATCATTGGCGCTGGCTAAATCCGCTCTATTCATCAACGATCATCATCATTATACTTTTAGGGCTCCTCCATATAGATATAAAAAAATACACTGACGGAAGTGATATCTTCTCGATTCTTTTAGGAATGGCTACTGTGTCGCTAGCCATACCACTATACAAGCACCTGAAAACAATTAAAAAATACCTGCCCACTATAGCATTTGCTGTTATTCCCGGCACTTTAATGGGAGTTGCTTCAGTCGTCCTTCTTACAAAACTGCTTCATTTAAATCGAGAAATCATGAGTTCGCTAATTCCAAAGTCTGTTACAGCTCCGATCGCACTTTCTATTTCCCAATCTATGGGAGGGATACCTTCATTAACGTTCTTATTTGTCATCCTGTCAGCCGTTTTTTCCCTTACCGCTGGACCGTTCCTATTAAAGTTCACCCGCATTCGCAGCAGAATAGCAATTGGCTTGGCTTTTGGAACATCAGCACAGGCAATCGGCGCAAGCAGGGCATTTGAATGGGGAGAACTGGAAGGAACAATGGGAAGCATAGCAATGATATCATCAGCACTGACCCTTTCCTTAATATCCCCGCTATTGATGAACTTGTTTATTCTATAAATAAATCTTAAAAACAGCTCCCTGGAGGGCTCTTTTTTTTGGAAAAGGGGCGGAGCTGCGCAAAAATGATTCATTTTATCCAAGTGAAAGGTAAAATATACAGTTATCGACTCCGTAGTAGTGATATTTTGCTTCGCTCACACCGCCTTTATTATGTTGGTGTATTGCTCCTATTTGTTTTATACATGGGTTGGAAGTTGAGACTCATGTATGTTTTTCACTGTTCAAAGGGTATTTCTCATCTTATTTTTTTAGGTCTTTATCATTAAAAACGAATGATATTTGTTGATTTATGGTGGAAATGGAAGGATATTTTACTTTGACAAAGAACTATATTAAAAGTTCTCCAATTCTTTTACAGAAATAGTAGAAACATGTTAGATTGCCTGATCTTGAAGTCATGGAAAAATTTCTGGAGCCAATTTTCAAGATCAGCATAATGGAGCTACCACCGAATAAGGGAGGGAAATAATATGAAAAAAAATTTTTTTGCTGACTACAAAAAATTTGTTGTTGTGCCTGTTGAGGATATCCAAGTTGGTAAAAGAGCATATGATCCCAAAGATTATGCAGCATATTATATCCTGACTTTGTCGATCTTTAACTCCCGTTTAGCAACATGGAAGGATGCCGGAAAATATGAAATTGATATCGAAAAAAGCATTAAAAAAGTATTAGAAGACTTTAACATTAAGCAGGAAGGAAATTATCATCTGCAGCTGCTTGAGTTAGATAAGTTTACAAATTATTTTATTTTAGCCTTATCAACAAAGAAGAAGTTTGATCTGGAAGAGGAAAAAACGAAAATATCTGAAATTGTTGAAAAGAGGATTACAAACGCATTTTATGTAGGTGAAAATTGGTTTAATTTCATTGGGGAAAAAGGGAGGATTGAACGAAAACTTTTTCAATATTCCTATAAAGAATATATTTCAGCAGAACAGCTCTAAAATAGCCGCAAAATAATGGTTTTTTGCTAAAAAAAGTTGTTAAATAGCACAATTTCGTTAAATTAACTGGTTTTTTATGAACCTATGAAATTTTTAGAGCGAATTATGGTAATATTTATCTAATATCATATTATTGTTATCTCTTTTGTTAAAATATACATAATTTATCGGATTAATAGATTATAGGAGGAGGAATTATGGGAAAGGCTAGCAAGAATAGAAGGGCTGCCAAGAACTCAGGGAGCGTCGTAAAAAAAGCCATATTACCTACTTTTTGTTTTGCGGTTATGTCTACCTTAGCTTATGAGCAATCCGTACATGCAGCAGAAACGAATCCAACACAAGTGAACAATGAAGTCTCAACCAAATATGTGAATATTTCCAGTGGTTCGTTAAATTTACGCCAGTCAGCATCAACCAATTCAACGATCGTGGCAGTGCTTTTGAAAGGAACACCTGTTACCGTTTATTCTGAAAGCAATGGCTGGGCAAAAGTGACAGCAAATGGACAAGAAGGATATGTAAGTTCCATTTATCTGTCTTCCACCAACCCAAATTCAATTTCTTCGGCTGCAACAACGCATACAACAAAATATGTGAGTGTTAGCAGCGGGTCGTTGAATTTGCGTGTCAGTACTTCAACAAGCTCGGCAGTTGTAACCAAACTCGCTAAAGGAACAGAGGTAAAAGTATACTCAGAAAATAACGGCTGGGCGAAAGTAAATGCCAACGGAAAAGACGGTTATGTCAACACAAGTTACCTCTCCGTTTCTAATCCGAATGAAAGTTCAAATACCAATGCAAACACCAATACGAGTACAAGCACCAGCATAAACACAAGTTCAAGTTCACACTCTGCGGCAACGATGAAATATGTGAATGTTAGCAGCGGTTCGTTAAATTTACGTGCAGGTGCCACAACGGAATCTGCGATCATTGCCAAGCTTTCCAAAGGAACAACTGTCCAAGTTTATTCAGAATCGGGCGGCTGGGCAAAGGTAAATGTAAACGGAAAAGATGGTTATGTCAATTCAAGTTATTTATTATCTTCTAATTCGAATGGAAGTTTGGTTTCAAACACAAGCCCAACCACCAGTTCACAAACTGCTCCGGCTACGAAGTATGTGAATGTTTCAAGCGGATCACTGAACATGCGCAATAGCGCTTCAACCAATGCTTCGATCATCATCAAACTGACAAAAGGAACAGCGGTGAAGGTATATTCAGAATCCGGAGGCTGGTCTAAGATAGAAGCATACGGCCAAACAGGCTATGTCAGTTCACAATATTTAGCTAATTCCGGTTCCGGGACGGAAAACCAAACATCTTCCAATCAGCCAACGGAAGTAACGACTAAATATGTGAGAGTTGATTCAAGCTCGAGTTTAAATTTGCGCAAAAGTGTTTCGACAAGTTCAACGGTACTGGCTAAACTTGCTAACGGGACAGAGGTGAAGGTTTATTCGGAGTCGAATGGCTGGGTAAAGGTTCAAGCCAACGGCCAGGAAGGTTATGTCCGAACTGAATTTCTTTCTGAAGGGAAGCCAGCACAAAATGGAGGAACCGTTCAAACGTCTGTAACGAAATATGTGAATGTTGACATTAGTTCCAGTTTAAATATGCGAAAAAGTGATTCCTCGGATTCTTCTATTCTTGTAAAATTGGCCAGAGGTGTTGAAGTCACCGTTTACAGTGAGTCCGGAAGCTGGTCAAAAATAAATGCATATGGACAAGACGGTTATGTTAATTCTCAATTCCTGTCTGATAATAAGCCCGCAGCTGGTTTAGATACAAGTTCTGCTAATAGTTCTGATACTAATAACGGAACAACTGTAGAAAAATATGTGAATGTTATTTATGGTTCCAGTTTAAACATGCGCTCAGAAGCTTTAACAAGTTCGTCCGTCATTTCGAAATTGGCAAGAGGGACAATCGTCACTGTCTATTCCGAAGCCGGAGGCTGGTCCAAGGTTTCAGCCAATGGTCAGACGGGTTTTGTCAGCTCTCAATATTTGTCGGAAACGGAACCGCTTGATCCTTCTTTGTCAGGCGGAACTTCTGATACTGCATTAGAAAACTATAATATTACTTTAGATGGTATGGTCAAGCAGCAAATGTCCGTTCAACCGCAAACAGATAAAAAATATAATACATATATAAGAGCCGATGCCTTAACAGAAACCGGATCGGGAACCGGAATTGTAACTGGAGGCAGCTGGAATCTTCGAGGCGGCGCCGGCACGAACTTTTGGGTTGTGGGACAAGTTAACAATAAAGATACGTTAAAAATCCTTGGAAAGGTTACCGGTGCTGATGGTTCTGATTGGTATCAGGTTTCCTATGAGAAAACTTGGGTAAATGCAAGCCCGGAAGATGTAGCTTACTATATAAATCCAAATAACTTTTTAAATAACAACGTCGATTCCCTCCAATTTCTTAATTTGTCTGTACCAGCAAACCTTGATGCTTCCGAAGTAGACGATCGGATCCTTGCTGGAAAAGGAATTCTGGCTAACATGGCTTCCGCATTCATCCAAGCTGGGAATACATATGGTGTGAATGAAATTTATTTAATTTCTCATGCGCTTCTTGAGACAGGCAATGGGACATCACAGCTGGCCAAGGGTGTTCAATTTAATGGGAAAACGGTCTACAATATGTACGGAATCGGTGCAATAGATGCTTCACCGGTATCAAGCGGCGCCCAATTTGCTTACAATGCAGGTTGGTTTACTCCGGAAGCAGCGATCATTGGCGGTGCGCAATTTATCACTAAAGGGTACATTAATACAGGTCAAAATACCCTCTATAAAATGAGATGGAACCCTGCTTCGGTTGTTTTAAATGGCTATGCTTCCCACCAATATGCTTCTGATATTGGCTGGGCCGCAAAACAAGTAAATCAAATCAATAATTTATATAGTTTACTAAATTCTTATAAGCTTGTACTGGATATTCCGCAGTATTTAAAAAGCATGTAAGTATACAAATATATGTAAATGTATGAGGCTTTCTTAACCGGAAGCCTTATTTTTTTAGAAAATAGTTTAGAATTATATTAACATAACTAATTCCTGTTATTTCGACGGTTTTTAACAAATATCTACAATAAATCATATTTTTTTAAAATACCAACTTTCTATTTACAATATTCAGAAAAGTTTTATAATAGATGACGGGAGAAAAAAAGACAACAGATTGAAACAAAATCACGTTAAGCAAAGTAATTTTTTTTAGTTCAATGAAGTAAGGGTAGAAATGGATTAAGTTGGGATTGGGGAGTCCCAATTGGTTTTTACCCTTAATGATATGTTTACGATCAGAACTTCATTAGGGGGATATGAAAGCAATGTTATTGAAAAATTACAGGATTAATGAACAAACAATTTTATTAACCGGAATATACGGGAAGTTCAGCCATTTGCAAACAATGGTCATTGACGGAAGTAAGACATATCGTGTAAATGTTTCAACAGAGCAGCTTATTGACTCATTTCTCAGAAATAGAGGATCAAGCCTTAGAAAATCAATGGAAAAGGCCAGAGAATATCTAGGAAACTTAAAAATGTATCCCATTCAAATTGAATCAGAACAAGGGATCTATTTCTTCCCGAGTAAATCACCAAAAAGGCCGGATTGTGTTTGGTTTTCTCTTTTCCATGTGAAAGGAGCCAAAACATTCGGAAAGAATAAAACAAAAGTATTCTTAAGCCACGGCCATTCTATCATAATCGATGGTCAGCTTTCTGCCTTTATGGGTAAATGGCAAAGAGCACTGGAGTTCAGACGAAAGATTGCTGAACATGAGAATTGTCCAATCAAATTTTATCTCGAGCCGAAAGAAATGAAGAAACAAAAAGAAATAAAGATTAACCCTGATACCATTTTGGGTGATCAAAAAGATATTTCGGGAAGTACAAATGAAAGAGAAGAAAGATAATTGAACAAGGAAAAGGCCTCCTAAAACTACAGGAAGGCCTTTTCATATAGAACAGCAATTGTTAGGAATTTGTAAGAGATGGATTGATCCTTGTTATTACTTTTATGATACTTTTAAAGCAAGAAGAACTTGTATCATAGAAGAAATGGGGTTTTAAATATGGCTGGACAAAATGTAAAGGTAAATAATGGTCCCATCATCCAGAAAGAAAAGGAAATGGTGACAAAAATGATCAGCCTTTATTGCCGCAGAAAGCACCATCAGCATGAGCTTTGCAGTGAATGTCAGGATTTAAAAAATTATGCCTTTAAAAGGCTCTCATTCTGCCGCTTCGGAGAAGAAAAAACAGCTTGCTCCAACTGTTCGGTTCATTGTTATAAACCGGAATACCGCGAAAAAATGAAAGCTGTGATGAGATATTCAGGTCCATGGATGATTTTGTATCATCCGGTTTACTCTGTAAAACATCTATTAAACAAATGATCGGGAAGAAAAATTATTCTGAATCATTTTCAAATTCGTCTTCCTGACCCGAACGAGAACCGCCTCCGGTTTGGTTGATTTCTTTTATTATTTCATCCAAAAAAGCATCTGAGAGCAGAGGGTTTTGATCTTTTTGCATGGCACTGGCCTCCTGTTAGTAAGTTATTTTTTGCAAATTCTTCAACTGCCGTTTTTAAATAAGTTATACTCCGCATGGTACATTATTTGCCTTGCGGTTTTTTTTATGCGATGAATTACCGTTTTTCTGTGATTGGCTTCTTTGAAAATCGGGAAATATAATAGAAATATTTTGACTTGGTGGTGAAATGATGCTTTCATCTTTAAAACGATTTTTAATAGGAAGACCGTTAAAATCAACCGATTTAGGGGAACAAAAACTGAGCAAAACAAAAGCATTAGCCGTTTTGTCTTCAGACGCACTGTCGTCTGTTGCCTACGGTCCTGAACAGGTGTTGATTGTCTTAGTGACAATAAGTGCGGCCGCCTTTTGGTATTCCATTCCGATTGCAATTGGAGTGCTTATTTTGTTAATCGCACTCATTTTATCTTACCGCCAGGTGATTTTTACCTATCCTCATGGGGGAGGGGCTTATGTTGTTTCAAAGGAAAACCTTGGCGAAAATCCAGGCTTGATTGCAGGCGGCTCCTTATTGGCGGATTACATTTTAACAGTATCAGTAAGTGTTTCTGCCGGTACGGATGCGGTCACTTCCGCATTCCCGGGCCTGCTTCCATATAATGTCATCATCGCTTGTTTATTAGTTATTTGTATTACGATTCTTAACCTGAGGGGGATTACGGAATCGGCATCGATTCTTGCCTATCCGGTATATTTATTTGTATTTGCTTTATTTATCTTAATCGGAGTGGGCCTTTATCATATCCTTAGCGGCAGGATTCCGGCAACTGCACATCCGGCAATTGGAACCCCTGTAGCCGGGATTAGTTTGTTTTTGCTTCTGAGAGCTTTCGCGTCTGGCTGTTCCGCATTAACGGGAGTAGAGGCGATCTCAAACGCCATTCCAAATTTCAAAAATCCGGCACCTAAAAATGCGGCAAAAACACTTTTGGCAATGGGCGGTTTGTTAGCTGTTTTATTTGTAGGTATTGTTTTTTTAGCTTATTATTACGGAATTGCCCCAAAAGCGGATGAGACCGTGGTTTCACAAATCGCTTCCCAGACTTTTGGCAGAAACTATATGTATTTTTTTATCCAAGGAACAACGGCTTTAATCCTTGTTCTTGCCGCGAACACCGGGTATTCCGCTTTTCCGCTGCTGGCGGTTAATCTGGCAAAGGATAGGTATATTGCAAGGATGTTTACGGTAAGAGGAGACCGGCTGGGATATTCAAATGGAATCATTTTTCTATCCGTCACCTCGATACTCTTGATCATTGTATTCAAAGGAAAAACCGAACAGCTAATTCCGCTCTATGCAGTAGGGGTATTTATTCCATTTACACTTGCCCAGACAGGTATGTTTATGAAATGGATCCGTGAAAAGCCAGATGGATGGATGCTGAAGCTTATAACGAATCTGGTAGGTGCTGTAATCAGTTTTACAGTAATGATGATTTTCTTTATTACCAAATTTGGACAGGTATGGCCGATTCTCATTTTTTTACCGCTTCTAGTAATGATTTTTCATCGCATAAAAAAGCATTATATTTTAGTTGGAAAACAATTAAGTGTGAACAATCGCAAATTTCTCCATCCAATAGAAGGCAATGTAATTATTGTTCCAGTCGCTGGGATGACTCATGTTGTGGAAAACACTCTCAATTATGCCAAGTCTCTGTCTCCAAATCAAATCATTGCCGTATATGTGTCTTTTGAAAGGGAAGATGAAAAAATATTTGAAGAAAAATGGAATATGTGGCAGCCGGATATTCGATTAGTCACTTTACAATCCTACTACCGGAGTGTTCTTCAGCCATTAACGAAATTTATTGATACCGTGGAACACAAAGCAAGTGAAGCCAACTATACAGTAACGATTTTAATTCCACAGTTCATTCCAAAGAAAAAATGGCATAATATTCTCCATAACCAGACAAGCCTCTTAATTCGGGCATATCTGCTGTTAAAAAGAAATCTAATCGTCTCAACGGTTCCATTTCATTTGAAAGAATAGCGAAAACGATCAAAAAGCAGCCGGTTAAAATGATGGACCGGCTGCTTTTTGATTGTTGTAGGCAGTGATGCTGTCTGCTAACGATTCAATATTTTTGGTTACCTTTGAGCTATACGTGTAATCACCATAACAATAGGGATATCTGAAATTATTTTTATTGCCGCCGCATGTATACAAATTTGGCTTTTTCCTGACTTGTATAAGGGAGTATTTTTTTGCAAGTTCTTCGCTATGTTTTCCACCCTGCTGAGATACGAAATCAATATAACCGCTGCCCATATTATAGGCTTGGATAATGGTTTCAAAATCAACTTGTCTTTGTTTTCCATATAGGAGGATATGGTGGAAATGTTTCACTCCAATCTGAATGCTTTGATTTGGATCTTTAATTTCATTTCGGGCAAGTCCCGCCGATTCAGAAGCCTGCATCGGATCTCCGCCTCTTCCATGGCTTTCTTGCTGCATTAACGCAACTACAACGTTTGTATAACTTTCTAATTGATATTTTGACAGTTCGGCCTTAATCAAAGGGCGATATTTTCTTGCGTCCGCAAAAGGGTCATACTTCAAAAATTGAATATAATTTGGATTTAATGACAGCGCCATTGTGACAATCATAACAACCAGTAACATTAGCAGGACGAAGTTGGATTTTGTTTTTTTCCGTCTTCGTTTTTTCACGTTTCTACTCTCCCATTTCAATATATTTTTAATTCTATTATATAACCCGAATACGAGGCAAGATGAAGATGCTCGCAAGCGAACCTTTTTCGTGAATCTGTGTATGAAAAGATGCATCCTTGGGAATGTTTTCTAATGGATGCTAAAGAGGGGGAGCTTATGATTTTAAACAATGACGAATTAAGAGCTAGGGCTCATGAGTTCGCCCTGACTCACGAATTAAGTACAACAACTAATCCAGCAGCGCGTTTTTGGCCAGAGTTTAGAAAAGACATGAACAGTCTCCATGCATTTGCGGACTACTTGCAAACAAGCAAGACCGAGTGTAAACAGCCTGCGGAGGATTGGCTTCTTGATCATATCAATTTTATAGAGACACAGGCACAAGTCGTGTTCCGAGAATTACCCCGAAAAACCCTTAAACAGCTGCCTAGAATACGATCGACAGGGAAGCCGAGAATTTACGAGCTCTGCGGAGATTACCTTGAACACGTCGGCGGCCGATACGATATTCACTCATTTGAAAGCTATATTATGTCATATCAAGAAGTTTCTGTCCTGAAAGATATGGAATGCTCGGCTCTTATCAGCGCAATGAGGGTAATGATTATTCGCCGTCTGGCTTTCGTCATGCAGGATGTTCGCAGGAGGCATGATGTATGCCACACGATTGTTTCTTTGCTGGAAAAAATAGGCTCAAAGGAAATGTCAGAGGAGAAAATCCGTGCTGTATTGGAAGTTGAAACCCGTAAACATAACTTTGGTCCAATCGAAATCGTTCATCTGGTCAAACACTTAAGTGAGTGGGAAGCAAATATCCAAATCGTCCATGATTGGCTTTCTTCCTATATTGAAAATAATGAAGCGAGTTTGGAACAAATTGTTTCTTTAGAACATCAGCTGCAAGCAGAACTTCAGATTACATGCGGTTATTTAGTACAAAGCCTTCACCTGTTGGAAAGGCTGCCATGGAGATTAACATTTTCGAAAATTTCCCATTTGGAAAAAATTCTCCTTTCTGATTCAAAAAGTGAATTTGAACACTTGGATCTATCCAGCAGGGACAGGCTCCGCAGCAGAGCAGCAATTATTGCCAGACAGCTCGGTGTACCTGAAACATTGGTGGCACAAACAGCTGTTAAATTAGCGAGAGAAGAGCAGAAGCACGATGAACAGCGATCCCGTAAAGCTTGTTTAGCCTATTACTTGCTGGACCCAGAAGGGATAGCAGCAATGCGTGTGAAATTAAGCGAGGAAGCAAGACCGCGTATATTACCGCAGATTGCTGTCCAGCGCCGCCCTTCTCTGTCATATTCAACTGGCATTATTTTGCTGTTTATCGGGTTAGTCATTGTGACTGCAATGTGGGTTAACAAAGGTATGCCTGCACGGCCATTAACATGGGCAGCAATCATTGCTGCACTGTTATTACCAATAAGTGACTGGGTCATCAGCATTATTCATGATGTGATTTGTAAGTGTTGCAGTCCTTCCATTTTGTTAAGATATGATTTTTCTGAAAGTCTTCCAGAGGACGCCAGAACAATGGTTGTCATGCCGATTATTTGGTCAAGTATCGAAGAAGTTGATGATGTCGTAGACCGATTGCATGTTCACTACTTGGCAAATCGGCAAGATAACATTCACTTTAGTATATTGGCTGATTTTTATGATTCATCAAGTAAGAATCAGTCAAGTGATGATGAAATTGTTGCTCATGCTGTAAAGCGCATTTCCGCTTTGCAAAAGCGATATGGAATGGATAAGTTTTTCTTGTTTCACAGAATGCGGCGATACGATCCGGTAGACGATATTTATATGGGATGGGAACGAAAACGCGGCAAGCTGGTTGAATTTGTTGAGGTTCTAACAGGGAGAAGTGAAACGAGTTATTCCATCATTCATGGTCAGATTGACATCTTAGGGGAAATCAAATATGTTTTTACGACTGATCATGATACACAGCTTCCAATTGGGGTTGTCAGCCGCTTAGCTGGGACGATTCATTTTCCCTATAACCGTCCGCGGCTTAATAAGAATGGAACCCGTGTTATCGAAGGATTCGGCATTTTGCAGCCAAGGATTACGGTGAATTTTCAATCCACCCAAAACTCACGCTTTGCCGCTTTATGGGCTGGAGAACCGGGAATTGATCCATATGCGTTTGCTGTTTCAAATGCCTATCAGGACTTTTTCGGACAGGGTATATTTGTCGGAAAGGGTATTTTTGATGTGGAAGCCTTTCAAAAGACTTTGGTCAACCGCATCCCGGATCACCATGTATTGAGCCACGATTTGTTGGAAGGCGGTTTTCTCCGCGCAGGTCTAACGTCAGATATCGAGGTCGTTGAGTCGCACCCAAGCACATTTTATGCGCATGAACGGCGGGCCCATCGGTGGATCCGAGGTGACTGGCAGCTCATTAAATGGCTGGGGGAAAATTGTAAAGACCGCTATGGAGAAATGAGAAAAGTGGATCTTGGAGGTCTGACTCGCTGGCAAATATTTGATAATTTGCGTCGAAGTCTCCTGGCACCTGTACTGTTTATTGTCGCATTATTGGGGCTTGGGGTACTTCCCGGGAGAAGCTGGGTTTGGGAAACAATCGTTTTGTTAACTGTTTTTATTCCTTTTTTACAGGAGATTGTATCAACTGCTCTGGGAGGAGGTTTTAAAGGCAGGCCATTAGCGATTACTTTTTTGCAATGTGTTGTACTCCTTGTTACCCTTCCATATACAGCCGTTCTATCAATGGATGCGATCATACGAACACTTTATCGTGTGTATGTAAGCAAAAAAAATTTATTGGAATGGACACCTTCTGCTGATATGGATCGAGAGGGAGTTAATGAACGAGTGTTTATGTATGAGACACAGGGATATATTCTTGCATTGCTATTTGCTGTAATCGCCTGGCTTTTAGGAGGGATATTTCCCAGAGCAACCGGAACGATTTTATTTATTTTGTGGCTGATGGCGCGTCCTATTATTCAGCAGCTTAACCAACCGGAAAAACGAAATGATTTTGTCTGGCTGAAGGCCGCCCGCCCAGAATTAAGGGAATTGGCTCAAAAGATTTGGGCCTTTTATGCCCGCTATGTAACAGAAGAAGAATCATGGCTTCCGCCAGATAATGTACAATATCATCCAAAGGAAAAAATTGCTCATCGTACATCACCGACGAACATCGGACTATATTTAACCTGTGTTTTAGCTGCGAGGGATTTTGAATTTATTAACACCGCTAATATGCTAAAACGAATTGAAGCAACCATTAAAACGATTAAAGGAATGGAAAAATGGAATGGCCATTTATTAAACTGGTATGATACATGTTCAGCCAGGCCGCTTTTCCCCAGATATGTTTCAACAGTAGATTCCGGAAACTTTATTGCCTATTTAATGGTTCTTAATCAAGGTCTGGAAGAATGGGGTGAACATGAACCTGAGCATCAAGAACAGATTAAAAAATTGAAAAGTGAAATCAGCGGGCTTATTACCCAAACAAATTTTAAAGCATTGTATAATGCCGATGAGCGGCTGTTTTCACTTGGCTATCATGTTGATACGAACAAAAAGGATACTACTTTGTATGATTTGATGGCATCAGAGGCAAGACAAGCAAGCTTTGCCGCTATTGCTTTGGGGCAAATTCCCGCCTCCCATTGGTTTTCTTTAGGAAGAACGATGACTTTGTCAAGCGAGTACAAAACCCTTTTATCATGGTCCGGGACAATGTTTGAATATTTAATGCCAAGCTTGATCATGCGTACCTACAGAAATACAATCTGGGATTCAACTTATCGAGGAGTTGTACTCAAACAGAGATCCTACGCTGAAAAATATCAAATTCCATTTGGAATCTCAGAAAGCGGATACTATGCATTTGATTATCAATTGAACTACCAGTATCGTGCCTTTGGTGTTCCAGGATTGGGACTTGATCGCGGATTAGAACAGAATTTGGTAATTGCCCCTTATGCGACGATCATGGCACTGCCATTTGCCGGCGAAGCAAGTCTTAAAGCTTTGAAGGATTTGGAAAAATACGAGGCTAATGGGCAATTCGGATATTACGAAGCCATTGATTTTACGACAGGCCGAATGCCTAAAGGGATTCCATATCAAGTAGTAAAAAGCTATATGGCACACCATCAGGGAATGAGCATGCTGACGATTACCAATTTGCTGATTGAAGATTTAATGATCAAAAGGTTTCATACGGATCCAAGGGTCAGAGCAGCTGATTTGCTTTTGCAGGAGCGTATACCTTCCAAAGCGTCATTTATTAAAGAGCCGATTGGATATCATTCACAATTTAATGATTTTGACGAAAAGTTAAGTAATCCGGAACATACTTTCACAGAACCAACCGTGATTCCTGAAGTGAACGTCCATTCTAATCAACGTTTGACGAGTGTGAATTCCAACTATGGAACCGGAATGCTTCTATGGAACGGGATTTCCATAACAAGATGGATTGAAGATTCTGTTACGGATCGCTCTGGGATGGCAGTTTATATTCATGATGTTCATAAGGAAAAAACATGGAGCGTATCCAGATATCCATGCAGTGAAATTCTGAAAGGAAAAGCCGTATTTAGACTGGATAAGACGGTTTACGAAAGTGAGAATCATGATATTTTATCCAGACTTGAAATTACGGTTTCGCCGGATATGGATGCAGAAGTAAGAAGATTGAAACTGGTGAATAACAGCGAAGAAGAACGCATCCTTGAAGTTACAACGCTTCAAGAGTTGGCGATGGCGAGTCCTTCTGCAGTAAATGCGCATCCCGCGTTTAATAAGCTATTCATCGAGACGAGTCATGACCCGCAATCGCAAAGCTTGTTAGCAAAGAGACGTGCCCGTGATGACGAAGAGAAGGAGACGTGGGCAGTCCATACGATTTATGTGGATTCGGAGGAAGAAGCGGGTAATTATGAATACGAAACGGATCGGGCAAAATTTATCGGCAGGGGTTACTCATTAAATAAACCGAAGGCTGCCAGATCACGTCTCCGAGGGCTTACAGGTTCTGTTGTAGATCCTGCCTTTGCGATGAGAAGACGTATCCATATGGAACCAGGGAAGTCAATATTACTGTATATGGTCACAGGTGTTGGTGAGACCCGTGAAAAAGTATTGGATATTGTTCAGCAATTACGGGAACCCAAACAAGCATCCCGTACTTTCCATCTGGCTTGGGTACGTTCGCAAATTGATCTGCGGCATATGCACCTTACACCTAACCAGGCAATGATCGCTTACAAATTGGCAGGAAGACTTTTGTTTTCTCCGCCATTATCAGCTGCACGCCGAGAAGCGATTTTACGGAATTCTCTGGGGCAATCTGCTTTATGGCCGCACGGTATTAGCGGTGATGTACCAGTTGCTTTAGTCACAATTAAAAATAGTTCTGATTTACCTTTTGTTGTTTTGCTTTCACGTCAGCATCAGTATTTATGTACGCTTGGTCTCGATATTGATCTTGTTGTACTTGATGAAACGGTCGGAGGCTATCAAGATCAGCTGCTTAACCAGCTGAAGGATCAGCTCGCAGCAAGAGGGCTAAGCCATATGAAACGGTTTATCGGACTAAAGGAATCACAGCTGTCAGAGGAAGAACGCATTCTCCTCAAAGCAACGGCACGGGTCATAATCCGGGCGGGAGGTCCAAGTCTCTCATCTCAATTACGCATAGAAACGGTGCCATCAAAACAAATAGATGTACTGCAGAGTAAAATAAACGAAAATCAAGAGAAAAGACAATTATCGAATGAGAAAGCTAAAGGTGAATTCCCCAATGGGTGGGGCGGATTTGTTGACAAAGGAAAATCGTACCAAATACATGTTCAAAAGGACGTCTATTTGCCAAGACCATGGAGCAATATCATTGCAAATAAGCAGTTTGGCTGTTTAATTACCGACTTTGGCTCGGGATATAGCTGGTGGCGAAATTCGAGGGAATGCAAACTTACCCCATGGACAAATGATCCAGTCCTTGATCAGCCAGGAGAATGTCTGTATTTAAGGGATCTGGATACAAAACAAACTTGGTCTGCAACCCCAAAACCTGCCGGCCAACATTTTGCTTACAAAGTAACGCATGGAAAAGGATTCAGCCGTTTTGAACAATTAGACGGTGAGATCGTTCATTCGATGGAAATCACAGTCCCGTTAAACGATTCAATCAAACTCATTCAATTGCAGCTTAGAAATAAAAGTAAACACAATAAGCGAATTTCGATAACGTATTATGCGGAATGGGTGATTGGTGTTACAAGGGAAGCACAAGCCCCCTTTATCGTTACAGATTGGGATAAGAAATATAAAACGTTATTAGCCCGTAACACCTATCAGGAAAAATTCCGGGATGCCATCAGCTTTTTAAACATCACTCCATCTGAGTCCAAACCGGAAGCGAAATATTCATGGACATGTAACAGAAATGAATTTATCGGCCTTGGAGGTACTTTAGAGAATCCTGCAGCATTAATGGAAAAAAAACTTTCTGATCAGACTGGAACTTTTTCAAATAGTTGCGGGGCGGTGCAGACAGTTGTTGAAATCCCGGCTGACAATGAGGTAACCCTAAACATTTTATTAGGCTGTGCTTCCTCGAAAAAAGAAGTTTACTCACTTCTTGAACAATACCGTCAGCCTGAAGCTTTTGAAAAAACCCGTTCAAGTGTGGACCATTATTGGCAGCGGGTGCTTGGGCAGGTTCAGATTTCAACTCCAGACCGGGCAATGGATATCATGATGAACGGCTGGCTCCTATATCAAACTCTTTCCTGCCGATTGTGGGCTCGTACAGCATTTTATCAAGCAGGTGGGGCATTTGGCTTCCGTGACCAGCTTCAGGATTCTCTGGCATTGTTACACTCGGACCCTTCCATTACCCGGAAACAGATTTTAATTAATGCTGCTCACCAATATCGAGAAGGGGATGTACAGCATTGGTGGCATGAAGAAACACATAAGGGAATCCGTACAAAATTTTCTGATGATTTGTTGTGGCTTCCTTATACTGTTTCCCGATATTTGGAACAGACTGGTGACAATGATCTTTTAAATGAGTCAGTTCCCTTTTTGCAAAGTGAAATATTAAAAGGGGAAGAATTAGAGCGATATGAAGATACTGTTGTATCTGAAGAAACAGGTACAATCATCGAACATTGCCTGAGGTCTATTCGCCATGCTTTAAAATATGGTGAACACGGCATTCCGCTAATGGGAATTGGTGATTGGAATGATGGAATGAGCCGAATCGGAGCCAAAGGAAGAGGGGAGAGCGTCTGGTTAGGCTGGTTCCTGATTGATATATTAAATAGATTTTTGCGATTCGGTCCTGGGACGATTTCTTCACAGGTAACAAAACAATTCGAACAGGCGATCCGGGAATTGGAACGCAATCTGAATCAACATGCTTGGGACGGAGCATGGTTCCGCAGAGCTTTTACCGACTCAGGTGAATGGATTGGCACAAACAGGAATAAGGAATGCCGAATTGATGCGATTGCCCAGTCTTGGGCGGTTATTTCGCAAGGAACCTCTATTGACAGGCAAATGCGGGCAATGTTTTCCTTTGACCGCGAACTGGTCGATCGTGAATTAAGCCTTGCCCGATTATTAACAAAGCCGTTTGATGAGTCCCGTCCGAGTCCGGGATACATTCAGGGATATCCTCCGGGTATTCGAGAAAACGGGGGTCAATACACACATGGTGTCATTTGGGGGATTTGTGCGTGGACAATCTTGAAACAACATGATAAGGCATTTGAACTTTTTTCAATGCTAAATCCAATTAATCACACACGAACGTTCCGGGATGTCCAAACATATGAAAATGAACCTTATGCGATGTCTGCGGATGTATATACTGCTTATCCTCATCAAGGAAGGGGAGGATGGTCTTGGTATACAGGAGCATCGGGATGGATGTACCAAGCAGGACTAGAGTATATTTTAGGTGTAAAACTGCAGGGAAATCGGTTATCGATTCAGCCTTGCGTGCCATATGATTGGAAATCTTTCCATATTGACTATCGTTTTGGAAATACCTTGTATTCAATTGAGGTCTATTGCAGGCATGAGCATGGTATTCCGGTAAAATGGGTGGTTAATGGGAAAGATGCCGGCAACCAGCCTTATTTAGAACTAATCGATGATGGCCAAACCCATCAAGTAGAGGTGTATTTAGGATTGGTGCGGAAAAGCACAGTTGGTTAAGAGAAATAATGGATACGGAAAATGGACTGTTTAAACTATCCCAGTAAAGGAGCTGGAGAAAAATTTGAAGGTTTTTCTCCATCTCCTTTTTTCGGCTAATAGGAAAGTGCAACTACGCCTCTGTCTTCGCCCTAAAGGGCTCGCCAATCGACGAGTTTTCTTTAGCCCTGCTGCCTAAGGTCAGATAAGGTTTAGGAGGATGAGCAATGATTTCGAAGTTGAGCTTGGTGAAAACGTCGTTCTTGGAGTTATGAACGACGATATTGGAGAAGGAATCAGAGAAAACGTCGTTCATCAAGGGGATGAACGACGATTTTGTGAATTGACCAAGTGAAAACGTCGTTCATTGGGGTTATGAACGACGATATTGGAGAAGAAATCAGAGAAAACGTCGTTCATCAAGGGAATGAACAACGATTTTGTGAATTGACCAAGTGAAAACGTCGTTCATCGGGGTTATGAACGACGATATTGGAGAAGAAATCAGAGAAAACGTCGTTCATCAAAGGAATGAACGGCATTTTAGTGAATTGAACAAGTGAAATCGTCGATCATCGGGATTATGAACAACGATATTGGAGAAAAAACCAGTGAACACGTCATTCATGTAGCACATGTAGGAGGTTTGGTTGGACGAAGGTAAATTAAACTGCGAGCAGTGTTTTTTCCAGTTAAAGAAAATATGATATGATTTTTTAATAAACCTATGGGGGAGGATGAAAATGTGTCATTTGAAAGTGTAATCGATCACTTTAAACAGTGGAACCGTGAGCAGGATGTGATGGAATTTGAAACTTCGAGTGCAACGGTCGGACAGGCAGCTGAGACGATTGGAGTTGAGCCTGCCCGAATTGCAAAAACATTATCATTCAGAGGAGATGGGGATCAGGCTATTTTAATTGTTGCGGCCGGAGATGCAAAAATTGACAATAAAAATTTCCGACAAACGTTTGGCTTTAAAGCGCGCATGCTTTCAGGGGACGAAGTAATGGAACAAACCGGGCATGTGGTCGGCGGGGTTTGTCCGTTTGGATTAAAAAATGAATTAGATGTATTTCTCGATATCTCAATGAAACGTTTCGAAACGGTTTTTCCTGCTTGCGGAAGCACCAACTCTGCCATTAAACTGTCACTTGATGATTTATATCAATATTCTTTTGCAAAGGATTAGGTTGATGTTTGTAAAGGGTGGAACAAAACGGAAGATAATCCTGTAAACGAAAAAAAGCTGTGAAATCACGGCTTTTTTTGAATTACCTATTGCCTTCTTTTTCATAGATTTTTAGTTTTTAATAAAAATTCCATTGTCTCAAAAGACTCTCTATGATAATCTGTTATAGTAAGATAATATATTAACGTACTAAAGCAAATCATGAAAAAGGAGTTCAATTCTTTTATGAAACGTTTATTTACCATGATTCTCGTCATTGCAGCAATGTTTTCCATTATGGCAGGCTGCTCATCTAAAACCCAAAGCCAAGACAAAAAAACCTTAGTGATTGGGATTGACGATACATTTGCCCCAATGGGTTTCAGGGATGAGAATAACAAACTCGTTGGGTTTGATATTGACTATGCGCGTGCAGCAACTGAAAAAATGGGAATGAAGGTTAAATTCCAGCCAATTGATTGGAGTACAAAAGAGGCCGAACTAAGCAGCGGACGAATTGACCTTATTTGGAACGGCTATACGATTACAGACGAACGGAAAAAGAAGGTTCTTTTTACAAAGCCCTATTTAAAAAATACACAAGTTGTGGTCACACAAAAGAAATCGTCTATTTCTAAACTTGATGACTTAGCGGGAAAGGCAGTCGGCCTTCAATCACTTTCCTCTGCAGCAGATGCATTGGATGCAAGTCCAATCAAATCAAAAATCAAGAAAGTAACAGAGTACAAAGATAATGATTTGGCTCTTACCGACTTGGAAAATGGCAATGTAGATGCGGTTGTTATTGACGAAGTGGTCATCAATTATAAAATGGAACAGTTAGAAAAGAATAATAAGAAAAATCCATATAAAATCTTGGGCGAATCTCTTGCTCCTGAAGAATATGGAGTTGGAGTGAAAAAGGGCAATGAAGCCTTGCTGAAGAAACTTCAAAAAGCGCTTGATGAATTAAATCAAGATGGAACGGCAGCAAAAATTTCTAAAAAGTGGTTTGGTGCTGATAAAGTATTAAAATAAGCTGTAAAACTTAAATTTAGAAAACAGGGTTCTCTTTGAAACCCTGTTTTGTTTGTGGAGGAAATTTTTTATGTCCCGAGATTATTTTAATTCCGTTATTTTGCCGATGCTGCAAGGAGCGGAAACAACTATACTGTTGTTTCTAATAGCGATTATTCTGTCGATTCCGCTTGGCTTTCTTCTAACATTGGCTGTCCGAAGCCGTTTTAAACCAATATCCTTAATAGCCCAAGCTTATATCAATTTAATGCGCGGGACACCTCTTTTGCTCCAGCTCCTCGTGATATGCTTTGGACTCCCGATGATACCGGGAATAGGAGAATATTTGGTGCTTGATCGCTTTGTGGCTGCTTGCCTGGGGTTTATATTAAATTATGCGGCATATTTTGCTGAAATTTTTCGCGGAGGCCTTCTGGCAATTGATAAAGGCCAATTTGAAGCCGCTCAAGTTCTTGGTTTGAACCGCTGGCAGACAACAACGAGGATTATTCTGCCGCAAATGTTCCGCATCGCTCTTCCGGCAGTGGCGAACGAGTCAGTTACATTGGTCAAGGACACAGCGCTTCTTTATGCTGTTGCGGTTCCGGAATTATTACACTTTGCGCAAACAGCGGTAAACCGTGATTTCACCCTGATGCCTTTCCTTTATGCAGGTTTGATCTATCTGGTGATTACATTCTTACTAAGCATGTTTTTTAAATGGCTTGAACAGCGGTTCAAATTTGAATAAAGGAGGGGCAAACATGGCTCTTATTGAAGTCTCCAAGTTAAGAAAATCTTACGGACAAACTGAGGTTTTAAAACAGATTACGTTTGAAGTGAATAAAAATGATGTGGTTGCTGTTATCGGCCCTTCCGGATCAGGAAAAAGCACGATGCTGCGCAGTTTGGTCCAACTCGAACATATTGATGGCGGCAGCATTTGTGTTGAAGGTGCCTTTCTGGTAAAGGATGGGGTTTATGCCAAGACGCATGAGATCAAGGAGATCACATCCAAAATGGGCATGGTTTTTCAGCACTTTAATCTATTCCCTCATCTTACGGTAAAAGAAAATCTTGAGGTTGCTCCAAAATTGCTCAAAAGGGAAGCATTGTCTTCCATTAGGCAGCGAAGCACCGAGCTTTTGGAAAAAATCGGACTGGCGGACCGAGCAGATGCATATCCCGCTAAGCTTTCCGGGGGACAAAAACAAAGGGTGGCTATTGCCAGGGCATTAATGCTTAACCCGGACATTATCCTCTTTGATGAGCCTACATCTGCACTGGATCCGGAGTTGACGGGGGAAGTATTAGAAGTAATGAAGAACCTGGCACAGGAACATATGACAATGATCATCGTTACACATGAAATGGGTTTTGCAAAAGAAGTGGCCAATAAAGCTATTTTTATGGATAACGGTGAAATTATTGAGTCCGGACATCCTTCGGATTTGTTTACAAATCCAAAGCATGAGCGGACAAAAGCCTTTCTGCATAGAAGCTTGAAATAACAAAGCAAAAAAGTCCTTAACATATGTAAAAGGGGTTTTTTGTGTTTATTTGTTACAATTCATTTAAAATTAGCGGGAATTTCCAAAAAACCTTTTCAGAAACGTCCCAAAAGCTATAAAATTAAAAGGAATTCATTTTTATTTTGGGAGTTTTGGCAAATGGATGATCATTTTTATGATGGAATGCTGAATATTAAAACAACAGGTGAGCAAAAAGGGTTCACGCAATCCGTACATTACCACCGATATGAGCCAACACCTTATAGTGCCTTAAAATATTTATTTGAACAATACGAATTGAAAAGTACGGATCAAGTGGTTGATTTTGGGTGCGGGAAGGGACGTTTAAACTTTTACGTCAACCATCTTTTCAATGCTACTGTCACAGGTATAGAAATGAACGGGTCTTTTTATCAAGAAGCAATGAAAAATCGGAACCATTACTTGAAGAAGCACAAAAAAAGTTTTGAAAAGATTCATTTTCGGTGCGGCTTAGCAGAGGAATATGAGATTGATCGTGCCGATAATCGTTTTTATTTCTTTAATCCATTTTCCATCCAGATTTTTATAAAGGTAATCAATAATATCCTCGAATCACGAGAAAATTCTGATAGGAATATTCAACTCATTTTGTATTATCCATCAGAGGACTATATTGACTTTTTAGAAAACAAAACACCTTTTGAATTAAAAGAAGAGATCGTTTTACCTGTTATATATCGCTATAATTTAAATGAGAGATTTTTGATATACCAAATCAACTAATCAATAAAAAAGGCCTGAAGGTTCACCTTCAGGCTCTTTATATGTTTATAATCCTGTACTTTCGTTTTGCTGAGCCTCAAAATTCGGTTCGCCAAAATGGAAATCAAAAGGGCCTCTAGGCATGGCAGGTGCTTCGGCCCGATAAATGGCCACAATTGCTTCAATTCGGATGTTGAGCCTTAATGGCCGCGGGCGCATTCTTGTTTCCAGTACGATTACATCCCGTCCTACGTCAAGTAATCTTCCTCTGAAATCTCCTTGAAGCGTGATCACCTCCACCTCTTTATCCAAGAGATCATGACTGAGCTGGTTAAAGGTAGTTTCCCTTACATAATTTTTTTCCCTCATTGTCAAATAAACCTCCTCCTTTCCACATTTACAGTAAATGCAGTTTTAGCAAGAAGGGGATGGGCAATTTGAAAATTTTTATATTTTTTAATTGAAAAGCAAGGAACGCAAAAATTACTTCCAGTTCTTCTATAGAATGGCAAAGGAAAGGATAACCTATAGGTGAAAGGAGGCTGCTATGAAACCAGATAAAAATATAAAGCTTAGTTATGAATCAGACGGAAAAATGGGCAGCAAAAAAAAGGAGAAAGGGGCAAAAAAGGAACCTCGCGATTTTTTTAATACAACTCAGCATTCTGAATAAATGGGCATAAAAAAGGACTTGAAATCCATCCAAGTCCTTTTAGACATTTACTATATAAAGTTTTTGCTAATCGTCTTTTTACGTATCATATGTTTTTCATGGACCCGTTTTAGTCGTTTCTCTTTTTCTTTTTCATAAAAATAATGAACGACAAAGTAAGAAATGGAACCAAGTAAAACACCCAATATTGTCATTCCAATAATAATATGGACTCCTCCGTGGAGAAGGCTTGTTAAACCGCGAAAATCACCATGCATTAAGTCTTGAAATGAAAAAGGGACGTTATGGCTGATTTTTACTTTCATTGGGAAAACCATTTTACCGATTTTTTTCGCAAACGGCAGCAAAATGACAGGGAGAAAGGTGAGTTTTCCGATGACGTTTCCAATAATTGCAGCAGGCAAGGATCCTTTAGAAAGCCGGACAACAGGAATAAATAGGATATAAATAAGGGAAGCTGTTGAAATGACTAACATTTCTAAACCAAAACCGATGGCAAACCCCAGTGAAACTTTTTTGGCCCCTCCTGGTGATCGGAGAAGTTTAAGAAAATTCAGCCTAAAAGCCCTTCCAATTTTCTGAATGATATTATAATTTCTTGTTTTTATTCTCATAAGGTTATCCCCTTTGTAGAACTGCATTTATTACCTTTATTGTATAATAATCTGATACCATTTAACCACTAAGAAAATAGTATTTTTTATCTTTACTTAATTTTAAATTTTTCCAAGATAAAGGTCTTCCACATATTCGTCCACCCAGTTGAAAAAATTATCTTCTTATAATTATATTTTAGACTATTTTGATCCAAATTTTAACCTCTAATTAAAATTTTCTAATTTCTTAATTCATTTTTTCATATTTTTGCTGTAAAAGAAAATAATCTGATTTTTGTTTGAAAATGATAAAAAGCAGCGCCGCGGGGACACTGCCATTTCATTCAAGAATTGCAGGACTTCTTCTTTTCCTCCAATACATGATTCCTCCAGCAATTGTAATGAAAACAGCTACAGGGATAATAATCATTTTATATTTTTCGATATTTACCAAAACAAGGTTCCATTTTTCTCCGAGGACATTTCCTAATGTAATAAAGGTAAAACTCCAAGTCAGCGCACCCAAATAGGCAAAAAGCGAAAATCTTTTATAAGAATACCCATTTATTCCAGCCAAATAAGCAGTAATATGACGGACCCCAGGGATAAAATATCCAAAAAAGAGCAGGTATGGTCCAAATTTTGAAAATAGATTTCTTGTTTTATTAATCTTTTCTTCCGTGATATGAAATTTTGGCCCAAACCTGTGCAAAAAAGGCAGTCCCAATTTGATCCCTAAAATATAACTGAGGGTAATCCCTCCAAAAGCGCCTAAAAAAGCACTAAACAATGCAGGAAAGTAAGCAAATTTTCCTTGAAAAACATTGAATCCAACATAAGTAAGAAGAACCTCATCAGGTATTGGGAGGCCGATAATCCCTCCGATGAGAGCAACGATTATTCCGAAATACCCAAAATGTTCTAACAGGTAATTTAAATGGCCCAACTTGTTCACATCCTGGAAATTTTTTGCGGTTCACTTTCATTATGAATGAAAAAACAGAAATTTAAACATACCCTTTTGATAATAGGATGTTAACTTGTTAAGCTTCTTTCCAAAACAGAAACATTCAAATTCCAGTCCTGGATCGTATAATCGAAAACGTCGGAAGTGAATACCAGACAAATAATATTTTATCACATAGGAGAAATATCATGATAACTAATAAATTGTATAATATCGGGAAAATACAAAAGTCGAAAATTAATCAGCGAAATGAATAAGAATTTGAACAATTTCTGACCTGCTTCCAATCCGCAGAGGCGGTCCCCAGAACCCAAATCCAGAGGATACAATTGCATGAAACTGATTCCTGTATAAATGTCCCCAATCCAATTCAAATACTTTTCTTGTAATAAAGTGGTTGGGAGCCATTTGGCCCCGATGAGTGTGTCCGGAAATGATCAAATCAGCCCCATATTGTTCAGCTTGCTTAATTTCTGTCGGCTGATGGTCCATGATAATAATGGGAAACGAATGATCAATTGCAGAAATCAGGTCCTTCATGGATGTTCGTTTCTTGTCTGTTTTGTCTTTTCTCCCCACTAAGGTAAAGGATTCATCAATTTTAACTGATTGATCAAGGAGCATTTTCACTCCAATACGTTCCATTTCCAGTAAGAATTCCGGTATCGCCCCTCCGTAATATTCATGGTTGCCAAGAACTCCATACACTCCTAAGGGTGCAGAAAGTTCTTTCATGACATCTCCCATGTTCTTTCGCATAAAAGGTCCAGGATCATCGTCAATGATATCACCTGGTAACAGAATCATCTCAGGATTTAATTCTTTCATTTTTCTGACAAGGCGACGGAGGTGGGAGACCCCTGACAGAGTACCAAAGTGCATATCAGAAGCAACAGCAATTCTTAGATTTTTCCGTTTTCCTGCTGGTTTGTGAATTTGCAGGGTATAAGTTTTAACAACAGGACTGTATGCATTATATGTCCCGTATGAAAATAACACGATAAAGATGATCAGGACAATAGACCCAATCCATTTCACCAGAATATGACCGGAAAAACCGGAAACATGTAAAATCCAGTAAGAAAGGTTGGCAAGAGGAAGAAGAATCAGTGCATATTGAATGATCGCCATCCAATAAGAACCGATAATGGTGAAAAAATGCAAGGATTTTTTTATCCGGCCAATTATAAAGGAATGCGAAATAAGGGCAACAATGCTTCCATAAATCCAAATACCCTGAAGGCCTGATACAGAATGAAGATAAATCCAGCCATTCCACCCAATATAGAAGGCAAGAGCCCAGTGGACAAATAAGAATGCCGAACTCAAAAAAACGACTCGCAGTTTCATATACCGATTCCCGCCTTAGAGTAAGAGTAAAACAAAGTTTTAATATTAATTCTAATCAAGATCTTTTTTATTTTTTCCTTTAATAAAACGGTAGGCAATATAGGTAATATAAATGGGCGCAGCAATATAAATCAGATATGGAAAATGCTTATAATGACTCCTGTAAATGGCATAAAGAAGGCATGCAAGAAACAAGGTAACAATCGTACCATACTTAGGCAGCGGGACTTCTTTAAGACTTGGAATACGGATCTTACTTACCATTAAAAAACATAAGGCAGTAAAAATAACGGTTGTTACAATGTGGGGAATAATGCTTCCGAACAAAGTCAGTATAGCCAGTATACCTCCGGCAGCCGTAATGGGAACACCTACAAAGTAATGTAAAGATTGTTTTTTCGGACTAATGTTGAACCGAGCCAAACGGAATGCGCCAAATAAAGGAAACAATCCGGCTACTGCAAGTCCTAATATTCCAAAATGGAAAAAATATGTATAGTACACTAAAAAAGATGGAGCTACTCCAAAGGTAACGATATCAGCTAAAGAATCTAATTCTTTTCCTAAATTGCTGTCTGCATTTAACATTCGAGCCAATCTTCCGTCCATACTATCCAGCATCATCCCAATTAAAATGAGGATGGCTGCATTCTTATATTGGCCATGTGCAGCAAAACCGACAGATAAAAAGCCGCAATATAAATTTCCGAGCGTAAACATATTTGGGATCATTTTCGTAAAACGAATCAATTGTCATCTCTCCATTGTTTGTTCTGTTATAGGTTATTTGTATTTTTTCTTCAAAAAGCATCTTAATAGCAAAATAGTCTCCGCAATAAAGATATACGGATTCAATAGGAATCAAATGTTATTTTTTAATTTCAAATGGCTGGAAAAATGATTGTATTTACCAGCTCAGGATAATCGATAAATGGGTTTCTATTTCCTTGTATCCTAAATATGGATTGATTGCGGTGTTTTTCGTATAGGGAAACAGGGAAATTTTGATGCCACTGGACCAATAGAGGCAAATTGATTTGGCTTCGAAAAGCTTTTTTAATCACATAAGGATATCTTATCAGAAAATATAGCATAGCCCGTGCTGCCAGCCCCTTACCATACTCAGGCTCGAACAAGTCATTTGCTGCTGCACCGCAGCTGTTATGGACGAACTCTTCATTTGGGTGCTTTGAAAAATCATGATAAGGAAAATTGGAACGGGCTATATTGCAATCCGGTTCACAAACAAAAAGGTGGTGGAGATCGCCTTTCATCGGTTCTAACCCGCTAAACCAAGACTGAGGGACAATATGTTCTGTATTCAGCTTTAACTTCCTTTCAATGGCTTTTAATTGTTTGAACAACTCAAACTCCCTCCGTTGAGCTTTTTCGAGGAACTGTTCAAATTCATCGTATTTTTTCGTTACAATATCATGATCATAAAGAATTAAAGATTCAGGATTCTTTTTTTCCCCAGTATAAATACTTTTTACCGTGCCATCAGGATAAAGATCAACCCATGTGTACAAATATAAATCCTTACTAATAAAATAGGGGATTCGGTTTTTATGGGTTTTTTCTAAAAGTCCATTCAATTTGGAATAAAGATCCAATCCATGGGTATCTCTGTCTGCCAGAGAATAATAATAACGTTTTACGTCCATCCTGTCTTGCTTTTCACTGAAATAAATTTCCTGATCTTCGTTGATTCTCCGTTTATTTTCTCTTAAAAAAGCTAATTGTTTGTTTAAATTTATAAATTTGGATGTAAATTCCCAAGGATCTTTTTGTGTTTTTTTCTTTTTCGACATTCGCGATCTCCTAACAAAAATCTTCTAATAATTTTCATTATATTACAAAGGCCGCAAAATAAAGGAACAAATTTAAGAATAAAAAAAGTCTTTAAGTTTTGATAAAACCAATGAAGAATAGTTGCAAATAAGCAACAGTAAACCGGCATCCAAAAGAGGGATAATTTTCATCCCTTAACTGGCCCAATAAAGGAAACACTATTTTGGAAAAGAAATGGAGGAGGTCGTTTTTCTTGATATACAAATTTTTTGTTTGTTTATTTACCATTCAACTCATATACACCACTTCTGTGACTTTAGCTGCCCCCCCGGAGGAAGAGCTCAAACATTATTTAACCGAAATTGGCTGGACTAAAAAGGATCTGGCGGAGTATTTAAATTTTTATGAAATCCCTTTAAATGAACTTAACTCTGTTGCAGAGGTTAAAAATTTTTTAGGAACCCCTATTAATTCGGAAAATTATCAAGCGTTGTTAAACCAATATAATCTGAGCGATAGTCAATTGAAGGAACTCTTGGATCATTATGGAGATTCCTTGAGTGAATACAAGTTTATCGAAGATTTAGATTCTGCAGCAGGGTTTTATGTAAATCATGCTGATTTTATGGCAGGTATTGAATCTGAACTAAGTCAATTTGGGATAACGGAGCAGGAAACAGAAAACTTTTTCGAATACCTTTCCCAAGTCGAGGAAAAAAACCAGAACCAACTCGATCAATTACAGGCACTTGACACACAGCTGGAACAATTTATTGATACTATTGACCCGACGAACTTAACGGATAATGACATCGACCAAATGGCAAAGTTTCTGACAGAATTAATTGATCTTTATGATATCAAGGTTAATATAAAGAGTAACAATCAGGATATTTCCTTATATAAACTGCTCAAAATGAAGGAAGCACCGGGCAATCTGTTTTTTAGTGTTTATGGCAACACAGGAAAGCTGCTCATCGATTTCATTATTCCATCCGAATTTTTTGCTGATATTGTCAGCGGCTGGAACGAAATGCTTCATTTGGGGATGTTATCAGATGAGTTTATTGATTATTTGCATGCAGAAAAGTATAACAACGCAAACATTGAAAAATAATTTTTTGGAAGGTTCAGCTGCTTTGGTTTAACCTTCCCTGGCTTTAGATAACACCGATAATACGAAAATAAAAAGGCAGTGAGACTGCCTTTTGTCATGGTGCTCTATTTGTTTTCTAAACTTTTATCCTGATCTTTTTCCCGGTACCGCAAGTGTCCTGGCCCCTTGGATCCTTTTTGTTTATTCAGCTTTCCGCCAAGGCTGACATTCGGGAAACGTTTTTTATCTTCACTCAAGATATGTTCACCTCCGTCTTCATTCACCAAAGCCGCATGCTTTTTTAGCTATTATAGTACTCACTACAGCACATGTTTAGTGTTGGAATTTAAGGTGGTTATCATACATAGAACGGGTTGAAATTTATGAATCAATCAGTTTATTCCTTAACTGCTGGAGCAATTGATCCATCCGATTCAAATACTTAGCAGGATCTTCTCCAGCAAGACCTTTGGAGATGGCTGGCTTAAGTGTGTTTTCTACATACGCCGTCGTTAAAGATGCAAATTCCCTCCCTTGTTTCAATAATTCATTTGGTGAATATCCAAAAACAGCAGATAAAATGAATCCGAATAGTAACACCGGTATTACAAGCCTAAATGTCGCTTTCATAATATGAAAAATAATAAATAAAGACAAAACGAATAACATTAGAACTATAATCGGATTTCCTTCAAAAAATAGCGAACTCCATTTACCCACAAGAAATAACTCCTTTCTTATTTAAAAAAGTAAAAAGTAAGTCAATGTGCAAAAAGATGAGACATCATGCTGCCATTCCTTTAGATCTTTTAACAGTGTAATCAATAAAATCGTGTCTAAAACAAAATAAGCTTGAAAAACATTAAAGAAAATAAATTGTATTATTAGTAATTTTAATAGTATAAATTAATAAATCCTATTTGACTAATCGGAATAGTGAAGTTAACATATACATAGATAATGAATTTTTCATTCAAGGGTGAATGATGGGAATTTTTTAAATAATCATTTCTAATCGAATAGTGTTTCAACCATTAATAATTCCTTAGCGAGGTGGATTTAGTTGCAACTTCAGGTAATAAACAGTCCATTTAATCAGGAGCAGGCGGAGCTCCTCAATCGTCTTCTGCCAACTTTAACTGAATCACAGAAAGTCTGGCTGAGCGGATATTTAGCGGCATCTCAAGGTGTATTTTCCGTTCAAGCAGCAAATGTTCCAACCCAAAGCATTGGGGAGGCGGTATCAAAAGAAGTGACCATTCTTTACGGTTCCCAGTCGGGTAATGCACAAGGATTGGCAAAAAAGGCAGGGAAGAAACTAGAAGACAGAGGCTTTCTAGTTACCGTTTCTTCTATGAGTGATTTTAAACCAAACAATCTAAAGAAACTCGAAAACCTGCTTATTATTGCAAGCACGCATGGTGAAGGCGAGCCGCCTGATAATGCGATATCT
Source organism: uncultured Bacillus sp. (assembly GCA_964484065.1). Classification (GTDB taxonomy): domain Bacteria; phylum Bacillota; class Bacilli; order Bacillales; family Cytobacillaceae; genus JAEVLT01. Next base: position 30,213 of record CAZAEW010000006.1, read on the forward strand.
TTCCATGAATTTCTTTTCAGCAAGCGTGCTCCAAAATTAGAGCGGCTCCATTTTTCCGTATTGGCACTTGGAGACAGCTCATATGAATTTTTTTGCAAAACAGGAAAAGATTTTGATCAGCGCTTGGAAGAACTAGGAGGGACACGTATATATCCACGGTTTGACTGTGATGTTGATTTTGATGAACCGGCAGCAGAGTGGCTTGAAGGGGTTCTTAATAGCTTGACTGAAACACAGGGCGCCTGTTCTGTTTCAACGGCACAGGCCAGACCGCAGACACTTGATTCTGTATATTCGCGAACGAATCCATTTAGAGCGGAAGTTCTCGAAAATATCAATTTAAATGGGCGTGGATCAAATAAGGAAACGCATCACCTGGAGTTATCGCTTGAGGGTTCCGGCCTTACCTATAAACCTGGGGACGCGGTCGGGATCTATCCGGAAAACGACCCTGCATTAGTAGACCAGCTTCTCAGTGAATTGCCATGGAACTCGGAAGAAACAGTTGCAATCAATAAACAGGGAGATGTCCTTTCCCTAAAAGAAGCATTAACTTCCTACTATGAAATTACGAACCTGACAAAGCCGCTTTTGGAGAAAATAGTCCAACTTTCTAAAAATGATTCATTGCAAGACTATCTTTCCGCGGGGAATGAGGAGAAATTAAAAGCCTTTATTAACGGCCGTGATTTGCTTGATTTTGTACATGAATTTGGAACATGGGGTGATTCTGCGCAAGAGTTTGTTTCTGTACTTCGGAAAATTCCGGCACGGCTTTATTCGATTGCCAGCAGCCTTTCTGCCAATCCAGATGAAGTGCACTTGACGATTGGTGCCGTCCGTTACGATTCACACGGCCGTGACCGAAAAGGGGTATGTTCAATCCTTTGCGCCGAACGTCTCGAACCTGGGGACACTTTGCCGATATTTATTCAGCATAATGATCATTTTAAGCTCCCTAAAAATCCAGATACTCCGATTATTATGGTTGGACCTGGAACAGGTGTTGCTCCATTCCGATCATTCATGCAAGAGAGGGAAGAAACAGGTGCTTCGGGAAAAGCTTGGATGTTCTTTGGGGACCAGCATTTCAGATCTGATTTCCTTTATCAAACTGAATGGCATAAATGGATTGAAAACGGGGTTCTGACGAAAATGGATGTTGCTTTTTCGCGCGATACGGATGAAAAAGTATATGTTCAGCACCGTATGCTTGAAAACAGGAAAGAATTATTTGCTTGGCTTCAGGAAGGAGCATCCGTATACATTTGCGGTGATGAGAAAAACATGGCACGCGATGTTCACAACACGTTGCTTGAGATTATTGAATCGGAAGGCGGTTTAAGCCGTGAGAAAGCGGAAGAGTATCTCAATGCCATGCAGCAGCAAAAACGATATCAGCGGGATGTATATTGATTTTTAAGCAGGAAGGAGTTATTTGGGAATGGTTAACTTAAATTTAAAGGCACCGGAAGGTCCGCCTAGTGATGTTGAACGAATCAAAAGAGAAAGTAACTACTTGCGAGGAACATTGAAGGAGGTAATGCTCGATCGTCTTAGCGCAGGTATTCCGGAAGATGATAATCGGCTGATGAAACATCATGGCAGCTATTTGCAGGATGACAGGGACCTTCGCAATGAGCGACTCAAACAAAAACTTGAGCCAGCCTATCAGTTCATGCTGCGGGTCCGCCTGCCTGGAGGCGTTGCAACTCCTGAACAATGGCTGGTCATGGATGAACTTGCCGATCAAAATGGGAACGGAACCTTAAAGATCACGACAAGGCAAACATTCCAGATGCATGGGATTTTAAAATGGAATATGAAAGAAACCATCCAATCCATTCATGCCACATTGATGGATACGATTGCTGCCTGTGGGGATGTGAACAGGAATGTGTTATGCACTCCGAATCCATACCAATCCGAAATTCATACTGAAGTGTATGAATGGGCAAAAAAATTGAGCAACGATTTACTGCCGCGGACAAGGGCCTATCATGAAATATGGCTTGATGAAGAAAAGGTTGCCGGAACACCGGAAGTGGATGAAGTAGAACCAATGTACGGTCCGCTATACTTGCCAAGAAAGTTTAAAATTGGGATTGCCGTTCCTCCGGCAAACGATATTGATGTTTTTGCCAATGATTTAGGATTTATTGCGATTGTTGAAGCTGGAAAGCTTGTTGGTTTCAACGTGGCGATCGGCGGCGGTATGGGCATGACTCATGGGGACAAGGCTACATATCCGCAGCTTGCAAAAGTAATTGGTTTCTGTAAGCCAAATCAAGTGTATGATGTGGCTGAAAAAACAATTACGATTCAGCGCGACTATGGAAACCGCTCTGTCCGGAAAAATGCCCGCTTTAAATATACGGTTGACCGTCTCGGACTTGAAAACATTAAGGCAGAACTGGAAAATCGCCTGGGCTGGAAATTAGAAGCAGCAAAGCCATTTCAATTTGACAGTAACGGTGACCGCTATGGCTGGGTAAAAGGGGTCAATGGCAAATGGCATTTCACCTTATTTATTGAGGGGGGAAGAGTTGCTGATTTTGAAGGCTATCATTTAAAGACCGGTTTGCGTGAAATCGCAAAAATCCATACTGGTGAGATTCGTTTGACAACAAATCAAAACGTCATCATTGCCAATGTTTCCAGCCAAAAGAAGAAAAAGATTAATGAATTAATTGAAAAATATGGTTTAACAGACGGTGGGCACTATACTGCACTCCGCCGCAATTCAATGGCGTGCGTTTCCCTGCCAACTTGCGGATTGGCAATGGCAGAAGCAGAACGCTATTTGCCAAAGTTAATTGACAAAATCGAGGAAATTGTTGACGAAAATGGCTTGCGTAACGAGGAAATTACGATCCGCATGACCGGATGCCCGAACGGCTGTGCCCGCCATGCACTAGGGGAAATTGGCTTTATTGGCAAAGCACCGGGTAAATACAATATGTATCTTGGTGCGGCTTTTGACGGCAGCCGATTAAGCAAAATGTACCGGGAAAATATCGGGGAAGATGAAATATTAAGTGAACTCCGTGTGGTTCTTTCCCGCTATGCTAAAGAACGTGAAGACGGTGAACACTTAGGTGACTTTGTCATTCGTGCAGGCATCATCAAGGCCACTACAGACGGTACCAATTTTCATGAGTAAAGTGTAAGCAAAAGGACAGCTTTCTTACAAACCATTGCAGAGAGCTGTCCTTTTAATTTATATAAACTCACCGATATATTTTGATTCCGGTCTAAAAATAACATTGTTTTCAGCCTGTTCGAGAACATGGGCACTCCATCCCACTGTGCGGCTTGCCGTGAATGTAGGCGTAAATAGCTCAGGCTCCATATTTATTGCTTTCATAATAGCCGCGGCATAAAATTCAACATTTGTATAAAGGGAACGGCCAGGTTTATATTCCTCCAATAATTTCAATGCTGTTTTTTCTACATGGATGGAAAGGTCAAGCCAATGATCCTCACCAATAAAGTCCTGAAGCTTCGATTTTAAGGCCATAGCTCTCGGATCAAGCGTACGGTATACTCTGTGCCCAAACCCCATTAATTTTTCCCCGTGGGCCAGCTTATTGCGAATAACAAATTCAGCGTCCCTCGCTGCATAAATCTCATTTAGCAAATCAATGACTTCTGATGGAGCTCCTCCGTGGAGCGGCCCCTTCATCGTTCCAATGGCAGTTGTGATAGCAGAAGCGAGATCGGATTCTGTTGAGGCTGTAACACGTGCGGAAAAAGTAGAAGCATTCATTCCATGTTCCATTGTTAAGATCATGTAGGTTTCCAAGGCGTTTCGATGGGCTTGTGAAGGTACTTCTCCAGTTAACATGTAAAGATAATTTTCAACATGACTCAGATCTTCTCTCGATCCCTTAAAAGGTTTTCCTTCAAGCTGACTTTTTCGAAAAGCAATAATCGTCGGGGTCAAAGCGATTACAGCAATGGCTTGATTGATCGTCGGCTTCCATTGATAATCAGAAGTCCCCAAAGCGGAAATTGCTGTGCGAATCACGCTCATCATTTCCATATCTTTCGGCAATGACAACAATAACGTCTCAAGGTGTTTAGGAAGTGCCCGATTCGAGATGAGCAGCTGGCTGAATGTGTTCAATTGTTCCTTATTGGGAAAATCCCCGTATAACAATAGATAAGCCGTTTCCTCAAACGTATATTTTTTGGTAATATCCAAAATGTTATAGCCGCGATAAATGAGTTCTCCCTTGCTGCCATCAATATGACTGATTTTTGTTTCTGCCGCAACAATTCCTTTTAATCCTGGGTAAAGCATAAAAATCTCCCCTTCCTTTTTTAAGGATTATTTTATAAAATAAAAATAATTATGAAAATTAATTATTTCTAATTAATATAATTAATATATTTAATCGGTAGGTGACTTCTATGGAATTAAGCTGGCTAAACACCTTTATTATGGCGGCACAATGTGGGAATTTTCGAAAAACAGCCGAGCTATTATTCATTTCCCAGCCATCTGTTTCGGTTCATATAAAACAATTAGAACGTGAATTGGGCGTGGAGCTTTTTGAAAGAGATAACCGAAAAGTAAAATTAACGGAAGAAGGGAAAAGGTATTTAGAGCATGCACGTAAACTAATGGAAGTCTATCAAAATGGAATAGAAGATTTACAGTCTATCAAACAAGGATATTCCACCAAACTTTCCCTTGCGATCTCCCCATTGCTTGCAGACACGATCGTTCCGTACATTTTAAAAAAATATTTGAAGCAGCATCCAGAGATTGAGATTTCGGTGAAAATCATCGAATCAACCGACATTGAAGCTGCAGTATTAAACGAGGAAGTGGATTTGGGGCTATCCTGTTTAAACACGGTCCATTCTGACTTAATATGTGAACAATTATACAATCATAAAGTCGTCTTGGTGACAAGTCATGACGGCATGGATTTTGAATCGGCACTGCCGTTAGATGAAGAGACAGTCCTGACATCCAGTTATCTCTTTACACATAATCATCATGCTTATTGGGATTATCTTTGCCGGATGGTAAAAAGGAATTTTCCAACCGTCAAAATGATGAAGGTGTCTCAGGTCCATATTACAAAAAGATTTATCATGGAAGGATTAGGTGTTTCGTTTTTGCCCGTCTCTACGGTAAGAAGGGAACTGCTAGAGGGGAGAATGCTGGAAGTTCCGTGCACCACTTTTGAAATGCCTGAAGCCAATACGTATGGGATTATGAAATATCAGCATCAGAAGCAACGGGATTTTATTTCTTTTTTAGGGAATTACCAACTGTAAAGAACCTGCAAATGTACTTTTGAAATAGGCGCCTTGTTCAGTAACCATAACCTATTCGTATACATAATTTGTTGAAGAGAGTACACGTGGGTTGTAGAGGTTCGATTCATAAAACTGTAAAACTACTTTCGTCTTACTCTCCTTTCGGGTGCTGGGTATATTTAGTCAAAAAATAAAAAGGGGAGGTAAATCATGCAAAACTTTCATAATGAATTACAAACCTTAGGTTTGGACCATTACCATACAGGTGAAGTCGTACCCCTTGAACTCCACAGCCACCAAACCATAGAAGATCCAAGAAGATGCGGCCGATGTGGATTTGGCTGCGGCGGCTTCCGATGCGGAGGTTTTCGATGCGG
>CAZAEW010000006.1:35966-38592 GCA_964484065.1 uncultured Bacillus sp.
CGATGCGGAGGTTTTCGATGCGGCGGCTTCCGATGCGGGGGATTTGGCTGTGCAGGACTCGGCTTAGGGCTGGGATTAGGCTTTGGCTTGGGATCATTATCCTGCGGGGGCTGCTATGGCTGTTATGGCTGTTACGGCTGTTACTATGGCGGCGGAGTAGCTTTTATCTAAAAAGAGGTGCCTCTGTATTTTTGCAGGGGCATTTTTTTTCTCCTTTTTCCTCCTCTGAAACCATCACTAAACGTTCATGTTTTTGGCAATTGTACATATCGGACAAATAAATCAACATAAAATGTGGTGAGAAAATAAAAAAACAGGAGGGAGCGAATGGCAAATTTAAGTTCGTCCTCACGCTTAAAGGTCAACAGGGATACATGTTTTCTTCCCGAACCCGGGGGAGGAGTTTATTTTAGAAATAACCACAGTTCGTTTCGGATGGAAGGAAGCACCATTTATCAGTGGGTTGAAAAATTAATGCCGATGTTTGACGGAGAACGGACTATAGGTGAGTTAACAATCGGCTTAACGGAACCCTACCGTAACAGGGTCTTTGAAATTGGCGGAATTTTGTACAAAAATGGTTTTGTGCAGGATCAAAGTCAAAACAAGGAACATCAGCTAAGTAAGAAAATTTGTGCATACTATAATTCACAAATTGAGTTTATTGAAAATTTTACTGATTCTGGTGCGTATAATTTTCAAAAATACAGACAAACAAAGGTACTCGTTATTGGCTCAGGGTCCATGTTAACCGCAACGGTGTCTTCATTACTGGAATCAGGACTGCCAAAATTCCATCTTATGATTACGGATTCAACTAACAAGGGCAGGATCGAAGAATTAACCCAAAATGCCAAAAAAAATGACAATGACGTAGAAATAGGTACAGTACCTGAGGTAAATATCAAGGAACTCAACGGATGGAAAGAAGCAGTCAATCCATATGATTGGATTCTTTATGTCTCTGAGAAAGGAAATATAGACGAAGTAAGGAATCTAAATCGGATTTGCAAAAGCGAAAAGAAAGCATTTTTACCAATTGTTTGCTTAGAAAGGATTGGACTTGCAGGCCCGCTCGTTACTCCCGAATCAGATAGCTGCTGGGAATCTGCTTGGCGCAGAATTCATCAAACTGCTATTTTGGATGATAACAAAAGTCCAGTTTTTTCAAACACAGCCGGTGCGATTTTGGCGAACGTCTGCGTATTTGAATTATTTAAAAAGGTTACGGGAGTAGCGGGGGAAATTCCCAATACGCAAATGTACCTAATGAACCCGGATACACTCGAAGGCGGATGGATTTCATACTTCAATCATCCGCTTACGGATGCAGAATTTGAATTTGTTCCGCAAAGAATAACTGATATTGAAAAAATCACCAGCCCTAAAAAAGAAGGCAGGAATTCAAATGGAAATCTCTTTGATTTTTTCAGTCGCATCACATCGGCGGAAACAGGAATTTTTCATGTTTGGGAGGAAAAGGATTTAAAGCAGCTCCCGCTTTCACAGTGCATGATTCAAGTTGTTAATCCCTTGTCAGAAGGGCCGGCGCAAGTTTTACCGGTAAAAATCTGTGCCGGTTTGACACATGATGAAGCCAAGAAAGAAGCCGGATTTGCAGGCATAGAAATGTATGTATCAAAATTTATCGGCTCTTCTTTTATTAAAACAGATGAACGTTTTTCAAACAGGCCGCTGGGCATTGGTGCTGGTGAAACCATTGCTGAGGGAGTATGCCGCGGATTACAGGGTTTTTTAGAAAATGAACTAACAAGAAAAGAGGCTGGTCATCGTCTTCAGATTAAAATTGGAAAGGTAGAGGATCGGCATTGCCGATTTTTTCTGGAATCTTTAAAAACGATCAATGGAGATCCCACCATTAGTATGGAGGAGGATTTATTCGGTTTTCCAGTGATTAACATCCACTCTGGTAACCGCTGGTATACAAAAACCGGTTTAAATTTAACATTAGCTTTAAGAAATGCATTAAAGATTGCTCTAATGGATCTTCAAAATCCAACCAATTTTAAGTACAATCAGGCGTTGAAACCTGCAGTTTTGTTAAAAAAAAGCGATCATGAATTTTTCATACCCTCTTGTGAGGAAAAAACAGCCGCGGATTTGTTAACATCCGCAAGAGATGAATTAAAGCGAAGGAACACGCAGCTGTTAATCTATGACCTGACAGTCGATCCCTTTATTAAGCAACACCTGTCCGGAGTATATGGTGTGATGCTGCTGGAGGGAGAAAGCTAATGGGTGGCTATGATATTGTGATTATTGGAGAAGGACTCCTAGCTGATTATGTACATCAGCTATTGTCTGCAGATTTTTACATCCATAGGGCTCAGCTCTACGAGGAATTGCCAAAAGGATCCCAACTTGCCCTACTTTTACATGATCATTGGAATCCTGCACTTTACCAAAAAGCGAATGAATTATTTCGTTCCCAAAGGCTTAACTGGCTTCGTGGTTGTATTTTATTGGGTGAAGGGATTATTGGTCCGCTTGTGCATTTTGATCAGCCTGGATGCTCTCAATGTGCTGATGTTCGCCGCTTAATTGCCGGACCTGACCGGCAGGAAACGTGGAATTCGCGCTGGTACAACGGATGGTGAGCCAGCCG
>CAZAEW010000006.1:38602-74575 GCA_964484065.1 uncultured Bacillus sp.
AAAATCCAATCCGGTAAGGCTGCTGCCGGCGGCGTGGACCGTTCTGATGTGTGGTTATCGCGAAATGGAATGGTGCAGATGGCACTGATCATCAAAAGTGAGGCCGAGCGGATAATTTCGGAAGACTTTTCCTTCTTAAAAAACAATGTAATTTTGACTAATTTAAGATCATTAACCATTTCCCGCCACAAATTTCTCCCTGATCCGTTATGCCCGCATTGTAATAAGTTACCTGCAGACTTAGCAGAGTCAGCAATACTTGAGATTAAATCAAATCCAAAGATAAACATGGATAGTTACCGTTGCCGCTCAATGGAGGAACTAAAAGGAGTACTGAATAAAGATTATCTGGACTATCGAACCGGAATCATGAATGGCATTATTCCGGATTACTCTTTGCCGTTTGCTGATGTGATTGTTAATCTGCCCCTATTTGATGGGGATGAAGGGACGGCAGGACGGTCACTTTCCTATGAGACAAGTGAATTAACAGGAATTCTAGAAGGTTTGGAGAGATATTGCGGAATAGGGCCAAAAGGAAAGAAAACCACGGTACGGAACAGCTACCGCCATTTGGAGAAGATTGCTCTGCATCCTGCAAGGGTTGGGCTGCATGAAAAAGAACAATACGCAAAAATTCACTTTCCTTTTAAGCCATTTGACCCTGATGCCAAGATGAATTGGGTCTGGGGATACTCTCTTTTGAAGCAAGAACCCATTCTAGTCCCGGAATTGCTTGCCTATTACAGTCTTGGGTTTGGCGAAGAAGGATTGGTTTACGAAACATCGAACGGGTGTGCTATTGGAGGCTGTATAGAGGAAGCCATTTTTCATGGAATCATGGAAGTGGTCGAAAGGGACTCCTTTTTGTTAACGTGGTATGCCCGGCTTCCTCTTCCGCAAATTGATCTTAGTACGTTAAAAGATCAAGAATTGCAGCTGATGGTTTCCCGAATTCGTGAAATTGCGGGATACGATCTTTATCTATTTAATTCAACAATGGAACATGGCATTCCTAGTATTTGGGCGATTGCCAAAAACAGAAAATTCACGGGAATGAATTTGATTTGTGCAGCCGGAGCAGGTCTGGATCCGGTAAAAGCGGTCAAAAGTGCAATCTTTGAGCTGGCCGGGATGATGCACCGTCATGATGAAAAGCTGGAAAGGAACAAGCAGAAATATAGGAGGATGCTCGATCATCCTTATGAAGTGCAGACGATGGAGGATCATGGCATGCTTTATGGACTTCCGGAAGCGGAAGAACGTTTGAACTTTTTGCTCGATACTGACCGACCCGTTAGAAGGTTTGAGGCAGAATTTAAAGCACCTCTCCAAAATCTGGATTTAAAAGACGATCTTGAGGACGTACTTCAGAGATTCAAAAAATTAAATCTTGAAGTAATTGTTGTAGATCAGACTTCACCTGTAACAGAGCGGAACGGATTATATTGTGTGAAAGTACTAATTCCCGGCATGCTGCCAATGACATTCGGACACCATTTCAGTCGGACCGCCGGATTAGACCGCGTCCTTCATGTCCCGGTAACATTGGGTTATACAGCGGTTCCTTTAAACTATGAAAATCTAAATCCGTATCCTCATCCATTTCCATAATGGAAAAGAAGGGAGGGTAATGTATAATGATGGATACATTTATAGAGAACCTTCATTTTAATATAGAAAAATTATATCCAGAAAATTGGATGGTGGACTGGGATGATGCCCCTCTGCCGTTTAAATTATATCAGGATTTACCCGAATTCCAGCTTTCTGCGGAAGTTCCATTATCACTGATGGAACGAAAATGCCGTGTACAGCCAAATTTAAAGGAAATCGGTCATTTTTTATGGTATGTATATGGGATTACTCAATACTCACAAACAGCAGGATATGAAGGAAAACAAGGGAATCCGCCGGTTCTGATCCCGTTATTGCGCCGTTTTGTTCCTTCAGGAGGAGCCCTGTATCCAAATGAATTATACGTATATCTGAAATTGGAAGAACTGCCTGAAGGAGTCTATCATTATTCGGCAGCCCATCACCGGCTTGTACTGCTGAGAGAGGGGAATTTTGACTCTTTTTTATCGAGAAGCCTCGGAAATCGTTGTGACATTAGTGATTGTTTTGGAGCTGTATTTATTACAACGGTATTTTGGAAAAATTTTTATAAATATCATAACTTTTCTTATCGCTTACAAGGTCTTGATACAGGTGTGCTGATTGGCCAATCCCTTAACATGTCAGAACAGATGGGATTTTCCGCAAAGGTATGCTTTCAATTCCTGGATCAAGCCATTAACCATTTCCTTGGCATTTCCGAACAGATGGAAAGTGCGTATGCGGTGATTCCGTTATCATCCCACTCCACGTTTAAAGAAGGAGAGAGCAACAATAGCATTTCCGCAAACTCATTATGCCGGGAACTTCCAGTCCTTGAGTATCGCTCTTATCAACGATCGAAAAAAGTCATCGATTATCCGCTTTTGCGTAAAATCAACAGAGCCTCTTTATATGAAAACACCCATTCTTTTGTGATGCTTGAAGAGGCACAGAAGTGTGAATCATCGCAAAGCCTAGAAGCCATCATTCTCCCAAATTCAGAGCCGCCATCTTATGATTTTTCCGAAGTCTGCCAAAAGCGCCATTCACCTGAAACAGACTTTAAGCTGGGAAAAGTAAGACAAATAGAATTATCCACACTGTTGAAGGAGAGTTTATCTTCAAATTATCAAAATGACCTTGATAATGGCATGAATAAAGTAGAATCACGCCTTGAGGTGTATAGCTGTCTATTTCAAGTAGATGGAATTCCAAATGGGGCCTACCGATATGACAAGTGTTCTCACTCTTTGCAGAAAGTCTCTTCAGGGGACTTTCGGAGAGAATTGCAATCCGCCCTAACAATCGAAAATGTGAATTTTTTTCAAGTTCCTGTCTGCCTTCATGTCGTTGGTGGTAAGACCCATTATTATAAGGAACTTGGATATCGAGGCTACCGGATCCAGCAAATGGAGGCTGGAATTCTAGTCCAAAAGATTTTGTTAACAGCACAAGCATTAGGTTTGGGAGGCCATCCGTTATTGGGATTTGATGCGATGTCTTGTGATCAGCTATACAAAATTGATGCGAAAGGAAAAACTTGTTTAATCCAAATCCCCGTAGGGCCGTACCGTCCCCGTGCCTGGCTAAAGGGGAGTTTACATTGTTAAAAAAGATTTGTTCCTAGACCGCGTTTTCTGCAATCCTTGTTTTTTTGATAAAAAAAACGCTAAAATAGAATAGGATTATTATTAAATATGACAATAAAATAAAGTAGGGAATTAGAATGATTGCAAAAACAGAAGAAGATTTTAACGGATTAAAGGAAATTGGCAGGATTGTAGCTGCGATTCGGGATGAATTAGTCCAAAGGACGAGACCAGGCATCACAACAAAAGAACTAGATAACGTTGCCGGGGACATGTTTGAAAAAGAAGGAGCTGTTTCTGCTCCAAAAGGAGAATATGACTTTCCTGGATTTACCTGCATTAGTGTCAATGAAGAAGTCGCACACGGAATCCCGGGAGACCGTGTCATTCAAGAAGGAGATTTAGTCAATATTGATGTTTCCGGATCCAAAAACGGATATTTTGCTGATACGGGGATTTCTTTTGTTGTTGGCGAAGGTGATGAAATAGTAAAGAATTTATGTGAAGTTGCAAAAAAAGCCTTCGAAGCTGGTTTAAAGAAAGCGAAACCAGGAGCAAAAATAAGCGGACTTGGAAAGGTTGTATATCAAACGGCAAGACAGCATGGTTTCACTGTTATTAAAAACCTGACAGGGCATGGCGTTGGACGCAAAATTCATGAAGAACCCGAATATATTTTTAATTACTATGAGCCATCCTACGATGGGTTGTTAACAGAAGGGATGGTAATCGCATTTGAACCTTTTATCTCAACTCGTGAAGAAGAGGTTTTTGAAAAAGGGGATGAATGGACTTATATTACGGAAAAAAGCTTTGTTGCACAATGCGAACATACATTGATTTTAACAAAGGATGGTCCGATTATTACAACCTTATAAATGCCAAAGGCAGGAACCGCAAAACAGGTTCCTGCCTTTACTCATTTTAAGCTCCATTAATGGTTTGTAAGGCTTTTTCGGTATTGATATTGTTTCCACTGGTAACGAATGAAGCAACCGACGCAGAAACCCAGGATGGCAACAAAAGCGGCAAGAGCGACGATGATCGTAAAAATATAAGCCAGAACATCCCAATGCAGTAAATAGCTGATTAAACCGCCGCCAAGACAAATCACGGAGATGATCTGGTTAAATTGTTGTTGTTCCCATTCTTCAGGAAGATATTCTGAAGGATTTTTTTTCAGGAAGAGCTTCGCAAACTGCATGATTGGATTAAAATTCAAGATTAAGCTCATTAAACCCGCCGCCAAAGGTATCGCCAGAATCCATGATTGTTTGGTAACCCATGTGAATAAAACGGACAGAACAATGATCCACTGATTAGTTCGAACGAGGGGACGAGGAATAGTACGTAACTGTTTCATATTATATTAAACCTACCTTTCTTATAGGAATAATATATGTTAAAATTCAGGAAATGTAAATTAATAAATTCTCATTTACTTAAATACAGTACAAAAGTATGGTTTTTTTTCGAGGTCATAAAAATAGTTCATTAGACCTGTAAATTTCGCGCATTCATATATTTACATAGAACTTATTTCTCTATTAATATAGGTATATAGTATCTGAAAGATATCCTAAATTGAAAAAGGCAAAACCATTGAAAAATGGTGACGCAAAGCTACGAGCCTAAAGCAGGATGTTTATCCTTCCATGGCAGTCGAGCCGCCGCTAAAGGTTGTTCAAGTCTGCCGTAGTGGCAGACTTTTTTGTTTAAAAAAGAAAGAGGTGAAAAAATGAAAAAGAAAAAATGGATCATTCCTGCTGTTGCTTCTGCACTAAGTTTAATGCTGTGCACATCAGGGGGAACACTTGCTTCCGGACCAAAAAGTGTTAAGTTGACCAGTGATTATCCAATGGCAGCCAAACATGGGAAAATGGTCGGCCACACCAATCGTAATACGAACATTTCTGTTACCATTGCACTCAATTTAAGAAATGCTGATAAGATGGATAGTCAGATTGCCAGTCTAAACGACCCATCTTCACCTAATTACAAACATTTTCTTACAACAGAAGAATTTAAGGCACAATTTGGCCCAACTGAGACAACGGTCGAAAATGTAATAAACTTTCTAAAAAGTAAAGGATTAAAGATTCATAATGTAGGTGCTACAAATGAATTTATTACCGTAAGCGGTAATGCGGGGCAACTTGAAGATGCTTTTGGCGTAACCATTAATAACTACACCAATTCTCAAGGACAAACTTATTTTTCAAATGATCAGGCACCATCCATTCCAACTGAATTAGCTGGAGTAATTACAGATATTACAGGTTTGAATAACGAAGCCCATTTTTCTCATCCCAAAATAGCCCAGCTATCAGCTGCCGGCAATCAATCACGTGTTGCTGTCACACCAAAAGTCGGAAGTGGGCCAGCGGGTGGTTACACCCCTTCTGAACTTAAAGGGGCCTATGATATTAATCCACTGGCAAGTGCCGGATACACTGGGGCAGGGCAAACTGTTGCAGTTATGGAACTTGATGGTTACAAAGCATCAAATATAAGTAATTACAGCAAGTATTATGGTTTAGGAAGTCCAGCACCAACAAATGTTTATGTGGACGGATATAATGGGGCAGCAGGCCAAGGTGAGACTGAGGTTGAATTGGACATCGAAGTAATCAATGCTATTGCTCCTAAAGCCCAAGTAATGGTATACGAAGGTCCAAACACGGATCAGGGCCTCATTGACACTTATCAAAAAATTGCTTCGGATAATATGGCAAAATCGATTTCAGTCAGTTGGGGGATAAGTGAGCTCCAAGCATCCACATCCATGATGAACAGCTTACATACCATTTTTCAGCAAATAGCCATACAAGGTCAAAGTATCTTTGCTGCTTCCGGGGACAGCGGGGCTTACGATTCGGGAAATTCTACCTTATCTGTCGACAGTCCGGCAAATGACCCCTATGTAACAGGTGTGGGAGGCACCCGTTTAAATCTTAGCGGAACTTCTTATAACTTCGAAACAGTGTGGAGTGACGGTACGAATCGTCAAGGAGGGGGCGGGGGCCTTTCTTCCCTTTACGCAATGCCATCCTATCAGTCAGGTCCTGGGGTACAAAATAGTTTTTCCAATGGCAAGCGTCAAGTGCCGGATGTATCGGCCGATGCAGATCCTTACACTGGATATTCGATCTATAGTTCCGGTTCATGGATCCAAGTTGGAGGAACTTCAGCGGGTGCACCTTTATGGACTGGAATAGCGGCTTTATGTAATCAATATGGCGCTGCGAACGGCAAAGGAAATCTAGGTCAGGCAAATCCCGTTTTATATAAGGCTTTTAATACAACGCAGTCTTATCCGGCATACCATGATATTACAAACGGAAACAATCTCTATTTTCCTGCAACTGCAGGATACGACATGGCATCTGGTATCGGAACACCTGATGTATATAACTTAGTTCGAGATGTCAACGATACGGCCAGCAGCACTACTTCTGGAGGGACAAGCGGAACGGTAAGTTCTGGCGGAAGCAGTACGGTCAGTGAACTGATTCAAAACGGCAGTTTTGAAAATGGCCAATCACCTTGGAAAGAATCAAGCTCCGGCGGTTATCAGCTGATTGATACAGCTAAACCATATTCAGGCAGCTACTCTGTTGATCTTGGAGGATATAATAAGGCCACAGACCTTATTTATCAGACAGTAACGATTCCATCAACCGTAACAAATGCAACTCTAACATTTTGGACGTATGTATCGACAACGGAAAAGAGCCATGCGCACGATTACTTTTATGCACAGGTTCGGAATACAAAAGGTTCTGTGCTGGCAAATTTGTTAACACTGAATGACGGCACATCATCTGGCTGGGTTCAATACAGATACAATTTGACAAATTACAAGGGGCAAACCATTCAAATTGCTTTTAAAGCTACTAATGACAGAAGCTATCCGACGAGTTTCTTTGTAGATGGAGTCAGCTTGCAAATTCAATAATATATTTTTAAGAAAACACGGTCTTTTGAAACTGAAAGACCGTGTTTTTTCTTTTTACCTTAGTTTGTTAAACCTTCAATAATATTCACCCAGCCGTTAATTACTTGTGATAAAAAAGATTCGACTGGGAAAACTAACATTATTTAATAATAGTTGGGGGGAATACGATTGAGTGCCAATGACAATATGCTCTCCATTTATGCCTTAGGCGGAATCAATGAAATTGGGAAAAACATGTACGTGCTCCAATATGCCGATGATATCTTCATCATTGACTGCGGCGGAAAATTCCCTGATGAGAGCTTGCTGGGAATTGATTTAATCATTCCCGATATTACTTATTTGGAAGAAAATAAGGAGAAAATCCGTGCCTTAATTGTTACCCACGGACATGAAGATCATATAGGGGGGATTCCCTATTTTTTACGAAAACTAAATGTCCCCATTTATGGGACAAGGTTTACCTTGGGACTCATCGAAATAAAATTGGATGAACACCGGCTTACCGGAGATACGGAACTGATTTCGATTGATGCCAATTCGAAGCTGGAGTTTGGAAAGATAACCGTTTCTTTTTTTAGAGTGAGCCATAGTATTCCAGACTGTTTAGGGATTCTCTTTGAAACGCCGGAGGGGAATGTCGTTCATACGGGGGATTTTAAGTTTGATTTGACTCCGGAAAACAACCAATATTCGGATATTCACAGGATGGCTGAGATTGGAAAAAATGGCGTATTGGCGCTTATTTCTGAAAGTACCAATGCAGAGCGGTCCGGTTTGACACCTTCGGAGCGGATGGTTGCGGGTCATATGGATACGGCCTTTATGCAGGCACAAGGGAAAATCTTTATCTCCACTTTTGCTTCAAACGTGAATCGTGTGCAGCAGGTTGTATACTCGGCCAAGAAATGCAATCGGAAACTGGCCCTTTTGGGACGCAGCATGGTTAATGTTGTTTCGGTTGCTCTTGAGCGCGGTTATATCGACATTCCAGAAGGGATGTTAATAGATCCCAGTGAGATTGAGAAGCTGCCTTCCGAAAGGGTTGCGATTCTATGTACGGGGAGTCAAGGGGAGCCAATGGCTGCTCTTGCTCGGCTGACAAATGGAAGTTATCGTGATGCAGCGATATATCCCGGAGATACAGTGATTCTGGCTGCATCTCCAATACCGGGAAATGAACGGGATGTTTCAAAAATTATCGATAACTTATTTCAATTGGGGGCAAGAGTGATTTACGGATCTGGAAGTTCAACAGGAATGCATGTCTCCGGACACGGATATCAAGAAGATTTGAAGCTGATGCTTTCATTCATGCAACCGATATATTTTATTCCGATCCACGGTGAGTTCAGAATGCTTCACCATCACCGAATGCTGGCTGAATCTGTTGGAGTGAAGAAAGGGAATACGTTTATTATCAAAAATGGCGATGTCGTTGATATCAAGAATTCAGTTGCCCGGCAGACCCGGAAGGTTCCTTCCGGCGAAACATATGTGGATGGGATGGGTGTAGGAGATGTCGGGGAAATTGTTCTTCGGGATAGAAAACAGCTTTCTGAGGACGGAATGCTGGTTGTTGTGATAACGGTAAATAAAGCAGACCAAAAGATTATATCCGAGCCGGATACCATTTCCCGGGGCTTTGTCTATGCCAGGCAGTCCGCCGACCTTATCAAAGAGGTAAACCGTTTGGTAGTAAAAACGGTAAATGAACAACCGGAAGAGAGCCGATATCAATGGAATAAAGTGAAACAAAACATTAAAAAATCAGTGGGACAGTTTTTGTATACACAAACAAAGCGAAAACCGATGATTCTCCCGATTATTATTGAAATTTAATGTAAAGACTCCACTGCGAGTCTT
Source organism: uncultured Bacillus sp. (assembly GCA_964484065.1). Lineage (GTDB taxonomy): Bacteria > Bacillota > Bacilli > Bacillales > Cytobacillaceae > JAEVLT01. The sequence continues at coordinate 47,615 of CAZAEW010000006.1, forward strand.
TTTTTTGAGCTTAAATTGTGGCCATTTTTTGAAATCCGTAGAATTCCCTATAAAATCCGAAGAATTCCTATTAAAATTTGTAGAATGAATAAAAAAGGACATTGGAAATCCTATTTCAGGTAACGTTAGTAAGTATGGTGATCTGATTTTCATAAAATTTTGCATAAAAGCGAGGTGATTTTGGATTTGAGTATAAAATTTGATTTACATACCCATCACGACCGCTGCGGGCATGCAGTTGGGTCAATAAGAGATTATATTGAATCTGCAATCAAAAGCGGACTGAATGTCATTGGAATTTCAGATCATTCTCCCTATTTTTCAAGTGAAGAGGATCAGCCTTTTCCCCATATTTCGATGGCAAAAAGTCAATTCCAGCAATACGTCAAAGAAGTCCTCAAGCTCAAAGAGGAATACCGTGATAAAATTGAAGTTCTGCTTGGTGTGGAGTCCGACTTTTTTCCAGAGGATGCCGAAATTTACCGCACCTATTATGATCCATTTCCATTTGATTATATAATTGGTTCGGTCCATCAGGTGGAAGGAGTCAGTATTTTTAAAAAAGGCATCTGGGATCAGCTGACGGACCAGGAAAAAATCATTAAAAAGGAAACTTACTATTCACTGATTGAACAATCGGCAAAAAGCGGAATGTTTCAAATTCTCGGCCATATTGATGCCATGAAGGGTTTTTACCCGTCTTTCTCAGCCATCCAAACGGCTGCAGTAGAGCATACGCTAAAGGTGATTAGCGATTGTGAAATTGCCATCGAGATCAATACATCAGGTAAAACCAAGGATGCAGGAGGCTGGTATCCTTCTGACGATATATTGGAATTAGCCCTTCATTATGGTGGAAAAGTTACATTTGGCTCAGATGCACACGATCCGCAACGGGTAGGGGACGAGTTTGATGAAGTTCAGAAACATTTAAAGAAAATAGGCTTTAAGGAATGGGTTTATTTTAAAAATAAACAGCGAATTGTCATTCCTTTATAATCCCTCGGCGATCAGGACTGATCGCTTTCTTTTATAGTTGTTCACAAAAACGACATGTTTGCAGCGAGGCAAATGATTTATGTCACTATGAGGGGCATTCGTTCATGTTATTTTATTAATGAGAAACATTATCATCAGTGCAGCCAACAAAAGGAGAATTCTCATGAGTGAAATTATCAATAACAGAGAAATTCACGCCATCAATAATCCGGAACGTCTGACCATATTAAAACAAATTTTTAAAGACCTTCATAATGGCAAAAATCTTCAAGAAGTTAAAGCTCATTTTGATGCTTTTATTGGAAAAATAACGATCGAAGAAATTTCCCAGCTTTCAAACGATTTTTTGGAAGAAGAGGGGATTTCCATTGCAGAAGTTCACGACTTGTATGCCAACCATCTTGAAATTTTTAAAGGGGCCATCATCGAACCGGAATTTCAATCACATCCCGAAGAACATCCGGGACACCCCATTCATACATTTAAACTTGAAAACAGGGAAATCGAAAAATTGGTACAATCCAAACTTGCGGTGCATCTTGAGAAATTTGCAGCGGATGATTCACCGGACAATATTTATTTCCTCCTTGAGGATCTAAACCTTTTGCTTGATATCGACAAGCATTACAGCCGTAAAGAAAATCTTCTATTTCCCTACTTGGAAAAATACGGAATACACGGTCCGAGCACCAATATGTGGCGGATTGATGATTATATCCGCGATTCAATTAAACTGGCAAAATTGAAATTAACGAATTACAGCGGGGACAAGCAACCTGTTATAGACACGGTTCATTACGTTATGGATGAAGTATTAGGGATGATTTACCGCGAAGAAAATATCCTCTTTCAAATGGCTTTGAGTAATTTAACGGAAGATGAATGGGTAAAAATCGCTCATGAAAGTGATGAAATCGGATTTTGTTTAACAGAGCCAGAATTAGAATGGAAGCCAGAAAGAAAAGGGATTGAGACAAGTGCGATTTCGGAAGGGTACATTAAAATGGAGACGGGGATCCTATCATTAAAACAGTTGGAACTTCTTTTAAACCACCTTCCAGTCGACATCACTTTTATTGATGATGATGATGTTGTCCGCTATTTCTCTCATGGAAAGGAACGAATTTTTGCGCGGACAAAAGCGGTTATTGGCAGAACAGTGCAAAATTGCCATCCGCCAAGAAGCGTCCATGTGGTTGAGGAATTGCTGGCAGATTTTAAAGCCGGTAAAAAGAACTGTGAGGATTTCTGGATTAAATTCAGGGATAAGTATGTGTATATCCGTTATTTTGCTGTTAGGGATGAAAATGGAAAATATATTGGGACACTGGAATTTACACAAAACATTGACCCAATCCAAGCAATTGAAGGGGAAAAAAGAATCTTATCATAAGTGTAAAAATCCCTTTAATAAAGGGATTTTTACATTTGTTTTTACCATTTACTAAAGATAGAATAACTTTATAAAAGAGAAGGAGTTGGGAGAAATGAACGTTCGTCCGGAAAAAGGAGAATTTGCTCCATACTATTTAGGATATGTCAATTTAGTACCTAAAGGGGATATCGTCGAAATTCTTGAGGAACAAAAAAAAGATTTAATCCTTCAGCTTAAAAACGTCTCAGAAGAACAAGGAGCTTTCCGATACTTACCGGATAAATGGAGTGTTAAGGAAGTAATCGGGCATATGATCGATACGGAGAGGATAATGGCTTACCGTTTGCTGTGTATAGCACGAGGTGAAACCGTCTCCCTTCCAGGCTTTGATGAAAAGCAATATGCTTCCCAAGCCGCTTTTAATCAGCAGACAATCGAAGAGCTTCTGGAACATTTCTCAGTAGTCCGTCAATCAACGGTATTGCTGCTTAAAAGTCTAGATCCCGAATCCTGGCTAAAGAAAGGCTCTGCCAACGGTTCAAATATGACTGTCCGGGCACTGGCCTTTATTATTGCTGGACACGAACGTCATCACCTCCAAATCATTCAAGACCGTTATGTGAATTCTGAATTTTATCCTGCATAATGCAGATGGGCATATGCCAAAGTCTAGGAAGCCGGGTTCTGAAACAAGAAGCCGGCTTTTATCGTTATTTATGAGGTTGAAGGTTGAAGAGGGATCTGAGCAAGTTTCCCTTTCTTTTCTTTAATTTGTTTAAGCCCTGTTCGAATCATGTAGAACACTAAAATCCAGGAAATGAGCATGAGAAGGATTTGTCCCACCGGAAAAATCCCCAGAAAAGGTGAATCCCAGAGGGCGTGCATCGAAACAACCAAGAGAAAAAAAACAACAAATTTAGGTTTGACAAGCATGCTAAGCTGAAATTTTCTCTCACCTTGTACAATACAAATGGATGCACCAGTCAATGCCGCCCATGCAACATGACCGCCTGGGGAAAAGATACTTCGCCACAAAATGGTGGAATAAAGTTCGTGATAGCTTCCGGAAAGGAGGCTCCGGAGTGCATAGCCAGCTGTTTCAAAAGCAGCAAAGCCTACCCCTATCGCGGCACCAAGAAGAAGTCCATTAAGAACAAATCTGTATTTCAAACTGCGTACGAAAAAGATAACAGCAACAACTTTTGCCAGCTCCTCCACAATACCGATAGTAATTGGATTTATATTATTCCTAAGAATATCATAAAAAACAAGAGCAACTAACAGGGAGATGATCCCGCCGATAAATACCACATAGACGATTTTATAGATCGCAATATTTTGCGGAGCGTTCATTTCCCAAAAGAAAACTAAAGTCGTGAACGGCACTGCAAATGCACCTACTAAAATCAGACCGGGTATAAAGTTAACATTGCCAAATAAACTGACTCCTATGTACAGCCCGAGGTATACAAGGAGAGAAATAAGAAAGATTCTTGTGAATAACCATGGCTTTGGCCAGGTATCCTCTACTTCATCAATTTCTGGAGTGGTCAAGGCTGTTCCTACAATAAAAAGCCGCTCAGCCTCAATATCGCTATGTTTTCGAAAAACCCGTGAAAAGATATTATGTAGTTTTGGCTCAACGGAACGGTCTTTATTTGGCATTTTATCAATTCGGCTGACAAAGGATGAAAAGATACTTTTTTTCCCTCGGCCTGCTTTGTCATTATTTAAATATTCATAACCACAGTTTATGCAATACTTAACCCCATCAGTAATTGAATAAAAGCAGTGCGGGCAGTTCATACCACTTTCCTCCTTTTTGGGTATTTTAGCAAGATGATTGTTTTTTCATTCACCGATAATATGTGTTAAAGAGAAGGAAAATACAACGTGATTTCCCGCCTTATTTATTTTATAATAATTTTTATAACTCCCGGAAGGAGTATGACTTTGAATATTACTTTAAATAAGAAAATCATCACAGAAATGTGCGGAACCGTCTCCTTCAAAAGAGGAGATTCTTTTTTTAAAAATAATAAAGTAAGGTTTGAAAAATATAAACCTGATGAATGTAAAGCAACAGTGTTTGGAACAGAAGATTTCCATGTGGTGATAGAAAAGGATCAAGATGGCAATCTTCAAACCGCATGCAGCTGTCCCAAGCTAACTTCCTTCGAAAAAGAGTGTCAGCATATCGCTGCGGTATTATTGTCCATTTATGAACATCAGCGGAATGGTACGATTCCGTCGGTTTCTCATTTGACCGAAGGGTTGCTTACTCTTTTCGATGATCAGCCGGTTCGGTCAAGCAGTCATCAGCTTCACTTTGAAACAAGAAAAGTACTGACGGCAGGGTTTACATGTAAACCCGTTGAAATGGCCAAAGGAGAATTCTTATTTGGAATAGCACTGGAAATAGATGGGATTAAAGTAGAAAACCTTCGAGGATTTCTCGAGCATGTTAAGGCTGGAGGGACATTTTTTCTATCTGAGGAACTCATCTATGATCCAAACCGTTATTGTTTTCAAAAAGAAACAGATCAGGTTATTCAACTGCTGATTCAAATCATCCGGGATGAAAAGGTATATGGAACCGCTTTCCAAGAGAAAAGCGGGAATTCTGATTTACTTATTCCGCCAACTATATGTGACCGGCTGGTTCAGCTGCTGAAAAAAGCACCGATAGTAAAGCTGGAGCATGTTGGGAAATGGTTCAATGGGCTTGATTTAACAGATGAAGCATTGCCATTATATTTTGACCTTCACGAGGCGTATAGTAATCATTACCAAATGGAGATTAAAGGTTTAGAACAAATGACAATCCTTGAATCTTCCCGTTGTGTTTTATTTGAAGGGAAATTAAAACAATTGGACGAACAAGAATGTAAACGTCTTTCAGAATTCAAAAGGCTGCTTTCTTCTTCATCAGGTTCTCCGATTTTGATCAAGGAGGAACAACTTGCTTCTTTTATTGAAAAGGTAATCCCGGGTTTACGAAAACTGGGGAATGTTGCATTTTCAAAGTCGATTAATCAGAAACTGATGAATGCGCCGTTGGTTGCCAAACTATATTTGGATCGGATAAACAATAAGCTTTTAGCCGGCCTCGAATTTCATTACGAAAATTGGATCTTCAATCCGCTTGAAAGAAGAGAACTGGTTCGAGGGGGCATTTTCGTAAGAGATATTGATAAAGAAGAGGAAATCCTCCGGCTGATGGAAGAAAGCTCCTTTGCCACAACGGATGAAGGCTATTTTTTGCATAATGAAGAACTTGAATACGAGTTTTTATACCATACTGTTCCTAAACTTCAAAGACTTGTCCAAATTTACGCAACAACTGCTGTTCGAAATCGGATTTCAAAAGGACATCATTTTCCTCGAATTCGTGTAAAGGTCAAAAAAAATCGGATTGATTGGCTTGAATTCAAATTTGAAATGGACGGTATTTCCGAAAAACAAATACGCGACATATTGGCTGCATTAGAGGAAAAGCGGAAATATTTCCGCTTGCCTGGAGGCTCGCTGCTCTCATTAGAAACAAGGGAATATGAAGAAATTCAACGTTTTCTTCATTTTCATCATATCGGTGGTAAAGAAGCCGCAAACGGGTTGGATTTGCCAATGGAGCGGTGTTTACATTTGCTTGACCATGTGGAAGTTGGCGATATATTTAAGTTTGAGGATTCATTTCTCCAGTTTCTTGAAACCCTGCACAATCCAGGCAGTCTTACTTTTGAGGTACCGGAAAGCTTGGAACCTGTTCTTAGAGATTATCAAAAACAAGGGTTCCAATGGCTGAAAGCACTGGCTTACTATGGATTTGGAGGTATTTTAGCAGATACGATGGGCCTCGGGAAAACGGTCCAAAGCATAGCGTTTATCGTGTCAGAGATTGATGACAGCCGCAAAAATAAGCTGCCGGTTCTCATTGTTTGTCCTTCATCTTTAATGTATAACTGGCTAAGCGAAATAGAGAAATTTGCACCGGAAGTTCGAACACTTGTTATTGAAGGACATAAAGCAGAGCGTTTGAAGGGGCAGAAGGAATCAGCAGAGTATGATGTGATTATTACATCCTACCCGCTGCTGAGGAAAGACATAAAGTGGTATTCATCCCAATTATATTCGACTGTGATTTTTGATGAAGCTCAAGCATTTAAAAACCCATTGACCCAAACTGCCCGCGCTGTGAAAATGCTCCGTGCAAAGAATCGTTTTGCGCTGACGGGTACACCAGTTGAAAATTCACTTGAAGAACTATGGTCTATCTTTCACGTTGTTTTTCCTGAACTTTTTAAAGGGTTGAAAGAGTACAGCAAGCTTTCACGTGAAAACATTGCCCGAAGAATCCGGCCATTTCTGCTTCGAAGGAAAAAAGAGGATGTTCTTTCAGAACTGCCTGAAAAAATGGTATTGATTGAAAGAACAGAACTAAATCCTGAGCAAAAGAAGCTTTATGCTGCCTACTTGGCCAAACTGCGCCACGATACATTAAAGCATTTGGATAACGATACAATTCGAAAGAATCGGATTAAAATTTTAGCCGGTCTAACTCGCCTTCGGCAGATTTGCTGCCACCCGGGATTATTTGTGGATGGCTACAAAGGAACTTCAGCAAAGTTTGAACAGCTCATGGAGATCATTAAGGAAGCAAAGCTTTCAGGACGAAGAATATTAATTTTTTCTCAGTTCACAAAAATGCTTGAGTTGATAGGAAGAGAGCTGACAAAAAATGGGCGTCATTTCTTTTATTTGGACGGACAAACACCATCAGAAGACCGCTTAAAAATCTGTGAACGATTCAATAATGGGGAACGGGATCTATTTCTCATTTCGTTGAAGGCAGGAGGAACTGGTTTAAATTTAACTGGGGCCGATACCGTGATTTTGTACGATACATGGTGGAATCCTGCTGTTGAGGCTCAGGCGGCTGACCGTGCTCATCGAATTGGCCAAAAAAATATTGTCCAAGTGATCAAAATGGTTGCCCGAGGAACGATCGAAGAAAAAATGAATGAACTGCAGGAGAAAAAAAGATTTCTTATCAGGGAAATGATTGATAACGAGAAGAATATGCCACCTTTTCTGAATGAAGAAGAACTTCGTGAAATATTGCAGTTATAAATTTGTGAAGGACCCACAAGTGTCTTCCCGTTCTGTGGGGTTTTATCATGTCCTGTTCAAGGAGAGATGTTTTAATAGTCTCTTTCCATAAACTAACAATACTAGGCGCGAAAAAATATTATATTTAAAACGTTTTCAAAGTTGCTAGTTAATTGAAAATTTGTTAAAATGAAAATAATTAAAGGCTATGTGTAACTGGCGAAACGCGGATTACCGCGAGGGAGCACATAGTATCGAATGCCGTTCGCCTGGGCAAGAGGTAAGGGAAGTGACCCTTACCTTTTTATGCTTAATAGTATCGGAAATTATTTTGTTTTTGCAGTTTGATAGGGTTCTGTTTTTAGTTCCCTGGCTGAACATGTTTAAAAGAGTTCAGTTAATGACGGGCAAGAAGCAAGAAAAACTACAAATCAATGAAAGAGGAGAAACAAAAATGAGCACAACTACAGTTGAAAAAGTCAAAACTATTAGGACATTAAACAATATTGCAGAAAGCGGATTAAATGTCTTCAATAACGAGAGTTATACAATCAATAACGACAGCGAAAGTCCAGATGCCATTTTGGTTCGCAGCTTCAACATGCATTCTATGGAATTTGACGGAAATTTAAAAGCCATCGCGCGTGCTGGTGCCGGGGTTAATAATATTCCACTTGAAAAGTGCACGGAACAAGGAATCGTTGTTTTTAATACTCCAGGAGCAAATGCAAATGCTGTAAAGGAACTCATTCTTGCGACCTTAATTGCTTCTTCCCGGAATGTTTATGATGCTGTCGCTTGGACAAAGGCTTTACAGGGACAAGGCGATCAAATTCCTAAACTTGTTGAAGCAGGAAAGAAACAATTTGTCGGAAAAGAAATCAAAGGTAAAACCCTTGGCGTTATCGGTTTGGGAGCCATTGGTGCCCGCGTTGCAAATGATGCATTGAATCTAGAAATGGATGTCATCGGTTTTGATCCGTACATTTCTGTTGATCTAGCATGGAAATTACACCGCAATGTGCAAAGAGCTATGACGCTTGAACAATTGTTTGCAAACTCTGACTATATTACAGTGCATGTTCCTTTAACAGACAGCACAAGAAATATGTTTAACAAAGAATCTTTCAGCATCATGAAAGATGATGTATATATTTTGAACTTCTCCCGCGGGGAGCTTGTCAATGAAGATGACATGGAAGCGGCACTTGAAAGCGGAAAAGTTGGAAAATATATGACTGATTTCCCTAACGAGAACGTCATAAAAATGAAAAACGTTGTTCCTACGCCGCATCTTGGCGCTTCTACAGGAGAATCAGAGGAAAACTGTGCAATTATGGCTGCACGCGAATTGAAAGAATTTTTAGAAACCGGAAATATCGTTAACTCAGTGAATTTTCCAAAAGCAGAATTGGATTATACAGGCCTTCGCCGTGTTTGTGTATTTCATAAAAATGTTCCAAATATGGTTGGGCAGTTTACAAACGTTATCTCAAGTTATAATTTAAACATTGCTGATATGGTGAACAAAAGCCGAGGAAATTACGCTTATACAATGATTGATATTGAAAATCAAGTTAGCAGCGAGATCATTCCTAGTTTAGAAGAAAAAATCAATCAAATCGCTGGAATTGTAAAGGTACGCATTATTTAAAAGAAAAAGATATTGCACGAATAGATGTTTTTCAGCTCTCTTTAAACAAAAATGTCCCAAAATGATCATTTTGGGGCATTTTTTTGGGGCGTTTCATTTGGAAGCGTTATCGAGTAATGGTAAATTGTGGGGGATATAAAGTGATGTATCAATTAAAGAAAAGTTTTAAAATGTTTTCATTAAATTCAAACAGGCAGCTTTCAAACGAACTGGCAGGACTCCTTGGATGTGAATTAGGAAAATGTTCGGTAACTCAGTTCAGTGATGGGGAAATTCAAATCAATATTGAAGAGAGCGTACGGGGAAGTGAGGTATTCATTGTCCAGTCCACTGTGAACTCTGTCAATCAGCATGTTATGGAACTGCTTATCATGATTGATGCGCTAAAGAGAGCTTCGGCAAAAGTGATCAATGTTGTGATACCCTATTTCGGTTATGCACGTCAGGATCGAAAGGCACGATCAAGAGAACCGATTACAGCGAAATTAATGGCCAATCTTTTAGCAACTGCCGGAGCATCCCGCGTCCTTACAATGGATCTCCATGCACCGCAGATGCAGGGTTTTTTTGATATTCCTGTCGAGCACTTACTGGGAGTTCCAATTCTTTCAAAGTATTTTATGGGAAAAGGGTTGGATGATATCGTGGTTGTTGCACCGCATAATGGCAGTGTTGAGAGAGCCAGGAAGATGGCAGGGTTATTAAATGCGCCAATAGCACTGATTGATAAAAGAAGCATGGAGTCGGCCTCTGTTGAAACGATTGATGTTGTCGGAAATGTTGAAGGAAAAAACACGATTTTAATCGATGATCTAATTGATACAGGGGAGACCATTACAATGGCAGCGAAAGCATTGGCGGAAAAAGGGGCAAAAACGATTTATGCCGGCTGTACCCATCCCGTATTCACAGGTCCTGCGATTGGCAGAATCGAATCATCACCGATCAAGGAATTAGTCATTACCAACACAATTGAACTCCCACCGGATAAGGAATTAAGGAAAATTACAACGATTTCGGTGGCTCCATTATTAGCCGAGGCAATTGAACGGATTCATAATGAAAAAGCAGTAAGCCCATTGTTTGAATAAGCATTTAGCTTTAGGCTCTGTCAGGTTCCTTTTACATAAAGGGATGGTGGCAAGGAACACTATAAATGGGAATGATGTATTTTCTTTTCCAAAAAATTTATAGGGGGCACCACCTTGTCAAAACCTGGAGAATTCCAAAGCAATAAACAGCAATATCAAATGCCAAATGCACTTAAACAAAAAAAAGATTTTGTTTACCGTGTTGGCTACACCGCCAGTACGGGGAATGATACCGGCGGTAAAGATGAGCCTGGCAAGCGTTCGGATTTAGATGGGTAGTATACCTAAGCAAAAATAGATGGGCATGGAATACTCCATGCCCATCTATTTTTGCTATGAAGAGATTATTCTTTTCGATATGACCAAGAGATTTAATATTCACATTAGTACAAATTAGAATTTGCCTGTTTGGATAAATGGTCTCCACTCCCTCCAGATTTTTTCCCAGGGAAAAATGACTATTTTTATTATCTCTTCATCAAACAAACTTGAAAAATAGAGTAGTTCCATTTTTTGATCTTGAAAGAACTAGCTTTGGATGACTAAATCGTCCGAGTATACTTACTGCAGCTGAATATCCTTTTTCAAAATAAGGGCGGGGAATCTTTTAAACAGCATCACTTGCACCTTCTCAAATTTTAAATAAATGAACATTTCTTTCCCTATGTAAATGTGTCCTAAATAATGTAAAATAAATCAAAAACGATCAAATTCTTCCTGTGTAAGAAAATCCACTATTATCCGCATTTTCTTGATTCAAATTTGGCTAGAAAGTATACTAGCTTGCGAGGGGGGAGATTATGGTTGTTGTTAAATCGGTAAAAATAGATGGAGAACTGATCCATATTTTTAACAGTGCCATTTACATCTTTGAATCGAATTCGGCAGCTACTTTAGAATTAGATCTGATTGTCAGTGAAGTTGTGAAAAACAAGTATAAGAGGGAAAAGTCCCTCATTGTTGAGATAGAATTGGAGGATGGCAGAACAATCAGCTCGATGATGTACTTAAATATCTTGGCAGGAAAATTGCCGCAGTTGAATCTATACATAGATATAGAAGACGAGGCGGATGCATATTTTGACTTTCTGAGGGTGAATGATGCTTCGTTTTTTCCAAATATTGAAAAAGGAATTACAATTGAAGAGATTAGGATGATTGAAATGCCCGATGAAAAGATCAATTTAAAGTTAAATCTGCCAATCGACCAGACCGAATGGCTAAAGAAACAAAATAATGAGGATTTAAATCAGCTGTTTAAGAACTGGATCTATGAATATTGGAAGAAACAGGATTAAGGTTAATAAAAAGTCTTTGTCCGAGAAAGTGTTTGAAGTGGTAAGGGTCCAATAATATGGACCCTTAATAGTAATTTACGCCTTTTATTTCGCTTAGCCCTTTATTCCTTGCAGCCATTCTTGATAACATTCGCCGCACAATTTTTCCTCTCTTTCCATATTTGAAACATGGAAAGTTACAATGTGGAATTTATTCTCTTCAATCTCGTTTGAACAATAGAAACATTTATGAGCCATTTTAAGCCCTCCTGTCAAAAAAATGTATCCTTATTTTGACATAAGGGCTATTTTTTATTCATCTTTACCATACAAAGCAGTTTTCGGTATTTTAGAGAAGAAAAGGGGCAGTCCTGAATGTTTGGACTGCCCCTTTCTATTTTTATAAGATAACAAAAACCGTAAATAAGATCGCGATCGCAAATCGATAGTAAGCAAAAACAGACAGACCGATTTTGCCTAAGATCTTAAGGAAGGCAACAGCAACGAACATAGCGACTACAAAAGCAGTGACAAATCCGATGGCGAAAAGCGGAAAATCACTGGCATGAAGTGAATCCATGTTTTTGATAAAATCCAGTCCTGTTGCACCGACCATTATTGGAAGCGCAACAAGGAAGGAAAATTCAGCAGCCGTTTTATGATCAGCCCGTGCGAGCAGACCTCCTGAAATTGTGGATCCGGCTCGGGAAAATCCAGGGATTACCGCTAAACATTGAAAGAGTCCAATAATAAAAGCCTGCTTATAGGTTAATTCATCTACCGTCTTCGTTGTGAATGGGCGGTGTTTTTTTTCAGCAAAAAGCATTAAGATACCTCCCGCGATCAGGGTGCCGACAACAACCTGAGGCAAGAATATCGATTTAATAAAATCATGCAGAACCAAGCCAATAACAGCTGCAGGAATAACACCCAATATAATATGTATTATATCCAGTTTTTTTTCCGATTTTCCGATGGTTTTAAAGTTCAAAAGGGATAGGAATCTTTTCCAATATAGTACGAGAATAGCAAGCATTGATCCCAATTGGATGATGACTTCAAAGGTAGTAGCCACATTTTTCCCAACCAGACTTCTAAATCCCAATAAGTCGTCTGCTAATATAAGATGGCCTGTTGATGAAACCGGCAAATACTCTGTCAAGCCCTCGACGATGCCTAAAATAAAGGCAATAATATGTTCACTCATTTTTTTCTAATCTTCCCCTTATTTTGATAAATTTTTTACAAACACATAAAGGAAGTATAATATTAAAACCTTTAATGATACAAGTACTGAATGAAATTTTACATAAGTTTAATATATCAGCTGAAAAGTTGAGTAGACAATAAAAATATTATGTAAACAAATTTCGAAAAAACGGGTAAAACTTGAATAATTCTTTCGCTCAGTTGGGGATTCTTAAAGTTGGAGTAATCTATCCAGGAGGTCAGTTTTTGATGGAAGATTCCATTCGGTAAACAGTGGGGAAACGAGGACAGAGAATTGACACAGTCGAAAAAGCTGCAGGAACTGTTCGCTATTTAGAAGGAGAAAACAACCATACCTCAGCTGGCTGAAGAAAGCTGAGGTATGGTTTCTCTTTGAAGTATTTCTTTTTATTCATGCTCAACCTTTTTTAAAGCTGTTGTTTTTGTCATTTAGCGACTGGATTAGCCCGAGAGTCTGGGCTGCCTGCTCACTTTGCTGCTGGACTTGCTCCAACTGTTGCTGATTATTCATCAGAAAAGCCCCCATCTCCCCAAATCGATGCACTAATAGTTTCCATTAAGAATCATTATTTAATCCCATTTATTTGGGGAAGGGGAATGATTTCAAATTGCTTATTTTAACCATTATTGTTTTGCTTTTCTAAAAGTTTCATTAAACCGGCAGTGGCTTCATAAGGGAACAGGATGGTACTGTTCTTTTCCGCTGCTATCTCTGTCATCGTCTGCAGCATCCGCAATTGCATCGCAGCGGGCTGTTTACTGATGACTTCAGCAGCCTCAGCAAGCTTCTCAGCTGCTTCGTACTCCCCTTGCGCGGCAATAACCTTTGCGACCCTTTCACGTTCAGCCTCAGCTTCTTTCGCCATAGCACGGCGCAACCCTTCCGGAAGATCCATCGACCGGATCTCTACTCCAGTTACTTTTATTCCCCAAGGCTCGGTTGCCTGATCAAGCTCTTTCCGGAGCAAATCATCCAATTTTTTTTGCTCAGTCAGCATTTCCGACATCGTATGAGCACCTAAATTTGATCGAAGAATCGTCTGCGCCAGGGTGGCAGTGGCTTTACGGTAATTTTCTACGTCAAGCAGAGCTTTTTGGGCATTTACAACCTGATAGTAAACAACGGCACTTAACGTAACGGGTACACTGTCTTTCGTAATAATATCCTGATTTTCGACATTTTCAACACGAACACGCATATCCACTTTTCGAACGGTCTCAATAATGGGGATTATGAAATGAATCCCTGGGTCAAGGGAACGGGTATAGCGGCCTAAGCGAAGCACGACCGCCTGCTCGAATTGCTGAACGATGCGAATGGTACTGAAAAAAATAACAAGCAAGAAGATGATGACAATCAAAATCGGTAAGAACGAAGGTACGATCATAAAGACCATCTCCTAAAAAATTGATATGATGCTACTTCTATTTTAACAGATTTAATACCGAATATCGTAAGTTCGCCATTTCTGATCACAATAAAATATTACTATTGTCGAATAAAAAATGTCGATTCGATGGTTTTTAATAAATTTTTTCTAGAAAATTAATAATTATTGTCGAATAAGCATGAAAAACACTTTTTTGTTGACAAAAAGAGATTAATGCTATTATTATATAATTATTCTTTATATTCTAATATATTAATTGACTGGGGGTATTTATTTGTTTAATAAAAAAATGTATGGTTCACTTTTGCTTGCAGGCGTTCTAACAACAGGTTTACTTGCCGGCTGCGGCAGCAATTCTACTAAAACTTCGTCTACATCAACAAAGAGTGATACACCTGCGCAGCAAACCATAAAAGTTGCAGCTGATACTACATTCCCTCCATTTGAATCCGAAAAGGATGGAAAAGTCCAAGGTTTTGACATTGACATGATCAAAGCGATTGCGAAAAAAGAAAACCTTAAAGTTGACCTTTCTACAATGCAATTTACAGGTCTCATTCCTGCCCTTCAAGCAAAATCGATTGATGTGGCTGTTGCCGGGATCACCATTAAGAAAAGCCGTTTAGCTGCTGTTGATTTTTCCAATGCTTATTACAAGTCCGGTATTTCTGTTCTTGTGAAAAAGGGTTCTTCCATTAAGAATATTAGTGATTTAAAAACCAAAAACGTTGCAACCAAAAAAGGGACATCTTCTGTTGATCTATTAAAATCAAAAGGTGTTCCAGATGCAAATGTTAAGCAATACGACCAAATCACGGATGCCTATAATGCTCTTGCCAGCGGCGGCGTTGATGCTGTTGTCTTTGACAGCCCGGTCAACCAGGATTATGTAAATAATCACAGCAATTTTAAAGTTGTTCAATCAATACCAACAGATGAATATTATGGAATTGCTGTAGTTAAAAATAATCCGGATTTATTGAAAAAAATTAATGACGGCTTGAAAGCAATTAAAGATGACGGACAATATGCGAAATTGTTTGATACATACTTTGGCGGAGATAAAAGCGGTCTTGTAAAAGCTGAACTTGCTCCAGATAAAGTTGCATTAAATCAATAAATAAAATACTCCACGAGGCGTAGCACTCTTTCGCTACGCCTCTGTGATTTAACAATCTGAAATTTTGTAATTTTCATATTTTATCTTTCAACTATGTCATCGACATCGGCTCTAACGGCCCGCCAAAAGGTGAGTTGCTTTACCATAAGGGGGTAAATCCTTTGAATTCTTGGAGTATTATTGTAGATGCTTTTCCGCAATTATTAACTGGTTTAGGGCGA
The DNA here is from genome assembly GCA_964484065.1 of uncultured Bacillus sp. Lineage (GTDB taxonomy): Bacteria > Bacillota > Bacilli > Bacillales > Cytobacillaceae > JAEVLT01. The sequence goes on from CAZAEW010000006.1 coordinate 63,082, forward strand.
ACGGTTGGATTCTCAGTGATCGCTATTATACTTGCGAGCATTATCGGACTGGTTGCTGCCTTATGTAAACTTTCCCGTTATGCGGTTTTACGTGGAATCAGCTGGGTTTATGTGGAGGTATTTCGCGGAACTCCGCTTTTAGTTCAACTTCTTTTTATTGCTTTAGGACTTCCAACTATTCTGCCGTTGAATCAATGGTTTGGACAGAATAACTATCCATATGTAGCGGCGGCTATTGGATTAGCTTTGAATGAAGGGGCATATATTACCGAAATTATCCGTGCTGGTATATTAGGTGTCGACAGAGGGCAGAGTGAAGCAGCACACAGCATAGGCATGACCCGTTTTCAAGCAATGATACATATTATCTTGCCGCAAGCCTTTAAACGAATGATTCCTCCTTTGGTCAATCAATTTGCTCAAACGATTAAGGATACATCGTTGTTAGCTCCAATTGCGATTGTTGAACTTCTTTATACCGGGCAAATTATCATCGCTCAAAATTTTGCCGGATTCCAAATCTATGGAGAGATAGCCATTTTGTATCTTGTTGTGATTTTCACACTTACCCGTTTTGCTGGATACCTAGAGAGGAGGCTTCAAATTGATAAACGTTGAGCATTTGAAAAAATCCTTTGGCCAAATCGAGGTTTTGAAGGATGTCAATATTGAAATCCTCCCAAAAGAAGTGGTAGTTGTTATAGGTCCATCCGGAAGTGGAAAAAGCACATTCTTGCGGTGCTTGAATGGGTTGGAAAAAGCATCAGGCGGGATGATCACCATTATGGGAAATGATATTACTCATCCAAAAGTAAACATCCATCAGCATTGTGAGAAAGTGGGAATGGTGTTTCAACGATTCAACTTGTTTCATCATTTGACAGTTCTTGAGAATATTACTATTGGCCCCCGAAAAGTGTTGAAAATGTCGAAGGAAGAAAGTGAAAAATTAGCAAGGCAGCTGCTGGAAAAAGTGGGACTTTCTTCGAAAGAAAAAAGTTATCCTGATGAGTTATCCGGTGGACAGCAGCAGCGTGTTGCCATTGCAAGGGCGTTAGCAATGAAGCCGGATGTCATGCTGTTTGATGAACCTACTTCAGCGCTTGACCCTGAAATGGTTGGTGAAGTATTAAAAGTAATGAAAGATTTAGCCAAAGAAGGCATGACGATGGTTGTGGTCACACATGAGATGGGATTCGCCAAAGAGGTTGGCGACCGGGTAATCTTTATGGATGACGGTACGATTATCGAAGAAGGAAAGCCGGAAGAATTGTTTAATGCTCCTAAAAACCAAAGAACAAAAAATTTCCTTGGGAAAATATTGAATTAATAAAAGGCTGCCGTACATGGCAGCCTTTTCCCATTAGATGGGCGGTATCATTCTCCTTTTTATTTAATTGGCCACCACTTGATTTAGTTGCTTTTATCAAAAGAATCTTTTCTACATTTTCCGCAAATAATAACGTTGTAAATGATTATTTGGAATGGGAGAAATAGATTTATGGCAAAAAAACAAAAAGGACTGACAGCTGGGCATCTGACCATGATGGCGTTAGGAAGTGTGATAGGCGGTTCCTTTTTTCTGGGTTCGTCAGTCGCGATCCATGCTGCAGGACCGTCTATTTTATTATCGTATATACTTGGCGGTTTACTGGTTTATTTTATTCTTTTTGCTTTGTCGGAGATTACGGTTGCAAATCCTTCTGTAGGTTCCTTTAGTAATTTTGCTGCGCAGGAACTTGGTTCCGGAACAGGATTTGTTGTAGGATGGCTGTATTGGACAGGAACCGTTTTATCCATGTCAAGTGAAGCAACCGCAATCCCAATCTTAGTACGTACCTGGTTCCCTCATACCTCCATACCCATCTTAGGAACAATCATCATTCTTGTTGTTACCATGCTCAATCTGTTAGGTGCTGAAAAATTAGGCAAGCTTGAAAGCAGCCTCTCATCAATTAAGATATTTGCCATTATCTTTTTTATCCTAACAGCATTGGCATTGATTTTCGGCTTTTTCCCACACACTTCTCCAGTCGGGACAGGGGAGTTAATGAGGGAGCCTATCATGCCCGGTGGAATCAAGGGTATCGCAGGAAGTATGCTCCTCGTTGTTTTTGCCTATGCCGGGTTTGAAATTATCGGTTTGGCTGCTCCGGAAGTAGAGAATCCTCAAAAGACGATTCCGAAAGCCATTCTTTATACGGTGATCTCTCTTTGTGGATTGTATATCCTTTATGCGGCGGTTTTGCTTCCGCTTGTTCCGACTGCAGGTCTTAATGAAACAGTAAGCCCAATGGTTGTTTCTCTTAATCGGTGGGGAATTGGCTGGGCAGGATCAGTGATAAATGTAGTGTTAATATCTGCTTCACTTTCTGCGATGCTTGCTGCCGTGTTTGGATTGGGAAGAATGATTAGGTCATTAACAGATGAAGGCCATGCTCCAATGTGGCTGCGGGACAAAAGGGATGTCCCATTTCGAGGAATAATGTTTTCCGGGGTCGCCATGCTGGCAGGATTGGGATTTGGCTTATTGTTTCCAAGAGTATATTTAGTCTTGATCACTTCCAGCGGTTTTTCTTTGCTGTTTACTTATGCCGTCATTATTGTCAGCCAAATCCGACATCGAAAAAGAAATGGATGTCCTCCGGAAGGCAGATGCCAAATGCCGGGATTCCCCTATATGTCCTGGCTAACGTTAATTAGCCTAATTGTCGTATTATTAAGCATGCCTTTTATTCCAGGTCAAGGAACAGGCCTTGTAACAGGAATTATCTTGGTTATTTTGTTCTCAGTCATTTATTTAGCGATGAGGATTCTTTCAAATACCCGGGCGAAGACTGAAGTCTTTCATGGCAGGCAGGGAAAAAGGGTTGATCAGAGAATGGCAACGGAATTTTCCAGAGAATTGATTGAAAAGGATAATGAAGAAAAATGATCATGATTTATTTGTAGAATTAAATAGAATAGAAATTGGAAAATCTGTAATAGTAATAGTACAATAAAATTAATTACATTACATACTCCTGAGAGTGACTGAGGTTTTTGCTCAAGAACGTCACATTGCCCCTTTTGTATTCATGGCAAAAGGGGTTCATTTTTATAAAAAATGAATATAGGGGTGATACATAATGTGGATTGTTTTAGGAATTGTTGTCATCTACAGCGGGGCTTTTCTTGCTTGCAGTAAAAGCAGAAAAAAGAATGCAAAAGTGGACCAATTAATAACGGGTGTTTATCAATCAAAATATTCATAGTATCATTTGTGAATGCCAAAAGAGCAACTTGTAAAAGCCGTTTTCTGCAAATCGAAAACGGCTTTTTTGTGCTGCCATTTTTTATGATAGATATTCTTACAAAAAATGGGATTTTCCAGTTCTTATTCATTATGATTACCACATCAACAAAATTAACCTTGGGGGAAATGAATATGCAAAATGGATTTAAAAAAGCAGGTCACTTTCCAAGTCTATTATCAGCCTTTCTCTATTTTGATGTTAGTTTTATGGTTTGGGTTCTTTGCGGGGCAATCGCTTTATTTATAACAAAAGATTTTGGCTTGACAGATGCGCAGAAAGCAACGATGGTGGCACTTCCCAGTTTGGGAGGCGCAATTCTTCGGATCCCGATGGGAATTTTAGCGGACAGAATTGGATGTAAAAAAGCAGGAATCCTTGGAATGTTGATTACCTTCATTCCCTTGCTATGGGGATGGTTAGGAGGAAATAACTTATCTGAAATTCATGCAATCGGCTTACTGCTTGGTATTGCAGGCGCAAGCTTTGGAGTTGCTCTGCCGCTGGCCGGGCGCTGGTATCCGCCGAAATACCAAGGATTAGCGATGGGGATTGCAGGGGCAGGGAACAGCGGTACAGCTATCGCAACCTTATTCGGTCCCAAAATGGCAGAAATTTTTGGATGGCACAGTGTTTTCGGATTTGCCATGATTCCAATGGCTCTTGTCTTAATTTCATTCTTTTTAATGGCGAAAGACAGTCCAAATCAGCCGGAACCTAAGAAGCTGTCAAATTATTTATCTGTCTTCCGTTATGGAGATACATGGTGGTTCTGTCTATTTTATGCAATTACGTTTGGCGGATTTAGTGGATTAGCTAACTATTTCAGTATTTTTTTCTATGATATTTATGGGGACCAGGCGGTTGCAGGTGGTTTAAGCAGAATACAAATAGGTTATTTGGTTACAATCACCGTTATTGCCGGGAGTTTTTTCCGTCCGATCGGCGGGTACATTGCTGACCGGATAGGAGGAATGAAATTTTTGCAAATTCTTTTTGCCTGCATTACCATTTGCGCCTTTTTAGTAACAACAATGCCCCGGTCATTCATTCCAATGCTGATTATTACCAGTGTAATGATGGCCTGTCTAGGTATGGGGAATGGGTCTGTATTTCAGATTGTACCGCAGCGTTTTCCAAATGAAATTGGTGTAATAACCGGAATCGTTGGGGCTGCCGGAGGCTTTGGAGGCTTTTTTCTGCCAAACTATATTTTAGGTCCTCTTAAACAGGCAACAGGTACACATGTTGCTGGATTTCTAACTTTAGCGATCGTTGTACTTGTAATAACGGTGGTATTCTATGCCGTTTCGAGGAGATGGAAAAAATCATGGGCATCAATGCAATCCGGTGTGAATTTTTAGAAACGGAAAAAATATATGACACGCAGTGCCCCTATTGCAGTGTCCAATGTAAGATGCAATTAATCGAGCAAACGGCCGATGAAAGAAATAAATATAAGGCTGTTGGTAAAGAGAACCCTGCTTCACAAGGACGTCTTTGTGTAAAAGGTATGAATGCCCATCAGCATGCGCTGCATCAAGATCGCTTAAAATACCCGTTAATAAAAGTAAACGGAGAATTTATCCGCACTTCATGGGAAGATGCATTAAAAATTATCAAAGAAAATTTTATGAGAATTCAATCTGAAGATGGGTGTGATGCAATTGGTGTATACGGAAGTGCTTCGATTACCAATGAAGAAGCTTACTTGTTAGGTAAATTCGCACGTGTTGCATTGAAAACAAAACATATTGATTATAATGGTCGGTTTTGTATGTCTGCAGCAGCTGCAGCTGCAAATCAAGTATTTGGTTTGGATCGAGGATTTACGAATAGCTTGTCAGAAATTCCCTTGACCCAATGTATCATTTTCGCTGGAACGAATATTGCTGAATGTCAGCCGACCCTCATACCCTATTTTAAAAAAGCAAAATCGAACGGTGCTTTTATTATTGCGATTGATCCGCGTGAAACGCCGACGGTAAAAATGGCAGATCTGCATTTAAAAATCAAGCCAGGAACCGATGCGGCATTAGCGAACGGACTTTTAAAGATTATTTTTGAAAAAAATTACGTTGATGAATCCTTTATTCGAGAACGGGTAAACGGGTTTCAAGAAGTGCAGGAACACGTTTCTGCCCTCAAACTCACTGAAATTGAAGCTATCACTGGCATTCCTGTTGAGCAAATTGAGCGTGCAGCAGAGAAGTTCGGTGCATCGGAAACAGGAATGATTTTTACTGCAAGAGGAGTTGAACAGCAAACGGACGGTTCATTTGCTGTTCGTAACTTCCTGAACATTCTGCTTTCAACTGGAAAGATAGGAAAGCCCTATTGTGGGTATGGGGCGATAAGCGGACAAGGGAATGGGCAGGGTGCAAGGGAACACGGTCAAAAAGCGGATCAGCTGCCTGGTTACCGTTCCATTGAGAATGAAAAACATCGAGCTTATATTGCAAATGTATGGGGAATCGAACCAGACGCTTTACCGAGGGCAGGAGTTTCTGCTTTTGAAATGATTAAAAAAATGGCAGCAGGTGAAATTACCGGAATGTTTTTAATGTGTTCAAATCCGGTTGTTTCAAACCCAAATGCAGTATTTGTCAGAAAGGCTCTCGAAAAGCTAAAGTTTTTTGTTGCAGTCGATTTGTTTGTTTCTGAAACAGCTGAATTGGCTGATGTAATCCTTCCTGCAACCTCTTATTTAGAGAATGAAGGAACAATGACGAATCTTGAGGGGCGGGTTACCTTAAGAGAAGCAAGCATGCCACCCTATGGAGAGGCAAGGCATGACTGGCAGATAATTTGCGACATTGCGCAAGGCTTAGGGAAAGGTAACTATTTTTCCTTTTCATCGGCTAAGGAAATTTTTACTGAATTAAGAGAAGCGAGCCGGGGAGGAACAGCTGATTATTTTGGAATCACCTATGAAAGGCTGAAACAAGGGTGTGGAATTTTATGGCCGTGTCCTGTACCTGAGCATCCAGGGACGGAAAGGCTGTTTGAGAAATCCTTTGCCCATCCTGACGGAAAAGCCATTATGACAGCTGTTTCGAATATCCCCTCTGTGCCAAAGGACCAACCCTCGGAAGAATTTCCTCTCTATTTAACAACGGGAAGAGTGCTGTCGCATTACCTAACAGGTGTCCAGACTAGAAAAAGTCCCTCATTGCTGGCAAGACAGCATGAATCTTTTGCAGAAATCCACCCGGAAACGGCGCAGAAATTTGGCATTCAAAACAACATTCCCGTGAAAATTACGTCGAGGCAAGGAAGCATTGTGGTTAGATGTAAATATTCAAATACCATACGACAGGATACGATCTTTGTACCGTTTCATTGGGGTGAATCGCAAAATATCAATCAACTTGTTTCCGATCAATTGGACCCGATCTGTAAAATGCCGGGATTTAAAGTGAGTGCTGTGAAAATTAGCCAGGTTGAACTGGCTGAATAAAAATAGATCACCATTAAAAATTATATGTAAGAAAATCTGCCGATGAGCAAATGGAAAATTCTGATATATGGTAAATTACTTTCACAGGGAAGAAAGTAAAGGAGAGGACTCTGATTGAATAAGAAAAAATTAGTTCTTGTTGGCAACGGAATGGCTGGTGTCAGAACCATCGAAGAAATCCTCAGCTTATCAAAGGAAGAGTTTGAGATTACCATTTTCGGAAGTGAATTGCATCCGAATTATAATAGAATTTTATTATCAAAGGTTTTGCAGGGGGATACTGATGTAAAAGATATTACACTTAATGATTGGGATTGGTATAACGAACACAATATTCAGTTACATGTTGGGGAAACGGTGGCAGGCATAGATCCCTTTAGTAAAAAGATCTCAACGGATAAAGGTCGAAGCGAGTCATTTGATAACTTGATTATTGCAACAGGGTCAAACCCGTTTATCCTTCCGATTCCTGGCACGGACAAAATAGGCGTGACTGCTTTCCGTAATATTAAAGATACGGACGAAATGTTAAAAGCATCACAAAAGCACCGCAAGGCAGCTGTGATTGGCGGAGGATTATTAGGGTTGGAGGCAGCCCGGGGTCTATTAAATTTAGGGATGGAAGTAACGGTCATTCATCTTGCTCCCTTCCTAATGGAACGTCAATTGGACCGTGATGCGGGAATGCTTCTGCAGAAAGAATTAGAGAAACAAGGAATGAGATTTTTATTAGAAAAACAAACAACTGAGATTTTGGGTAATGACCGTGTAAAAGGTTTAAGATTTCAGGATGGAACCGAATTGGAGACTGACTTCGTCGTGATGGCAGTTGGTATCAGACCAAATGTGCAGTTGGCAAAAGAATGCGGTATTTCTGTAAATCGGGGGATAGTTGTTAATGACTATCTGCAAACATCGATTCCCCATATCTATGCGGTCGGAGAATGTGCGGAACATAATGGAACAGTATACGGTTTGGTGGCACCTTTATATGAGCAATGTCAGGTTTTAGCAAAAAGTATTTTAGGAGTAAAAGGAGTTAAGTATGAAGGATCTTTAACATCGACGAAGCTGAAAGTGTCTGGAGTAGACGTTTTTTCTGCTGGAGATTTTTCAGAGGATGGGGAAAAGAAAGCCATTAAAGTGTTCGATGAGCAGCACAGAATTTATAAAAAAATTGTCATGAAGGGCAGCAAAATAGTTGGGGCCGTTTTATTTGGTGACAGCCGTGAAGGCAGCCGTTTATTATCGTTGATTCAAGGGCAGTCGGATATTTCAGATGCGGTTAAAGTTACCATTTTTCAGTCTGAGGGCGAAATAGCACGAGAAGGCTTGACGGACCAAATGAGTTTCGAAGATATTATTTGCGGCTGCAATGGGGTTTCAAAGGGGAAAATTTTACAGGCTATCCAAGAGAAAGGCTGTACTTCTTTGGATGCGATTAAGGGATGCACAGGCGCATCCCGATCTTGCGGGGGATGTAAACCGCTGGTTGCAGAGTTGCTGGAAATGACAGTTGGAGCAAAGGCTGAGGGAATTTCTAAAAAGGAAGCCATTTGCGGTTGTACAATGTTATCCAGGGATGAAGTAGTTACAGAAATTCGAATGAAAGGATTAACGAGTACAAGAGAAGTTTTCCGTGTACTTAACTGGGGTACTGAGGAAGGCTGCTCCAAGTGCCGTCCGGCGCTTAACTATTATTTAGGAATGATCAACCCCATTCAATATATGGATGAAATAGAATCTCGCTTTGTCAATGAACGGATGCATGCCAATATTCAAAAAGATGGCACTTATTCAGTTGTTCCCAGAATGTATGGCGGAGTCACGAATTCACGAGAATTACGCCGAATTGCAGACGTAGCGGATAAGTATAAAATCCCATTAATAAAAGTAACAGGAGGTCAGCGGATTGATCTGTTAGGCGTTAAAAAAGAGGATTTGCCAAAGGTATGGGAGGAGTTAGATATGCCGTCCGGACACGCATATGGCAAATCTCTCAGAACCGTTAAAACCTGTGTTGGGGAACAGTTTTGCCGGTTTGGAACTCAAGATTCAATTGGACTGGGAATTAAGTTGGAGAAAAAGTTTGAAGGACTATGGACCCCGCATAAGGTAAAAATGGCAGTATCCGCTTGCCCAAGAAGCTGCGCGGAGTCCGGTTTTAAAGATATTGGTTTCATAGGAATTGATGGAGGCTGGGAGATTTATGTAGGCGGGAATGGCGGAAACCAAGTAAGAGGCGGTGACTTGTTAGATAAAGTCAAAACGGATGAAGAAGTAATTGAAATAACTGGAGCTTATCTTCAATATTACCGGGAAACGGCCAATTATTTAGAACGGACATCCAAATGGATTGAACGTGTTGGTTTGGAACATGTGAAATTGGTACTTGATGACAAAGAAAAGCGGAAAGAATTAAATATACGAATGGAAGAAGCATTATCTTTTTACAAGGATCCTTGGAAAGAATTAATTAAGAATAAAGATATCCAAAAACAGTTATTTGAGAACTATGTTTTTATCTGAATAATAAAGGAGACTTTTGTATGGTAAAGCCAAGTTTAACAAGGCTTCCAATTGGCGCTTTCCATGACTTGAACGAGCGGCTGGGAAAAACAATTCTTGTGGGAGATCAAGAAATAGCCGTATTTAAATTATCTAATGGAAGAATTAGGGCAATTGAAAACCGTTGTCCTCACAAAGGGGGAGTACTTGCTGAAGGAATGATAAGCGGCGATTTCGTGTTTTGTCCGATGCATGATTGGAAAATTTCCTTAGAGGATGGGAGAGTGCAAGATCCGGACACAGGCTGCGTTAAATCTTATCAGGTCGAAATTGAAGGAGATGAAATGTTTCTCTTGGTTGATTAAAGAGAACATCTTTAATGGTTAAAATCTTTAATGGGACTGTTCAGTCCTTTTTCTTTTTTTATCAACTAACATTCGCATGGATAGCTGCTGCAACATCTGTACAGGGATTGGAAAAGATCGCTATAATAAAAGAAGGTGATAATGATTTGATAAAAGATCTTTTGGGAATGGAGATATGGTGATGAACTATCGAATCATTCAGAAGAAAGCATTTAAGGTCATTGGAACGAAAATGGAAGTTTCTGCTAAAAATGAAGATCATCACAGAATGATTGCGGATTTTTGGAATCGTTGCAATGGCGATGGAACATGTGAAAAAATCAGCTCCATCGATCCAACCGAAAATTTACTCGGCATAAGCTTTGATTTTGATGAAAATAAACAATTTTCCTACATGATTGCGATAGAGGATGTCAATCATGTATCAAGTACTGATTTTACAGTAAAAGAAGTACCCGCATCCTCCTGGGCAGTTTTTCCTTCAATTGGACCAATGCCTGAAGCGATAGCTGTTTTACTTACAAAAATCTACCAGGAATGGTTTCCGGCTGCGGACATTAAACAGGCGGACGGACCCGTAATCGAAGTTTATTTTCCCGGTGATCCATCTGCTTCTGACTATAAATGTGAGGTTTGGATACCGATAATAACTATTTGATGATCAGATACGAAAGGGTAGTTTATTGCTCTATCTTTCCTTTTGTATCTTGCACTTTTTGGAGTTGAATAGATTTTGAGCCGTTTATTTGCGAAAACGTATGATTATTTTATGAGACCATTAGAAAAAAATAAATTTAAAAAAATTCGTAAGGAACTTTTGTCTAAGGCGCATGGCTGCGTTCTTGAAATCGGTGCCGGGACTGGCATAAATTTTCCACTGTATGATTCAGTGGAAAAAGTAGTGGCCATTGAGCCGAGTTCATTCATGATTGCACGTTCGCAATCAAAGGTTGGAAGATCTCATGTTCCAATTGAGTTGGTTTGTGCGAGCGCAGAGGAACTGCCGTTTGCGGACCATTCTTTTGATACGGTAGTGGCAACACTCGTTTTTTGTACAATTTCCAACCCGGAAAAAGCACTTGATGAGATAAAGCGAGTTTGTAAGCCTGATGGAAGAATTCTTCTGTTTGAGCATGTCAAAATGGAAAACCGATTCTTAGCCCAGCTGCAGAACTGGATGACTCCGGCTTGGAAAAAAATCTGTGACGGGTGCTGTCTGAATCGCGATACACTTCATCTATTAAGGAATCACCAACTCTCCCTTGTGGATGTGGAAGACTATTATAATGGCTTATTTGTAGCGGTGGAGGCTGCTATGGAAAAGAAATGATGTCGCGGCATACAGCAGCTTCCCCCATTTAAGGTGAAAGCGTAATAATCTTAAAAGGGGAGAGCAAGCTTTTTTGGTTAATTCCAATTTCAAAAAGAAGGGGTAATAATGACTGTACCATTAATCATTATCGGCTTGTTTATTGTCTTAGGAGTGATCTTCTCGAGTGGTAAAGGCGCCTTTTTAATTGCAGGCTACAACACTTTGCCGAAGGAAGAAAAGGAGAAGTACGATACTGCATCACTTTGTAAGTTTATGGGGAAAATGATGTTTGGCATTTCATTCTGCCTTTTGCTTTGGGTGCTGAGTGATGCCCTTAAAATCAAATGGCTGTTCACCATTGGTCTTATTGCTTTTTTTTGCATCATCGCCTTTACTCTTGTTTATGCCAATACGGGCAATCGTTTTAAAAAATAGTCCATAAAAATGGGAGGCTGTTTTCTTCGGACAAGGAAGGCAAAATCACATCATTGCTGCCCGAAGTTTGGGCATCTTCAGACAGAGGGGATCAAAATCACAACATTGCTGTCTGAAGTTT
>CAZAEW010000006.1:74675-97605 GCA_964484065.1 uncultured Bacillus sp.
CATTGCTGTCTGAAGTTTTGGCATTTTCAGACCAAGAATTTTTATGCTAATTCAATTGCTGATTTTCGTAAAAGAACAGCGTTAATTCTGTTGATAATTCAGTTGTGTATTTTAATTTACTACTCGATAACTGAACTGCTTACTGATCAGGGTTATTTTTACCGAATTCTTACATTCCGAAAATCAGAATGAGTGTTGCTCACGCTCCATTGCCGGCCTATGACTGTGATTTCCACCATGGTGAATCATAATTGAACTCTCCATTTATAGGAATCGTTTCTCCAATTTTCGGAGCTAATATACTTACTCCTGATTTTTCAGCCTCTGTCAGTGCCCTCTCCATAGGTTCTGTCCACCCATGATAAGCAAGGGTAAATGCCCCCCAATGAATTAGCATCATGCGCTTGCCATTAACATCTAAATGAGCCTTAACAGATTGTTCGGGTGTCATATGAACCCAAGACCAGCGCCTGTCATATTGACCGCCTTCCATTAAAGTAATATCAAAAGGTCCGTACTTATTTCCAATTTCCATAAAGTGAGCATCATAACCGCCATCCCCGCTTGTATAGAAACGGGTCTGTTTGCCGAGTATGACCCAGCCGCCCCAGAGAGTCGTATCTCGATTAAAAATTCCTCTTCCAGAGAAGTGTTTCGATGGGGTAAATGCCAAAGTTAACCCTTGAAATTCTTTTTCATCCCACCAATTAAATTCTGTAATCTTTTCTTCCGCAACTCCCCACCGTATTAAGTGGGATTTTACACCAAGAGGCACAAAGAAATGATTGACCTTGCTCCTTAATTTTCTTATGGACGGATAGTCCAAGTGATCGTAGTGATCATGTGTAATCAAGACAGCATCAATCTGCGGCATTTCATCAATAAGAGGCAGCAGATCTTCACTGTAACGTTTGCTTCCTGCAAAAGAGACGGGTGAAGCAATTGGGCCAAGCATTGGGTCTACGAGTATCTTTTTATCATCAATACAAAGCAAAAACGCAGAATGTCCAAACCAAGTTAAGCCATTCTCCCCGCTTTGAATTTTGTTCCAGTCAATCACAGAAACTGGAATTGGAGCAGACGGATTGCGCTCGGCATCACCAGAAAAATGATCCCAAATCATGGAAAGAAAATCGGCTGCACTCATCTTCATCTTAGTTGGCACCTGATTGACAAACTTACCATTAACATAATTATCCATGCAGCTGAATTCCTCTATTTGTTGCTTTCGCGGATTGCAGCCGAATACTGGATGCAGGCTTATAAACATCAAAATGGCAACACATACGACACCTAAAAAAAAGAATAAATAAATCATCTTTGCTCACTAGTCCTTCACATTTTCTTATCATTACCAATATTCTCAAATCAAACATCATCATTTAATTTTACAGTCTATGGATCAATATCTCCAACCATTTTTTATGCAGGATTATGTATCAGGGGAAACATCAGTTATTTAAGGATTCGAATAAGGACATTCTTAGTCAGAATAGGATATGAGAGCGAAATGATTCCAAGGAGGTTTGGTGATGAAGGAAGTCAACGGCGGTCATTTGGAAAAACCAAATCTGATGACGAGAAGTCTTCTGCCTGAAAATCAGGAAGCGCCGATTCACTTTCTGTAAAGTTCTGTAACACCTTCTGAATACTTTTATCGAAGAAATCATCATCTTTATCCAAAATTGCCTTTGGAAAATTACCTTCTTCCGATAGAAGGGAGAGTAAAGAAGCCGTTCACTTTCTCATATCAAGAGATTTCCAGTATGCCGGCAAAAATGATCAAGGTCGTCATGGAGTGTTCGGGTAATAAGCGCGCCTCTTTTCGTCCCAAAGTATTTGGGGAACAATGGGAAGAAGGAGCAATTAACCAATCTTGGTGGAAAGGTGTACCATAGCAAACACTTTTTCATTATACCGGACTGGAACCTTCTGCCAAAGAAGCAGTATTTATCGGGTATGATTTTGGAGGACGTAAGGATTTAAATGAAACGTTTCATTTTGCGAGAAGTCTTCCGATTTCCAAAGCAGTACATCCTGATACAATTCTAGCTTATGAACTTAACGGCCAGCCGATTCCATTTCAGCATGGATACCCGTTAAGACTGATCACTCCTCAGTGGTACGCTATGGCGTCTGTAAAGTGGCTTAAAAAGATTGTGTTCATCAACGGGTCTTTTCAAGGGCCTTTTCAAACAATAGATTATGTGTATTATCCAGATGAAGTGAACAAATTCAGAAGTTTTCCCGTGACGACTATGAATGTGAACTCAACCATAAAGCAGCCGATTGACCAATCTATATTAAAGCAAGGTACGCATGTAATCAACGGAATTACATGGACAGGCGAAGGGGAGCTTGAAAAAATTGAGTTGAGTTTCGATCAGGGGCGTACCTGGCAATCTGTTTCATTTAGACAGAAACCATCGAACAAATATGGGTGGGTAAATTGGGGGTTTCAAATGTCAGGCGGATCAAAAAGGGATTTCCTCGATATGGTCGAGAGCGACGGATTCAATGTGACGAACCCAACCGCTTCAGGCCTTTTGGAATCGAAAGGGGTATGGATACAATGCAGTTTGCAAAGTCAATGTAAAAATAGAAAAGTAAATATAGGGACGGTTGTTGAACTTGTTCATTCCTTCGATGGGAATTATTTATTAGACTTGCTGAAGGAATAAACTAAGATATTGCAATGAACCGTCCCCAGAGTTGCCTCTTTTATTCTCGTTTCTTCCCAACTGCTCCAAGGTAGAGGACAAATTCTTCTTCCCCGTCTAACACCAGTACCTCGTCGATCAGTTTTTGATCATAAATGCCGATCGCACATGCGCCTGCGCCTATTGATTCGCTGGCTATATAAAGATTTTGACATACATGTCCAACATCAATAAGAATTTTTTTATGGGCTGTAATGTCATACTTCCACTCAGAGCGATAAGGAGTTGTACTCCATGCAAATACAACGGCAGCCTTTCTAGCAAAATTCGGAACAAAAGGCTGGTCAAGTGTAATGGCGTCTATTTTTTGATCGATTTCATCTAATTCAAACATAAACAAAAGCTTATGTTCAACGGGAAGATATCTGTAAATTCCTTGCTGAATTCCTTCTACCCGCATTATGAATAAATAGGTTTCAAATGAATGTGTTGCACCGCTGCATGGAACCGTTCGAAGGGTGAGACCATTCTTAGTCGTACCAGAAATCCCTTGAGTAGCCCACAATAGGTAGGATAATTCCTCGAGAGTTATGAACTCATTTGAATAAAATCTGGTGCTTCTTCTCTCCTTCATGCATTCATAAATATTTTGTTTTTTCAACACGTCATCAGTAACCTCAGGAAGACCAATTATCGTAGATAGTCGGTTATATTCCTTGACAATCGGCGGTTTAGGCAAACCCTTTATCTTATCCGTTTTAATCTGTTTAAATTCATTAAAGTTACTCTTTAAGAATTTTCTTTGCTGCTCATATCTTCCCATTTCTTGTCGTTCCTCTCATGGTGTATTCATTAAACATCATATATCATCCCAATAATACGTCTGTGACCTGCATCATAGTTTCAATTTGTCTGCATGTCTATAAAAAAAGAGGTTTATTAGAGATTTTTATGCCGTTTACGGCGACAATACAAATCTCTTACTTCTACAGACTT
This sequence comes from uncultured Bacillus sp., assembly GCA_964484065.1. Taxonomy (GTDB): domain Bacteria; phylum Bacillota; class Bacilli; order Bacillales; family Cytobacillaceae; genus JAEVLT01. Next base: position 78,332 of record CAZAEW010000006.1, read on the forward strand.
TATTTTTCATATAAATACTAATATTTACCATATAAATTTTATTTATATGAAAATATAATTTTTTAAAATTTTATTTATTTCAAATATTGCCTTATTCTTATTCATAAGCAAATTATTCATTACCTCCTTAAATGAAAGTCAACGCAATTTTCAAACAGCCCGCAAGTCTCTCAAGGAGTTATTTGGAGTTACAGATTTTTTTAAGTCTACGATTGGTTAGGTCTCCCTACTGATTATTCCAATATTTTAGATGGCACGTCTATCATCATCTATATGGAAATGGAAAATGGTTCAAATACAGATCTGTTTTTACATAATACGTGAACAGTATTTGCAATTTGTTGGAGGAAAGAGATTATTTAATCTATAGATGGAGTTGATGTGTATGGTAATGCAGGTACTGCAAAAAACACAAACGATTGTTCGTTATCAAAAGGATAACGGTATCATAAATTACGGAATTGTGGAGAATGAAGAAATTTTACAATTGTCCAGTGATTTTACTGAAATTGTAAACCATGATTTTAAATATGATGGGGTACGACATAAATATAGCGATGTGAAAATTTTGGAGCCTGTATCACCCTCAAAAGTGGTTAATTTCGGCTGGACATATGCCGAACATGCAAGGGAGACTGGGGGAGAGGCTAATCGTAAGGAACCACTTCTGTTTTTAAAGCCGACAACTAGTTTGATTCCAAATGAAGGGGAAATCATTCTTCCTGCCGATGATTTAACCACACAAGTGGAAATGGAAGGAGAAGTAGCCATCGTTATTGGGAAACGCGGTAAACATATTAAAGCAGAAGAGGCATTGAATTATGTTTTCGGGTATACCATTTTTAATGATGTAACAGCACGAGATCTTACACATTCTGACCCTCAGTTTACACGAGGCAAAGGATTTGACACTTTCGGTCCATTGGGACCATGGATTGTAACAGGGATCGATCCAACAAACTTACAAATCGTTACCACATTAAATGGCAAAGTGGTTCAGGATGGCAATACGAATCAGATGTCATTTTCCATTCCTTACCTTATCAGTTGGATTTCACAGGTTATGACGTTAGAACCGGGAGATGTTTTAGCCACTGGAACACCTGCAGGAAGTTGTCCTATGAAGCCAGGCGACGTTGTTACGGTTGAAGTAGAGAATATTGGCAAACTATGCAACTATGTGAAGTGACAGATGAATTTTAAATTAATGACTAAAATGGCGGGCATGAGACCGCCATTTTCAATCTTTCATATTTGCTATTGATATCACAGAAGCCTTTACAAAACAGAAGCTATTTTTTATTTACTTGACGGCCGCTTTTTTTCTGACTCTGAAATTTTGCATTTCCAATTCGGAATTCATTTCCTAATTCGATATCATTTCTCTTATCCTGTTTTTCAATCTGCGCTCTTGTTTGATCTTTATTTTGTCTGCCTTGTCTAGACATTCTTTCTCATCTCACTTTCATATATTATCATTTTTTAATATGCTCAAAGAATAAAGAGAAAAAACGAATGATTTTTCAAAAAAGGGAAGGTTCGCTATCAAAATTTACGCAAATTGGGACTGTCCCCAAGATTAGATTAACCAAAACTTTACAGTCTCTTTATCTGGCTATAAAATTCCTCCGTTATTCTAGAGATACATCTAGAAAGGGGGATCGAAAGTTGTTATCATTTCGAATCTTTGCAGCTTTGATAATTTTCATTGTGATCATTTTCGGAATTCATGAGTTTCCTGCCATTTCTTCCAACCAAACTACACCTCACCAATCCACAACCAACAACATTCAAATTCAATTGTTAGGCGTAAATGATTTTCACGGACAATTAAACAAATACCAAAGTGTATCGGGGACTACAGCAGGAGGGGCAGAATACCTGGCTGCCTACTTAAAAAAATATAAACAAGAAAATCCGAATACACTGCTTGTTCATGCAGGTGACATGGTAGGCGGAAGCCCGCCAATCTCCTCCCAATTTCAAGATGAACCAACGATCGAGTTTTTAAATCTTCTCCACTTTGATGTCGGAACCCCTGGAAATCATGAGCTAGATCAAGGGGTTGATGAAATGAAACGTCTTATTTATGGCGGGTTTAATCCAAGAACAGGATACTTTCAAGGATCCAATACCTCTTATACCTCAGCAAATATCATCGATAAACAAACAAGTACCCCCATATTCCCGCGCTACGTCATTAAAGAAATTGACGGAATCAAAATTGGATTTATCGGAGTAGTTACTGCAGCCGATACGAACCTTTATGTGACTCCAGAAAACCGAAAAGAAGTAGAAATTACGGATGAAGTTTCAGCCATTAATCAAACCGTACAGTTATTAAAGAAAAAAGGAATTAAAGCAATTGTAGTACTGGCACATGATTCAGCCAGCTCAGATCAGAACGGTTCAAATCCAAGAGGAACGATTGTAGATATGGCGTCCAAAATCGATAATGAAGTTGATGTCATTTTTGCTGGCCACAGTCATGAGTTTGCTAATACGGTTGTAGCTGGAAAACTGATTGTTCAAGCTTATTCTTATGGGATTGCTTTTTCACAAGTCAATCTTGAAGTGGATCCCTACACAAAAGATATTGTTAAAAAACAAGCTAAAGTCATTATTACTTCACACGAACAAATAAGACCAGATAAAGAAACACTTTCACTCATAGATCATTACAGTGAAAAATTGAGCGGCTATTTTAATCAGGAAATTGGAGCATTGCCCGAAGAGATCTCACGTGATCCGGATGTTAACGGGGAATCCCCTATGGCAAAAATTATTGCTGAAGCTGAACAGGAAGCCATGGGAGCAGAGATGGCTTTTGTTCATCAAGGGGAAATGAGGTACAATTTAAAGAAAGGAAAGATCAAAATAGAAGATGTTTATACGGATTTGCCTTTTGGCCACCGTGTTGTTAAGTTAATTTTAACAGGAGCGCAAATCAAGGAAGCATTAGAACAGCAATGGAGAAAAGACCAGGAAGATGACAGGCTGCAAACGGTTGGATTTACGTATCGTTGGGACCCAAATGCACCTATTGGAAAACGGATTGTTTCAATGAAAGACATGAAGGGCCAAGACCTTCAGCCTAACAAGGAATACGAGGTGGCAGTTAGCGATTATTTAGCATCAGGCGGGGATGAATTTACCGCTTTCGAACAAGGAAAAATGATCGAGGCAGGCTCGCCAGTTGCCGAAACTCTGATCAACTATATAGAAAAGAAATATCCATTAAAATGAATTCAATACAAATTGTTTAAATTAGGCCGTTTTCTAAACGGCCTGACTTCTTTCCAATGAAAAAATGGATTCATTTCTTGTAAGCTGCATACATAAAATTTAATTTGTAACTTTGGTTAAAAAGGACGAATGTCCCCATTATTACAATGAAGGAGAGGCATGAAAATGGTTGAATTGACTCGACTGGGCAGAACGGATTTGATGGTCAATCCGATTGGTTTAGGAACGAATGCGGTTGGGGGGCATAATCTTTTTCTCAACTTGAATGAGGATGCTGGCAGGGAATTGGTCCGGTCCGGTCTGGATAACGGGATAAATTTTATTGATACGGCTTTTATGTATGGTCCAAAACGATCAGAAGAAATCATTGGGGAAGTCGTGAAGGAAAGGGGGAGCCGCGCGGAGATTGTCATTGCTACTAAAGCAGCCCATAAACTTGTTGGAAATGAGGTTGCCGTTGACAACTCGCCGGCTTTTTTACAGAAATCAGTTGACGAAGCCTTACAGCGTCTGCAAACGGATTATATCGATTTGTTTTACATACATTTCCCGGATTTGATTACACCAAAAGATGAAGCGGTTGGAGTATTGAAACGTCTAAAAGATGATGGCAAGATCCGTGCGATCGGTGTTTCTAATTTTTCGATGAAACAGTTAAAGGAAGCTAATAAAGATGGTTACGTCGACGTATATCAAGGGGAGTATAACTTATTAAACCGAAGTGCCGAGAAGGAATTGTTCCCATATATGATGGATAATGATATTTCATTTGTTCCATATTTCCCGCTTGCCTCTGGATTATTAACCGGAAAATACGATCGTAATACGGACTTGTCGGAAAAGAGGGGGAAGTTTTTTCAAAAAGAAATTTTTGATGAGACGATTGAAAAAATCGAACTAGTTCGCAGTATAGCTAATGCTAAAAATGCCGAAGTGGCTCACGTGGTACTTGCATGGTATTTAGCAAGGCCTGAAATTGACGTGGTCATCCCGGGAGCAAAAAGGGCAGAACAAGTGCTGCATAATTTAAAAACACTGCAAGTTCGTTTGTCGGAAGAAGAAATAAATCAGATTGACCGTATTTTTAGTAATGCGACAGTCTGATTTAACAACAATATGAGTTGAAAAATGCAGCGTATTTCATTTACGCTGCATTTTTGATTGAATTGAAAGTATTTGTTTGTGGCTTCCGAGATTTTTCACTTATAGCTAAGCCTAGTGATTAAAAGGTAGTCCCCGCTAATGAGGGGTTAAACTCTTGTGCTTTGACAAATGGGTGCTCTTTTATGAACCAGCAACAAACATTTTGTTCACGGCACTAAATAAAGCTTTTATCGAACTGGTCATAATATCTGTATCCATACCGCAGCCCCAATACAATGTTCCATCAGCGGCTGTGATACCGATGAAAGAGATGGCCTGTGATTTTGACCCGATTTCAAGAGCATGCTCATTATAAACCAAATTAGAATACGAAATACCTAATTTGGTTTGCAGACCGTTGCTGATTGCATCTAATCTGCCGTTACCCTCTCCCAAAAATTCCTGAACATTTCCATTTTCCCGTATGGTGACAACCGTTTGAAAATCTTCCTGCTGCGTGTATTTATAGTCGATATATTCAATTGGAGTTTTTATATTTACATATTCCCTTATGAAAATGTCATAGATTTCCTCCGGAGAAAGTTCCTTTTGCAGTTGGTCCGATACATTTTTGACGCAGTACCCAAAGCTTTCACGCATTCCCTGAGGAAGATCAAGCCCATATCTTTGCTGAAGAATATAACCGATTCCGCCTTTCCCGGATTGACTATTGATCCGAATGATATCTCCTTCATATTTTCGTCCGATATCTTTCGGGTCAATTAACAGATAAGGTACCGTCCAATATTTACAATCTTTTTCTTCACGCCACTTCATTCCTTTGGCAATGGCATCCTGGTGTGATCCAGAAAAAGCAGTAAAGACGAGCTCACCGGCGTATGGGTGTCTCTCAGGGACCCTCATTTTGGTCAATTTTTCGTAAATAGAAAGGATTTCCGGGATATGTTCAAAGTCAAGATTAGGGTCCACCCCGTGTGAAAACATGTTAAGACTCACGGTAACAATGTCCAGATTGCCCGTTCTTTCTCCATTTCCAAACAGAGTTCCTTCGACCCTTTGTGCTCCGGCAAGCATGGCTAATTCTGCGTCAGCAACCCCAGTTCCTCTGTCATTGTGCGGGTGTATAGACAAGATCACATTGTCCCGGAAACTCAGATTATCACTCATATATTCAATTTGACTTGCGTAAACGTGTGGCATAGATAGGGAAACGGTGGCTGGAAGGTTGATAATTACCTTGTTGTCGGCCGTTGGCTGCCATACATCGATTACCCGATTACATATTTCAAGAGCAAAATCGATTTCTGTTCCGGTAAAGCTTTCCGGTGAGTATTCAAACTGGAAGTTTCCTTCGGTTTCATCAGCGTGCTTCTTCAAGAGCTTCGCTCCTGTTACGGCAATATCGATAATCTCGTCTTTTGACTTTTTGAAAACCTGCTCTCTTTGAGCAACTGAAGTGGAATTGTACAAATGCACTACCGCCTTGTTTACACCTCGGAGTGATTCGAATGTTTTTCGAATAATATGCTCTCTTGATTGAGTCAGGACTTGAATGGTCACATCTTTAGGGATTAAGTTGTTTTCGATTAAGGTACGTAAAAAAGCATATTCCGTTTCTGAGGCAGCTGGAAAGCCCACTTCTATTTCTTTAAAACCGATTTTTACCAGCAATTGAAAGTATTCAAGTTTTTCTTCTAAATTCATCGGGACGACCAAAGCCTGATTTCCATCCCGAAGGTCTACGCTGCACCATGCGGGTGCTTCGGTAATATACTCTTTCTCTGTCCATTTTAAGCTCTTAACCGAAGGCATAAAGTAACTTCTGGAATACTTTTCGTAATTTTTCATTTTAAACAACCACCTTTTCGATTAAATATGTCTGTAATAAAAAAAGTCTTTCATCTCTAATTTTATAGAGACGAAAGACTTTTGAAATCTTACGCGGTACCACTCTCATTCATACCCAAAAAAGGTATGCACTCATACAGATACGGGTTCTAAAAACCTTATATCCTCCTCCTGTAACGGTTAGGCTCCGGCTCCACTTACTTTTGTTTCAGTGAGCTACTCCAAGGCGAGTTCGGATTTTACTCACGGCTGTTTCACACCATCCAACAGCTCTCTGAACGTTCCTAAAATCTTACTATTCCTTATCATCATATTTTTTTAATATTATAAACACACTAACTCTTTAGAAAATAATTGTCAAGATTATTTTATTGGAGAAGCGAATAGATGAGCTTAAATAATACAGATGAACGGCAAAATCTGTTTAGAGAATTTAAGTATGGTTGATAGAAAAAAACCAGCCGGAGCCACATCACATTGTCATACATAATCTAAAGGGAAGACAGAATTCAATTTGCAGGTAAGAAAGTATCCCAAACTACGGGGATGCCTACATCACAACTTCAATTAGAACAATTTCATCCAAAGCATGGAGATTTTCATTAAGGATGCTTTCAAATTCAGCCAGAGTGGCGACACGGTTCCCCTTGATTCCGAAACTATCCGCTAACATGACAAAATCAGGGTTTCCAAAAGTAACTCCAAAATCCTTTCCAAATTTTTTTTCCATTTGCTGGACCTCAAGTTTTAACATTCGATCATTCAAAACAATGATGATGAACGACAATCCAAGGCGTTTGGCTGTTTCGATTTCCGAAAAATTCATCAATGCACCCCCATCGCCAGTAAGGCAAATAACAGGGGCATCCGGAGAAGCAAGTTTTGCCCCAATACAACCAGGAATCGCTATTCCCATGGAAGCAAACCCATTGGAAATAATTAATCGATTTGGCTGTTTGGGCTGAAACGTGCGGGCGATTGATACTTTATGGGAACCGACATCTGATATCACTAGTGTGGTTTTCGGGACAAATTTTTCAATGCAATGAAGGATATTTTCAATGGAAATGGACAATTCGCCGGAATTGGAATTCTGATTAATGTGATAAGATGTTTTTATTTTTTCCCGAAGGCTTCCTGACGGTACCCATGACTTTTTTGATATTTCGATTTGGTTTAGCATTTGCAGGGACTTCTTGATACTGCCGACAAGTTCAGCCTCAACAGGGTAATGTTCGTTTACTTCGGCTGGCAGTGTATCAATATGCAGCACCGGCCTTTTTTTGGTGTTCCACCTTTTGGGCAGTCTTTCCACAAAGTCGAAGCCGATCACGATTAACAAATCAGCTTCCTCTATCCCAGCCAATACTTCATCATTTTCATTAAACCCAAAAGTAAAATAATTCAGGGGGTGCTCATTTGTAAGAATGCCTTTTGCCATAAAACTGTGGACAACAGGGGATTGCAGGTTATCGATATATGTCTGCAGCTCTTGGACGGCATCTTGCCTATTAATACCGTTGCCAACGATTACAAAAGGTTTCCGATGTTTGTGAATTAGGGAAGCTGCCTCCTGTATTTCCTTAGAAGAGGGAACCATTTCCGGGACCCCCTTTACTGGCAAAGGCTGATTAGGAATCATTTGCCCGACAAAGTTCTCAGGCAGTACGATTGCAACAGACCCCGGCTTTTCGGTTATTGCCGTTCTGAATGCTTTTCGAATCACCGTTGGTACTGTTTCTGATACGTTAATTTGTGTGCTCCACTTTGTGATCGGTTCAAATAGTTTCACAATGTCGATATATTGATGGGATTCTGGATGGTGCCGTTCAACCACGGCTTGTCCGATGATTGCCACCACTGGGGAATGATCGAGCTGGGCACTGGCAACACCTGTCACAAGGTTTGTGGCCCCGGGCCCAAGCGTCGCTAAACATACACCTGCTTTTCCGGATAATCTTCCATACACATCCGCCATAAAGGCAGCTCCCTGTTCGTGCCGGACGTTTACAAATGTTATTTGCTTTGATTTTGCAAGCGAATCAGCCAAATCAACTGTCTCAGAGCCAACAATACCAAAAGCATATTCTACTCCTTCATTTTCTAAACAATGTACAAGTACGTCGGATACTTTCATATGACCCTCCTTAAAAATCAATGAGTAATTATTTTATTTTTTAGTTTGAACCATCTGATCGTTAAACATGAAGAAACGGGTCTATTCACTGTGAAAACAGTTCCAATAATCACCTTTAGAATGGACCGATGCTCTTGAAAAAAACAAATAATCAAAATATTATGTATTTATGGGGTGAGGGTGGAAATGTTAGAAGATGTGTTGAAAGCGGTTTTTGATAAGCTCCCATTAGGAGTTTTGGTAAAAAAAAGTGATAAAGAGACTGTGTTGTATAATCATTTTTTAACAGAGGCCTTTGCGGATGAGCAGAGGAAGCTCCAAATTTCAGAGCTGATAAATAAAAATCTTGTTCTTGAAGTAAATACACCTTTTCATTTGAATGGCAGGAAGGGAATCGTTAAAAAAGAAAAGGTAAAGATTTTTGAGGAGGAATACCAGTTTTATTTCTTCTTTTTTCGCAGCAATCATGAAGTTGATCGTGTTGAACCTCCAGAAGAAATGATGATCAAAGACCTAAGTGTCATTGCTGATAGCAACGTTGTCGTTGTTGATTCAGAAGGGTATATCCAAATCCTGACCAGGTCTTTTGCAGAATTTCTTGGTGTAGATCCGGAACGATCCATCGGCAAGCATGTGACCGAGGTAATTGAAAACACCAGGATGCACATTGTCGCAAAAACGGGAAACCCGGAGGTAGCAGAGCCGCAAAAAATTAAAGAAGACTATATCATTGCCACTCGGTCTCCGGTCATCAAGAAAGGGAAAATCGTCGGAGCAGTCGGAAAAGTTGTCTTTGATAACCTTGGGCAGGTATCCGCACTTTCTAAACGGCTGAGTTCGCTTATGAATGAATTGAATAAAAGTAAGGGAATTATAAACGCAAGAAATAAGGCATACTATACGTTCGATAATCTCATGGGCAAAAGCCGGACCTTCATCGAGGTGAAAAATCAAGCAAAAAAAGCAGCAAAAAGCGATTCAAATGTGTTGATATTAGGTGAAAGCGGGACCGGTAAGGAGCTGTTTGCCCACGCAATACATAATAAAAGCCGCCGTTCAATGGGAGCCTTTGTGAAAGTGAACTGCGCTGCGATTCCAATAGAATTAATGGAGTCCGAGCTTTTTGGTTATGAAGAAGGATCCTTTACGGGTGCTAAAAAGGGCGGAAAGATTGGGAAATTTGAGGTTGCCGATGGGGGTACTATTTTTCTCGATGAAATCGGGGAGCTGCCCTTGCATATGCAGGTGAAATTATTGCGGGTCCTTCAGGAAAAAGAAATTGAACGGGTGGGTGCTACAAGCACAATTCCAGTTGATGTCCGGATCATTGCCGCAACGAACCGCAACCTGACGGAAATGGTCGCAAAGAGGGAGTTTCGTTTGGATTTATATTACCGTTTAAAAGTAATGCAATTCACAATCCCATCTTTAAAGGAACGAACGGAAGATATTAAAATTCTTATCCATTATTTTTTGGAAAAATATCAAGATTTGCTAAAGAAAAGGGCAAAAGGGATCAATGAACAGGCTACCTATTTACTTTGCCGCTATTCCTGGCCGGGGAATATCCGCGAGCTGGAAAATACAATCGAGCGCGCCTTAAATATGGTAGACGAAGGAGAATTCATTGCGCCGAAACATCTGCCTGAAGAGATTACTGGGTATAAACAGAAATTTCCAATTCGCCCGTTATCGGAAGTAATTGAAGAAACGGAACGAAGTGCCATTTTTGATTGTTTAAATATGATGGGCGGCAATAAATCCGAAACGGCTAAACATCTTGGCATAAGCCGAACTTCTCTTTATGAAAAAATGAATAAATATGATTTGTAATAATAGAGGATGTCCCGCTGGCATCCTCTTGTTTTTTGTATATATAGTCCTGAATATTAAATATTACTTGTATGAAATTTATGAAAAGTCAGAAAAATTGTTCAAAATATGAACACAATTCACCTCATTTGTTTCTGATTGTACGGAAAAGTGTACAATCATTTTTCATTTTCGTTATGAATGCAAGGAAATCCGAACAAGTCTACTTTAAAGACCGCTTATTTTATAAAGCTGCCCCCATAAATCTTGGAAATTTTCTGCGAAATGCTGCTCTTTTCCTCAAAAAACTGCCGCAAATTTCTATAAATCAATAAAAATACAAGCTTTTTTTACTTTTTTTTAAAAGATTTACTAGATTTGGCACGAATCTTGCAAATATATGTGTGTCAGCAAAAATTGGATGCCGTTTAATTCCGAAACATGGGAATCAAACGAGTAAAGGTAGCAGGAGGCGATTTTTAAAACAAAACCCTTTCTAACTTAAAAAACAAAAACTTTTATAAAAATGGAGGATTTAAAATGAATTTTAAATTAACAGAAGAACATGAAATGATTCGAAAAATGGTCCGTGATTTTGCCAAAAATGAAATTGAACCAACAGCAGCAGTACGTGATGAAGAACAATATTTTGACCGTTCAATTTTTGAAAAAATGGCTGAGCTTGGCTTAACCGGTATTCCTTGGGCGGAAGAATACGGCGGCATTGGCAGTGACTATCTGGCTTACTGTATTGCGGTAGAAGAATTATCCCGTGTCGATGCTTCTGTCGGCGTTACATTATCTGCTCATACTTCGCTAGCAGGATGGCCGGTTTACAAGTTTGGAACGGAAGAACAAAAGCAAAAGTATTTGCGTCCAATGGCTCAGGGCGAAAAAATCGGCGCATATGGACTAACAGAACCTGGAAGCGGCTCTGATGCGGGCGGCATGAAAACAACAGCACGCCTTGAAGGTGACCATTATGTTCTGAATGGTTCGAAAATCTTTATTACAAACGGCGGATATGCAGACATTTATATCGCGTTTGCTTCAACCGATTCTTCGCAAAAAACAAGAGGAATTACCGCCTTTATCGTTGAAAGTAACTACCCTGGATTCTCCGTGGGTAAAAAAGAAAACAAGCTTGGCATTCGGTCATCACCTACAACTGAAATTATTTTTGAAGACTGTAAAGTTCCAGTTGAAAACGTCTTAGGAAAAGTAGGAGAAGGCTTCAAAATTGCGATGATGACGCTTGACGGCGGACGTAACGGCATTGCGGCGCAAGCGGTTGGTATTGCTCAGGGCGCCCTTGATGCTGCCGTAAACTACGCGAAAGATCGCGTGCAATTTGGCAGACCAATCGCGGACCAGCAAGGAATTGGCTTCAAGCTTGCTGATATGGCAACAAGCGTTGAAGCTGCAAGACTATTAACCTACCAAGCTGCATGGCTTGAGAGCGCAGGCCTTCCATACGGAAAAGAATCGGCAATGTCCAAGCTTTTTGCCGGCGACACCGCCATGAAAGTAACGACGGAAGCTATCCAAGTATTCGGTGGATATGGTTATACAAAAGAATATCCGGTTGAAAGATTCATGCGCGATGCGAAGATTACCCAAATCTATGAAGGTACTCAAGAAATTCAGCGCTTAGTTATTTCACGGATGCTAACAAAATAGTCATTTTTGAATATCTTTAGGAGGTCTAACTGGTAGTACGGAATTTTACTTTATGAGGAGGATTACCAATGAATATATTTGTTATCATGAAACGCACCTTTGATACGGAAGAAAAGATCGCGATTCAAAACGGCCGGATCAGTGAAGACGGTGCTTCGTTTATCATTAATCCATATGATGAATACGCTGTTGAAGAGGCATTGAAGTTAAAAGAAGAGCATGGCGGAGAGGTAACCGTTGTAACAGTGGGGGAAGAAGAGGCTGAAAAAGAACTTCGAACTGCACTTGCAATGGGAGCAGATAAAGCGGTGCTGATCAGCAATGAAGATCTTGAAGGCCCTGATCAATTCTCAACTGCTGCCATCTTAGCTGCTTATTTAAAAGATAAAGAGGTTGATATTATTTTAGCAGGAAATGTAACTGTTGATGGCGGAACGGGACAAGTCGGACCGCGCCTTGCCGAGGAGCTGGGCATTTCAGCTGTAACGGTTATCACGAAGCTGACGATTAATGGCGATAAAGCTGAAATTGAACGCGATGTAGAAGGGGATCTGGAAATTGTCGAAGTTTCTCTTCCAGTCCTCGTGACATGCCAGCAAGGTTTAAATGAGCCACGCTATCCTTCTTTGCCGGGAATTATGAAAGCGAAGAAAAAACCGCTCGAAACATTGGAATTGGACGATTTAGATTTGGATGAAGACGATGTTGAAGCAAAAATCAACGTTTCAGATATCTTTTTACCGCCTGCAAAAGCGGCAGGAAAGCTGCTTCAAGGCGATCCAAAACAACAGGTGAGCGAACTTTTATCGTTACTAAGAACGGAAGCAAAAGTCATTTAAACGGAGGGGATTGCAATGAGTAAAAAAGTTTTAGTTTTTGGAGAAGTTCGTGATGGCGGATTACGTAATGTGTCTTTTGAAGCGGTTGCTGCAGCCAAACAAGTGGCTGACGGCGGAGAAGTAGTTGGACTGCTTCTTGGCGATACTGTTCAGCCGCTGGCTGCGGAATTGGTCCAATATGGGGCTGACCGCGTTATTATCGTTGAAGATGAAAAGCTGAACGCCTATACACCGGACGCTTATTCACAGGCATTCTTGCAAGTGATTGAAACTGAAAAACCGGAAGCGTTTATCCTTGGTCATACCTCGATTGGGAAAGACGTATCACCGCGTATTGCCGCAAAACTAAAATCAGGTTTAATCTCTGACGCTGTAAAGCTGGAGGTTAGCGGTGATGAAGTATCCTTTATTCGCCCGATCTACTCAGGCAAAGCTTTTGAAAAACTGAACGTTCGTGAAGGACTGATTTTGGCAACGATTCGTCCGAATAATATTACCGCGTTGGAAAAAGATGAATCACGTTCCGGCGATGTTACGGCTGTGAATGTGGAAATCAAAGATCTGCGCACGATTATTAAAGATGTTGTCCGCAAAGCAGTCGGCGGTATTGATCTATCTGAGGCAAAAATCATTGTTTCCGGAGGCCGCGGCGTCAAAAGTGCAGATGGATTCACGCCATTAAAAGAATTAGCAGATTTACTGGGCGGTGCAGTAGGTGCTTCCCGCGGTGCATGTGACGCTGAATACTGCGATTATTCACTGCAAATCGGCCAGACCGGTAAAGTGGTTACACCGGACCTTTATATTGCGTGCGGGATTTCTGGAGCCATTCAGCATATCGCCGGAATGTCAAACTCAAAAGTAATTGTTGCCATTAACAAAGATCCAGAAGCAAACATCTTTTCGATTGCTGACTACGGAATTGTCGGCGACTTGTTTGAAGTTGTGCCGCTGTTGATTGAAGAGTTAAAGAGTATTGCAGTCAGCTAGTCTGCCAGATAAGTCCAATTCCTTTTTAGGGATTGGACTTATACAAACTTCTTAAAGGGGACTTACGATGAAAACATTACAAATACTAAATTTACTTTTGTTCCTGACCGTAACCGGCTATGCCATTTACCTATTTTCCAAACTGGTGCAAACCCGTATTCGGTACATTAAGCTTGGGCAAAAGGCTGAGTTTAACCGGACGGTGAAAGAAAGGATCGACAACATTCTCGTTAATGTGCTCGGTCAGAAAAAGCTCCTAAAGGATAAAAAGAGCGGTGCCATTCATGTCATCTTTTTTTATGGATTTTTACTGGTTCAATTTGGTGCAATTGACCTTATTTGGAAAGGTCTCGCACCTGGATCCCATCTTCCATTAGGTCCTGTCTACCCCGCATTTACTTTTTTCCAGGAAATCGTAGTGCTATTGATTTTGATTGGGGTCATTTGGGCCTTCTACCGCCGTTATATCGAAAAACTTGTTCGCTTAAAAAGAGGTTTTCTGGCCGGACTCGTTTATCTATTTTTATCCGGCTTAATGGTTTGTACACTGCTGGCAAATGGGATGGAACTTGTCTGGCTGGGGCATAAGCCTGAATGGTCTGAACCCGTTGCATCAGCTATTTCCATTGCGTTCAACTGGCTTCCTCAAACAGTTGCCGGAGCATTGTTCTTCGTCTTTTGGTGGGGACACCTCTTATTCCTGCTAGCCTTTTTAGTCTATATTCCACAAGGAAAACACGCCCACTTAATTGCCGGAGTCGCCAATGTTTGGTTAGGGCGCACACACAAGGTTGGACAGCTGTCCACGATCGATTTTGAGGATGAATCAAAAGAAACTTTCGGTGTCAGCAAAATCGAGGATTTCAATCAGAAACAGCTTCTCGATTTGTATGCGTGTGTTGAATGCGGGCGTTGTACAAATATGTGTCCGGCAAGCGGAACTGGAAAAACGTTATCGCCAAGAGACTTAATTCTAAAGCTTCGCAATCATTTGACTGAAAAAGGAGCGGCAGTCACTTCTCGTGAGCCATGGCTGCCTTCATTTGCCTTTAAGAACACAAGAGGCAATCAGCTGGCACTGCAAGGATTAGGTGCACAGGAAGCCGCTGCAGCCATCGAAAGCAATGTCAGTTTAATCGGTGATGTCATTACTGAAGAAGAAATCTGGGCCTGCACAACATGCCGCAACTGTGAAGATCAATGCCCGGTTATGAATGAACATGTCGATAAAATTATTGATTTGCGCCGTTATCTTGTTTTGACGGAAGGAAAAATGGATCCGGATGCCCAGCGGGCGATTACCAATATCGAGCGCCAGGGAAATCCATGGGGAATTAACCGCAAAGAGCGTCAAAACTGGCGCGATGCCCGTGAAAATATTGAGGTTCCAACCGCTAAGGAATTGAAAAAGCGCGGCGAAGAGTTTGAATACTTATTCTTTGTAGGTTCAATGGGTTCCTATGATAATCGCAGCCAAAAGGTCGCACAGGCCTTTGCACATGTGTTGAATCTGGCGGGAGTGAAGTTTGCCATCCTTGGAAATGAAGAAAAGAACTCCGGAGATACTCCGCGCAGAATCGGAAATGAGTTTCTATTCCAAGAGTTAGCAAATGCCAATATCGAAACGTTTAAAAAATATGAAGTGAATAAAATCGTTACGATCGATCCGCATGCCTATAATACGCTGAAAAATGAATACCCTGAATTTGGCTTGGAAGCGGAAGTATATCATCACACCGAACTTCTTGCCCAATTGATCAAAGAAGGAAAAATAACACCGAAAAACGCTGTAAACGAAACGATTTCTTTCCACGATTCGTGTTACTTGGGACGCTATAACGAAGTCTACGATGCACCTCGTGAAGTATTAAAGGCTATTCCGGGAGTGAAGCTTGTTGAGGCTGAGCGGAACCGCGAAAACTCGATGTGCTGCGGTGCGGGAGGCGGCCGGATGTGGATGGAGGAAACAACCGGAAAGCGGATCAATATCGAAAGAACTGAGCAGCTGTTAGCCGTAAATCCAAGTGTGATCTCAAGCGGATGTCCGTATTGCTTAACGATGCTTGGCGATGGAACAAAAGCAAAAGAAGTAGATGAAACTGTCCAGACATTAGATGTCGCCGAAATTTTAGAAAAATCACTCATCTAATTTTTAAAAAAGGGGAATTGAAAAATGAAAATTGAAAAAGTCATGGTCGTCGGTTCCGGCCAAATGGGAAGCGGGATTGCCCAAGTACTGGCAGATACCGGCTATCAAGTGGTATTAAACGATATTAGTGAAGAATTTGTCCAAAAAGGTTTAGCAAAAATAGCAAAAATCCTTGATCGCGATATCCAAAAGGGCCGCCGGAAGGAAGAAGAGAAAGAAGCTCTTCTTTCGAGAATAACGGTATCCGCTAATCTGGAGGATGCAAAAGACGTTCAATTGGTGATTGAGGCCGCAACGGAGAACAAGGAAATCAAGTTGGGAATTTTCCGTAAGCTGGACGAAATCGCTCCGGAAAATGCGATACTCGCAAGCAATACTTCTTCCTTGCCAATCACTGAAATCGCCGCCGCCACAAAAAGACCAGAAAAAGTCATCGGGATGCATTTCTTTAATCCTGTTCCCGTCATGAAACTTGTCGAGATTAACAGTGGTTTAGCAACATCAGAGGAAACGTTTTCGATTGTAGAAGATTTGGCAAAAGAAATGAAAAAAGTTCCCGTGCCGATTAAGGACTTTCCGGGCTTTGCTGTAAACCGGATTTTAGTCCCAATGATTAATGAGGCAATCTATGCTGTTTACGAAGGAATTTCAACTCCGGAGGGAATTGACGAGGTCATGAAGCTCGGAGCCAATCATCCGATGGGGCCAATTACCCTTGCTGATTACATTGGGCTCGACACCTGCCTTGCGATCATGGAAGTTCTTCATGAAGGCTTTGGTGATCCAAAATACCGTCCATGCCCGCTGTTAAGAAAATATGTTGAAGCCGGCTGGCTTGGCGTTAAAACGGGCCGCGGATTCTATGACTATAAGTAAAGGAGAACGATGATGAGAGAATGGAACACAATCGAATTTACCGTTGCTGAAAATATTGCTGTGATTACAGTAAATCGGCCAAAGTTCTTAAATGCCTTAAATACGGAGTTCTTTTTCGAACTTTCCGAGCTGATTGATTCAATTGAAAAAGATGACTCGATCCGTGCTGTCATCGTGACAGGGGCAGGGGAAAAAGCTTTTGTTGCCGGAGCGGATATTTCTGAAATGCAAAATAAAACCGTGCTGGAAGCACGTGAATTTTCTGCGCTTGGGAATAGGGTTATGCTCAAACTTGAGAATTTAAACAAGCCGGTTATTGCGGCTGTAAACGGCTTTGCTCTTGGCGGAGGCTGCGAGCTGGCAATGGCTTGCGATATTCGGATTGCCGGGAACCGGGCCAAATTTGGCCAGCCTGAGGTTGGGCTCGGAATCATCGCCGGCTTCGGCGGCACGCAAAGACTCTCCCGGTTAGTTGGAAGCGGGATCGCTAAAGAAATTCTCTATACTGGAGACATGATCAACGCGGAACGGGCCTATGAAATAGGGCTTGTGAATCGGGTAGTTGATGCCACTGAAGTATTGGAGGAAGCTAAAAAAATGGCGAAAACGATTGCTTCCAAGTCTCCGCTTGGAATTGTTTTTACGAAGAAAGCGGTTAATGAGGGTTCCAACTTGGATCTTGAGCGCGCTGTATCGTTAGAAGTCGAATTGTTTGGCTCTCTTTTCAGCACCGCAGATCAAACAGAAGGCATGTCTGCGTTCTTGGAAAAAAGACAGGCTGTTTTTAAAGGGGAATAAATGAAATTTTTAGATTGATATTAATGGAGCTGAAAAGATTGCAAGAATGACTCAAGCGAAAGTAAAACTTCATAAAACTGCAGTTATGGAAGTCTCCAAATTCATTTCTTTTTAAATGTAAACATGGGGGAGGAAAAAGTAATGAGTTACCAAGAGATTTATAGAGAAAAGTGTTTTACTGCAGAAGAAGCTGTTCAATTCATTGAGCCAGGGGAAGCGATTATCGCACCGATAATTCCGGGAGAACCGCCTGCTTTACTGGCTGCTATACCGTCTAACAAGAAACTTCATGGAAACAGCCTCTACCGTATGCTTCCGAGCAGTCCTGTATTAAATGTAGCACCGGAAACAATCAAGCAAGTTTCGATCTTTTTGGGCGCTTTTGACCGAAAAGGATTCAGTGAAGGAAAAGTTGATTTACTGCCGAACCATTTTTCCGATATACCGGCTTTATTGCTGCAAGCGACAGAAGCCACTAACCAGGTGCTAGTGGCAGCAGTATCCCCAATGGATGAGGAAGGGTATTTTTCGCTTGGAACAAGTGTCAGCTATTTTGGACCCTTACTGAATAGCGCGAAATCTATTATTCTGGAAGTCAATGAAAAGATGCCGCGGACTTTTGGCGAACAAAACCGGATTCATATCAGCCAGGTCACTGCCTTAACGGAAAATCATGTGGATCTGCCTACGGTTCCGAATCCGGTGCTTAGTGATAAAGATATCAAGATCGGCCAAACGATTGCTGAATTAATCCGCAATGGGGATACAGTGCAAATTGGGTTTGGCTCAATGCCGAATGCTGTTATTGAGTATTTGAGCGGACACCGCGACCTTGGGATCCACACAGAAATGCTTCCGGACAAGATAGTTGATTTGTATGAAAATGGCGTGATTACAAATGCCCATAAAAAGCTTTTTACAGGAAAATCAACGGCAACATTTGCACTCGGAACGAGAAGATTGTACGATTTTATGGATAATAATCCGGATATTCTTATGCTGCCTTGCAACATTACGAATGATCTGCGCAATCTCGCCCAGATGGATAACCTAGTCTCTGTTAATGCAACCGTTGAGGTGGATTTCTTTGGCCAGTGTAATTCAGAGATGATCGGCGGTAAATATTATTCGTCTACCGGCGGACAGGCGGATTTTGCTAAGGGTGTTCGTATGGCCAAGGGCGGCAGAGGGATTATTTGCCTGTATTCGACAGCCAAAAATGATACGATTTCCAAAATTGTTCCGGCTCTTGCTCCAGGTAGCGTTGTGACGACTTCCAAAAATGATGTGGATATTGTAGTAACAGAATATGGAAAAGCAGAGTTGAGAGGGAAGACGGTTCAAGGCCGTACAGAAGCTTTGATTAAGATTGCCCACCCGAATTTTAGGGAGCAGCTCACTTTTGAAGCTATTCAACGCGGCTATCTTCCGAAAAAGAACTTTTATACAGTATAACGATAAGGCAAAAGCCAGTCCTGACGCTTGGTAGAGAGCGTGGGACTGGCTTTTTTAGTGGGATGAACGGGTGATCTGAGCGATAGAGAGAGAGGAAACGTCGTTCGTGAGTGAGATGAACGGTGATATGAGCGATAGAGAAGAGGAAAACGTCGTTCATGAGTGGGATGAACGACGATACGAGCGATAGAGAAGAGGAAAACGTCGTTCATGAGTGGGATGAACGACGATACGAGCGATAGAGAAGAGGAAAACGTCGTTCATGAGTGGGATGAACGACGATACGAGCGATAGAGAAGAGGAAAACGTCGTTCATGAGTGGGATGAACGACGATACGAG
>CAZAEW010000007.1:0-1683 GCA_964484065.1 uncultured Bacillus sp.
AATCCACTCTTCAACTGTATCAATATGATCATATTGAGTTTCTCTATTTATCCACCTTAGGTTTAAGGTTCCGGGATCACACGGGTTAGGCTTAAAAGGTTCAGAAAGAGCCCCTGGACCTTGTGTGCCAGCTGCTGAATAATGAAGATAAAACAGGCCGTTAGTATAAAATTGGGGATGGAACGCCAGCCCCAGCAATCCTCGTTCATCATATCCGCCACCAGACGCACCTAGTTTTATAATTCGAGGGCGAATATCTAAAAAAGTCCTTACAACTCCTTCTCCTATGTAAAAGATCTCTCCTGCCTGAGTGGCAATAAATAATCTTTCAATTGTGTCACCCGGAAGTATTGTTGTTTTCAAAACAGTGGGTAAATTTATCTTACTAACAATGGGCTGTAAACGAACCTTAACCTTTTTTAACAAAAGTTTACACTCCTTCTCATTGTTTCCTTTTATAAGAATATGAATAAAACTGTTCTTTTAGCACCAAATTATCACCGGAGAATCTTATACAGGGATGGCACCATTTGCCGCACCGGTGTTGCAGGAGCAGGAGGTCATTGGGATGTGTTTGTACCTTGAAAGTTTATTCTTTAGGATTCTGGTTTAGTGCGAAAATCATTATATTTTAGGTCATGAAATCACTGTATGATCAATGCTTGTGCTCGTTTGTAGTTGATTTATAATTAACGAGCAGGGAGAAAAAGGTCTCAATTAATTATTAATCAGGTTACAAATATAAGGTGTTGATTAGGCATGGAAGAAAAACTCATTGCCCCTTGTGGGATGAATTGTGGAGTTTGTGTCAGCTATCTGGCGATGAAAAATGATCTGAAGAAACAGGGATTTAGAAAGTCGTACTGTACTGGCTGCCTCCCGCGCGGTAAGAACTGCGCCTTCATGAAGAAACAATGTGATCTGCTTGGGAAAGGACTAGTTAGGTTTTGCTATGAATGCGCTGATTTTCCCTGCAGTCGCTTGAAAAGTCTCGATCAACGTTACCGTACAAAATATCATATGAGTATGATTGAGAATCTCAAATTCATCAAAGCGCGGGGTTTGGAAATGTTTCTTGAGAAGGAAGAAGAAAAATGGCGCTGCCCTGAATGCGGTGGGGTGGTATGCTGTCATAATGGATTATGTTTACATTGCAGTCTCGATAAGCTTCACAAGAACAAAAAGTATCGTTGGAATGAACAGTAGATTCAGGTAAGTTCTTGTCTGTGAATAATAAATTTGGTAAAATACCCTTATAGGTATATGTTTTAAGGGGGTCAGAGTTATGGCACTGTTTGATTTGCGCTGTAATGATTGCCAAAAAGAATTTAATAAAATGGTTCCTTTTTCAAAATTGCCAGAAGTGAAGTGCCCTGTTTGCGGCAGCACCAATCATGAGCGAGTTTATAAAGCGAATATCAAAGGTCCTGTTTCATCAGGTTCCGGAGGTGGCGGAACAAGTGCCCCTTCAAGGGGATTCACCTGAGCAGGAGGCTGCTAATCCGCGAGGTTCGCGGATTTATTTATTTGGCTGTATTCCAAAAGATTGTTGTTTCTTCGTTCTGATTTAATATTCGACTTATCACCAAAGGCTTCTGATTCGGACTCAAAATCTTTTGGAATAAGCATTAGTGTCCGAATGAACCCTGGATTCGGACACAAAACCGATAGGATTCAGCGTTA